>DUFZ01000055.1 GCA_013331635.1 Candidatus Woesearchaeota archaeon | reverse complement strand
TGCCATCATGTGTAAGGAACGAGGCGCCCAATTTTATAACGTTCCCATGAACTTAGCCGTTGACCAAGGTGTGATGATCGCCTGGGAAGGCTTCCTGAGAAAAGATACTTATGGAGATATGGAAGTCAACCCGCATTGGCGGGTAGATGAAGTCTAATTAATCACACCATTATCCCACAACTGTGAACTCCCCCATCACCAGTTGGCACCCATATATAGGGAAGACGAGAACGACATCGTTCTATCGCCTGAGGAGCATCATCACGATAGAATCTCTGCATCTGAGTTAATTGTGTTTCTGGAATAGACGCTAATGTACGCTGTGCTATCTCATAATTATCAATGGCCCACAGTGTTCTGAATTCTTCTTCATACAACTGCCCCAATAAATGATAAAATCGTCCTTCATTTGGTTCTAGTTTTATTGCTTCTTTGAGTGCTCTCTCTGCCCCTCTTCTCCACTCTTCCTGAATCATATGATCGTCAACCTGACGGCTGGCAACAAATTGAATGCGGGCATACTCCATCTGGTAATTCGCATTGCGAGAATCAAGATAGGCAGCCTGCTCGAATAAAGGCAGAGCATCGAGAAATTTACCAAGTACGCGATAGGACCATCCCAATTCATAATTGGTGCGTGGATCATTTGGGGCATATTCATGCGCCTGTGATGCTAATTGCAAAGCCCGCTCTCTTTGTTGTGCATCACCGCTTTGAAAAAATTCAGTTCTCTGTGCAACAATCTCTTTCAGAACAGTTTCTAGGTCCATAATATGTACTGCTTTAAAAGAGCTTATAAATATTATGGAATGAACTCAGATTACGCTTACATATTCCCGATGCAACTTCCTAAACATCTCTTCCAGCCCTCGCTCTAAGGTATCGCTGCTTTCGATGCGGCTTGGTATTGGTCGCGGTGGGGAATTTGAGGAAAGATAGAGTGCTCCTTTAATCATCAGCCCGTTTCCTTTTGCCAGCGGAAAAACTTCCAGTTGGGCATAGCGGGTTGGTGAACCATTACGGTAATGATACTTCTTGGTCAAGGGAGAGCTGTCCTGCCGCTGCAGGGAATACCGCTCGGCAAAGGCAGCAAGCGTGCTCTCAACCGCCCCCAGCAGGCCCTCTTCTTTCTCGGTAGAGAATACCTGTTCATCCCTGCTTTCATCTTCCAATTCGTCTAATGCCATGCTCATCACCTCGGAAGAATAAGTAGAAAATCATCTTTTAAAGGTTGTGAAGAATAGAGAAGGAATGGAAGTGAAGGGTTACTCCCCACCCTAGCCTTAAAGATTTGTTATTTACTAATGGTTACTCGTAAAACACCGATACTTTTATAAACCACAAAATTCTCCAAAATATATCAATTTATCGACGATAAAATAAAAATAAGCCCGCCTATAAAATCGTCTAAAAATATCCCGCTGATGTTCCTACCATGACTTCACTTCCAGACCAAAAACCACCGGAATCTCCGCCCCAAAATGAATACGGCGCAGCGCAAATCACCGTACTCGAAGGTCTGGAAGCAGTACGCAGACGCCCCGGTATGTACATTGGCGACACCAGTATGCGCGGCCTGCATCATTTAGTCTACGAAATTGTCGATAATTCCATTGACGAAGCTCTCGCTGGCTACTGCACTAAGATCATTGTTATTATCCATAAAGATAACTCCATTACCGTTATCGACAATGGCCGTGGAATCCCCGTTGATATCCATCCTAAATTAGGCATTCCCGCCGTGCAGGTAGCTTTAACCAAACTCCATGCTGGGGGCAAGTTTAACAAAGATTCCTATAAAGTATCTGGGGGATTGCACGGCGTGGGGCTAAGTGTCGTGAATGCCCTTTCCGTAGACCTTGAGATAGCCGTCAAACGCCAGGGAAAAATCCATTATCAAAAATATTCTCAGGGCAAGCCCGTTACCAAATTAGAAGAGCGTGGAGAAACCCCCGACAAAGGCACCACCGTCCGCTTCCTGCCGGATCCCGAGATTTTTGCCGAGAGAACGTACCATTACGACGTCCTTGCCAAACGGCTGAGAGAATTAGCCTTCCTAAATAAAGGCATTGACATAGAACTTATTGATGAGCGAGAGGAAAATAAACGTGACCAATTCAAGTACGAGGGAGGTATCAAAGAATTTGTCATCTTCGTTGATAAAAATAAAACTCCCCTGCATGAAGTCATCTACTTTGAAAAAACCAAAGATGACGTCGTAGTTGAAATTGCCCTGCGCTATAATGCCGGGTATCAGGAGAACATTTTTTCCTTTGTCAACAACATTGATACCATTGAAGGGGGCACGCATTTATCCGGCTTCAAAACTGCTTTAACCAGAGTCCTCAATTCCATGGCTAAGGAAGGAAACGGGAAAAATGACCTCAAGCTCAGTGGTGAAGATGCTATGGAAGGGCTCACCAGCGTTATTTCCGTCAAAGTCCAGGAGCCTTTATTTGAAGGCCAGACCAAGACCAAATTAGGCAACAGCGAAGTGTTTGGCATCGTCAGTTCCGTCGTCCATGATAATCTGAAGACCTATTTAGAAGAGCATCCTCAAATCGTAAAGTTGATAGTAGGAAAATGCCTTGATGCCGCCCGCGCTCGTGAAGCCGCCCACAAAGCCCGCGAATTAACGAGGCGTAAAGGCGCCTTGGAAGGCGCTGGCTTGCCCGGTAAATTGGCTGACTGCAGCAACCGCGATCCTGCGCAGTGCGAATTATATATCGTCGAGGGCGATTCTGCCGGTGGAAGTTGCAAGCAAGGCCGCAACCGTGAATTCCAGGCCATTTTGCCTTTGAAAGGAAAAATCATTAACGTTGAAAAAGCCCGCATTCACAAAATGATGGAAAATAAAGAGATCATCACCATGATTACTGCCCTGGGCACCGGAATAGGAGAAGAATTTAATATATCAAAATTGCGTTACCATAAAATCATCATCACCTGTGATGCCGATGTTGATGGCTCCCACATCATGACCCTCCTGCTGACGTTCTTCTACCGCTACATGAAACCGCTGGTAGAGCAAGGCCATATTTACATCGCCATGCCTCCTCTGTACCGATTACAGAAAGGGAAAAATATCCAGTACCTGTACCATGACGCTGAAAAAGATGCTCTCGTCAAAGAATGGGGTGAAGGTATTACCATTCAGCGCTACAAAGGTCTGGGAGAAATGAATCCCATCCAGTTGTGGGAAACTACTATGGACCCGGCAGTGCGGTCGCTGAAGCAGATTACCGTTGAAGATGCCATCGTCGCCGACCAAATTTTCACCATTCTGATGGGCGACGAAGTCGAGCCCCGACGGGAGTTCATCGAGAAGCACGCCAAAGAAGTGGTTAATTTGGATGTGTGAGTAATTTCATAATTTTTATAAAAAAGTTTATATAGCCAGTATGGCTATCCCTATAAATATGGAAAATAGAACTTTTATTGTGTTGATTGAACAAGATGAAGATGGAATATATGTTGCAAAAGTTCCTGATCTTCAGGGTTGTTACACCCAAGGCAAAAGCATTGAACAGGCCATGGAAAGAGTCAAAGAAGCGATTCAGGTTTGTTTGGAATCTGAAAAAGAAGCTTTCCTTCCTCTGAAATTTGTGGGCATCCAACAGCTTGAAGTAAAAGCCAATGCCTAAATTAATTCCTATTTCTGGTTGGAAATTATGTAAGATTGTAGAAAAATTAGGTTTTGAGAAAGTTCATCAGGTTGGAAGCCATGTACGATATGTTCATCCTGATGGCAGAAAAACAGTCGTTCCCGTACATGGTGGTGAGGAATTAGGGAAAGGATTACTCTTAGAAATTCTCAAGCAGATAGATATTTCAAAAGAGGAATATGATTTGTTGCGAAGAAAAGTGTGAATATCCTCCTAAATTTCTTAAATTTAACACAATCTTTTTAAAGTACCTGCTTCAAAACCTATTTTAGAACATCAGGAGGTTTTCACATGCCAGGATTCGACAAATCATTAGACCAAGAATTATTTTCCGAAGCACTCGGATTTGATAAGAGCAGAATCACCGTGAGTGTGTTTGCCTACAATAATGGCACACCCAAACTGCAGCTTTCGAGGGAAACCAAGACCATGGATGGCGAGTATTCCTTTGCCAAACTAGGCCGTTTAACCAAAGACGAAGTTGAGAAAATAATGCCTCTCATGGAAAAAGCCAAGAAGTTTTTGTGAATCTGACAAAAATTTCCCTGCGCTAAACAACAACGATACCCACAAAAATGGAAGATCAAGCAACCAGAAGCTATATAGGAAATATTATCTCCCTGCCAGATGGATATGAAGTAACCTTTCCGGATATTCCCGAATGCGATGTAAAAGCAACTCCCCTTCAGGGATTATCGTTGGAAAAGCTACAACAAACGGCAGAAAGAGCTTTATATAATCACTTGCTTGAATTAAGTAAGTGTGGAAAATCTATTCCCCCATCAGAGTACTTAGCAAGTCAAAGAAGTCTTGATCCCACCAGATACCTTCGAGCCACCATTGATCTTGCTGATTTAGTAACTGGTGCTGGAAGCTACGCTTTCTAATTTTTTTCTTGCTTTACTCAGTCCCTGTCTTTTTCAAAGAATATTCACAGAAAAACTTAATTTAATAAATCTAACCTCATGCTCACAAAGTTTTGTTTCTTTCCATACCTTTGGTTCCTAACAAAACCTTGTCTTTCATAGAAAGCTGTACTTTCAGGATGGGAATCAACAGTAATGAACCGACACGTCGAGGCATCATTTATTTTTCTTGCTGGTCCTAGAATGAAGTTGAAGCAAATTGTTCCCAGGCCCCTGCGCTGATAATGTTTATCAACCCCCAGTCGCCCGACTTTGAGCGCTGGATATTCATGCAAGCGTATTAAGTTCTGTGTTCCACTGCTTTCCTCCTGTTTGAGTTTTATCGCATCATTCATGACACTGAAGAAAGCAACCACTTGTTCTTTGTAAATAACCAGGAATGTTTTGGCTATGAGCTGGTTTCTATAATTGAGACTATCAATCTTAAGAAATTCATTGAGGTCTTCATCACCACAAGTCAAAATGATGTAAAGTGTATAATGAGGAAACCTCTTGCACTGCAACTTCAGAGGAAGTTATGTTTGGCAAAGAATTTATATTCATTATTCTGACATCTTCTGAATGATATGTTTCCCTAATCGCTTAAATACCCTGTCTGCTTCTGCAAACATTTTTTTTCTTTGTTCAATCTCCTCACGAGTCCTAGGTCTCTCTAATTCTTGATAGAAATTTTCCGCATCCACACCTTCTAAGGTTGGGGTAGGTTCAATTGGTCTAGCCATTGTATACTCAAAGCAATACCACCATTTAAAATGTTCGTCTCAGATTTTCAAACTCGTTACCTTAGAAACCCCTTCATTCATGCTCACTCCAAAGAGTGTATCCGCTTCAGAAATCAAGGCATCGTTGTGGGAAATGACAATATACTGCGCCTGGTCAGCATAATTTCGGATTAATTTTGCCAAGGTTTCAGAATTATGCTTATCGAGTGCCGCATCAATCTCATCCAGCACATAAAATGATGCCGGCTGATGTTCCTGGATGGCAAAGATGAATGACAATGCCGTCAGCGTCTTCTCCCCGCCCGATAACGATTTCAAGTCTAAAAATCGATTGCCGGCTAATCGCACTTTGATGCTCAGCCCATCATCAAATGGCTGATTCGCATTATCTAATTGCAGGTATGCTTTTCCCTTATTGAACAAGCTGGTAAAGATCCGCTGGAAGTTCTCATTGACTTGCGTGAAAGTCTTCATGAAATGGTCTTTCTTTTTGGTCTCGATTTCATTCATCAACGTCAACACATCGATCTTCTCTTTGTCTAACCCCTCTTTTTTTTCAACTAATTTAGTATATTCCCCTTCCACTTGCTCATAGATCTCCAGCGCTTTCATATTCACCGCTGACATCGAGGTGAGCATCGATTCAAATTTATTGATTTCATGCTGTAATTCCTGCGCATTCTTATTCTTGATGATCTCCGCATTCTTATATTTGCTAAACTCTTCTTGCAGCCCGGCTAATTTGGCTTTCACTTCCGCATTTTTCAACGAGACTAAATTAATTTCCCGCTCCTGGACCCGCATTTTCTCCCGGGCGTTTTCCATGGCATTCTCCGCTTTGGTAATATCAGCGCTTAATTTTTCCCGCTGGGCGAACAATTCCCGGTACTTGGAATAGAATTCCTTGCTTTCTTTCTCCTTGAGTTCCAATTCCTTCTCCTTTTGTCCAATAGAAGCATTCAAATTTTTAATCTCTCCCAAGAATTGCCCTTCTTCTTTCTCGTGCTGTTTCAGGATTTCTTTTATTTTCTCCTGTTCCGGCGCGATAAGCTGCTCTACCTGTGAAGAAATATTCTTGAAGTCCGACTCCATCCGCAACATATCCTCGCGGCACTTTTGTTTTGACTCTTCGTAGGCGCTTAATTGCGCTAAAACCCGCGGATTGCGAAGCTCACTCACTTGTTCCCGCAGCAGTTGTTTCTTGGTTTTCAACTCGCCTAGATCCTTGTTGATGGTAATAATATCTTTTTGGATGGCAGCTAGATTCTCGGTAACTTGTTTCAATTGCTGTCCTAATTCTTTCTTCATCCCCGTGGAGGCATCCAGATCAGCCGTATCTAAATGCAGGGTTTTTTCCAGCTTGATGATCTCTCCTTCTAATTCTCCTTTCTTGATGCGCAGCGAGGCGATTTCTTTCTCATTGGCTTCGCGCTTTATTTCCAGGTTAGCAACCACTCCTTGCAGTTCAGAAATATCATTGTCTACTTTTTCCAACTCTTCCAGCGAATCTTTCTCTTTGAATCCTAAAGCATTTTTTCGATAGATGAATCCTCCTTTCATCACTCCACTGCTTTCCGCCAGATTTCCATCGAGGGACGCCATTTTAATGCGCCCGATGCCCACTTGCCTGGCCGTCTCAATAGTATCGACGACCATGGTGCTTCCAAAGACATGGGCAAACGCTTTCTGAAAAGCTGGCTTGAACGAAACTAAGTTCAGTGCAAAATCATGCACTCCCGGCTGCTTCAGCAGTTTTTTGTCTTCGGCGCTGATTTCCGGATACTTGATCTTATTGAGTGGAATGAAAGCCGCCGTTCCTAATTTATTCTCTTTTAAGAATTGAATGCATTCTGCCGCAGTTTTATCATCATCCACCACCAGGTGCTGCATTTTTCCGCCGGCAGCTGATTCCAGCGCTAAAGAGTATTTTTTATTGACTTGGCCTAACTCTGCCACCGTTCCATGCACTCCCTTGAACTTCTTTTTGTTTTCCAGAATGTTTCGAATAGCCTGGTTGCTTTCCAGCCCGGCTTTATAGCTCATGGTCTGCGCATTTAATTTTGCCTGCTGTTCCTGAAGTTCTGCCACTTTGCGCCGGGCGTTAGCTACTTGTGATGCAAAACTGCTGTCCTGTTCGAGCAATTGGTTTAATCGCAGCGTCGCCGATTTAAAATTAGATTTGTGCTGCTGTAAAATCTTGATCTGCTCTTGGTTTCCTTTTTCCACTTCCTGCACTTTCTTGATGCGGTCATCGAGAGTTTGCAGTTGATATTCCACCTTATCCTTCTCTCTCAGAGATTCTTGTTGCTTCTGCCGCAGGTGCTGCACCTCTTCCTGCTTCTTCTCAATCAGCTGGTCTTTCTCTTCAATTTCGATATCGATATCCTGAGAAGATTCAATCTTATTTTTCTTCTTAAAAGCAGCAATGCTCTGCTCCAGGTCCTGCAGTTCTTTCTGTTTCTGCTTGAGATTCTGCTGCAGATCTTGTGCTTGCTGCTGCTGCTTGGCTGCTTTGTCCATCAATTCCTTGCTTTCTTCCTTGAATTGGTCCTTTCGCTGCCCGATTTTGTTGATTTCATCCTTCAAGGTTGAAATTCTGGCCTTCTCTTTGGCCAGGCTTACTTTTAAGTCCTCAATTTCCCGATGGACCTTGACCTGCTCTTTTTCACCTTTCTGTTCAATTTCCTGATTGATTTTGATGATGGTCTCTTTATGCTTAGCGATAGTATTTTTGAGTTCCACCACTTCTTTTTCCGCCACATTAATTTTATCCTGAAATCCAGCGCTTTCCACATCAAATTTACCCTTCACTTGTTCCCTCTCTTGAATCTGAAGATGAATATAGGTTGCTTTGTTGGAATCGATCTTATCTTGGAGTTCCTTAAACTGCAGAGCCTGATCGCGGTCTTTTTTTAATTCTTTCAGATAGGTTTTTCGCTCTTTGAGGATGATTTCCGCGTTATTCAGCTGCTCGTCAACTTTCTGCAATTCCAGCAGGGCTTTATGCTTCTTTTCCTCGTAAATGGTCACATCGCTGATTTCCTCGATGATTTTTCGCCTTTCCAGGGTATGCATATCCACAAACCGCATGATATCTCCTTGCAGGATGATATTATAGCCCTCTGGGTTAATCTTAGCCGCGCCTAAGAAATCAAGCACTTCCGTTCTGGTCAATTTTTTGCCGTTGACACGGTAAATGCTGTTGCCATTAGTAGTAATAGTACGGCTTACCACGACCTCGGGTGCAGGATTCGGAAAAACCTTTCCGCTGTTATCAAAAGCGATTTCCACCGTTCCCGCTGAGGAAGGCTTCTTGCTCTTCGCGCCGTTAAAAATCAAGTTAGCCGCTTTCTCCGCCCGCAGAGACTTGGACGACAGCCTTCCCAGGACGAAGCAGATGGCATCCCCCACGTTGCTTTTCCCCGATCCATTGGGCCCCAGAATGCAGTTAAACTTAGTATCGAAGGGGATATCAGTCTTATGCGCAAAGCTCTTAAATCCATGAATTGATATGCGGTTAATTCTCGTCACAGCAGTGTTCCTCTTTCTACCGAGGTTTTATTTTTGGTTTATAAAGGTTGCTATAGTCCAAAATTAATTCCGTACTCGTACTTTCTGAAATAAAAATTTACTCCTAATAAATAACAATTATACTAAGGGATTTCTGATGAAGCTATTTTTAGACTATATGAAGCACTGGTACGAGAAAGAATGATTGTATCCGTAGACCCGCAGAAACTGATTCTTCTGGCAACAGGATTATACTTGGTTTCAGCCAAAAAATAGGAATTTTGATTATTAAATATAGTAATGTTAGAGTTGATGAAATCAAGCTGATTCGCAGTTGTGCTACAAAATTGCTAATTCTCTTCCTTCTCTAACAGCATCTTAAATAACCCCTTCCTTTTGTTTCTTCTGCTTAAATTCTTTTGGGGTAAGACCAATAATATCCATGGAAACATTAAGCCCTCTTTTTAAACGATATAGATATACCATTCTTTGATAAAATTCAATCTTCTTAAAATCTTTAGATATTACCCAGAGATCATAATCACTGTCTTTTCTTGCAGTTCCCTTAGCCCGAGATCCAAAAAGAATAACTTTTTCTGGATGATACTGTTCTCGTAACCGTTTTAAAAAAGGGACTATTGGTTTAATTTCTGGTGAGTCCATCAGAGAGCCCCCTTGGCAAGTTTAAGAAATTCTTTTCCTACCTGTAAATCTGCTTCAGCCTGCTCCCACCAATCAGAAACCCGCAATTGATCCCTATTTTAGTAATTTTTCCAACGTTTATATAACTTTCTGCCCTGTGAAAGCACTTCTTTCATTCGTCCAATTTTACCTTTCACGAATAGATCAAATTCTTCATCGGAGTCATCGCTTTGGACATCAATAACCAGAATACCCAGTGAGGGCAGTCCCAGCACGTCCTCCAATTTTCCCAGAAGCATTTTAAGGACACTTCTCTATTGAATGATTCATAGCAGGAACTCCCATCTGTTTCCGATCTGGCGCAATGTATTTCACTTTTTCTTTCGCAACTTCTTTTTCTTCCCCTGCCTTCTTCTTAGCGATCTTATGGGCAATATGAATCGGTTCCGGCATTTTATGAGGATAACAAATCGCTCCCGTAATTATCTGCAGTACTGCTCCCAGCGAAACCAAATGCCCCGGCGATACGTACACTGGATTAGAATGCTCCCGGGTCTTGATTTCAAAACCCATAATTTCATTGAAGGCAATAATCTTCCCTTTCTCAACTTTCCCTAAAAGCAAGGCATCCTGCACCCCGATGGTTGGCTTATTAAGTGCTAACCCAATATGCGCTGCAATTCCTATTCGGCGCGGATGCAAAACCCCTTCCCCTTGCACCAAGATAACATCTGGTTCTTCTTCCAATTGATTATACGCTTCCATCAATGCCGGCATTTCCCGATAGGCCGTGTAGCCCGGATGATAGGGAAGTGGATTTGCTAACACATACGTTTTCTTTTCGATAAATTTCAGAGAAGGATACTCGCATACCACCACACAGCCGATTAATTTATTCCCTGCTTGCTGGCAGGCCATGCCGCCGATAGTTTTCACACTGGTAAAACCATCCCGTAGCACAACCTTAGGTGCTAATTTCACTTGTTCTTTTTTCAGTTCCAATAAGTCCATGGGCGACTCACCACTTTTAGATTTTACAATATCTATATTACAAAGTACTTATAAATGTTTCTACTTAAAAATTACTTAATAGTGATGAATTACAATCCTCTTGCCAGAACGCTCCAGACCTAAATCCAACCCATATCTTTTTTAGAATCTTACCATAACTGAATATTTAAATTTGTATTTCTGGGTACGAAACTCCTTCCCCTAATTCTCTCCAAAATCTTTATATACCCACTTTCTTTACCTTATCCTATGTACCTAGTAGACAAAAGAGGGATAGCGCCATTGATAGCAACCATGCTTCTGCTTTCCTTTGCTGTCTCCCTCGGCGTCGTAGTCATGAATTTTGGGCGCGCCCAAGTGGAATTGCAAGCCCAATGCCCTATCAACATCGGCTTAAAACTAGCGGTCATCAATGGTCAAAATCAGATTTGCTACGACCTAGCTAAAAAAGAAGTCACCTTTACCGTAGAAAACGGTGTCAACATCAACGTCGAAGGCTTGATTCTCAATGCCATCGGCAGTAAGGAAGCCAAGTCTACCGAGTTAAACGATGCCAAAATAATAAAGACCGGAACCTATCTTGGGCATGCCAGTTTTGACTCCAGCATCAGCGGCGACCTTCGCCAAATCAAGATCATCCCTAAAGTCATCATGTACGATGAAGAGCAAATCTGCGTGGAAAAAGCGCTGATAGCTGAAAACATTAAAGCGTGCTAAATTCTTTAAGAACAATCTTTATATATCCTGCTCTACTCCTTCTCTTAAAATGAGGCAGATAGTATCATCCTTTGACGGAACGCGGATTTATAGCTTGCATCATCGGGGTGAAAATCCTCTTACTTTAGTCTTCCTGCATGGTGTTGGCGCCAATTGGACCGTCTGGAAAAGAGAGATAGAATACTTTCAGCGCCGTGGCTATTCCACTCTTACTTTAGACTTGCGGGGGCATGGATTATCAGGCGCTCCGGAAGATTTCAAAAGATATAAGGTTCCTTATTTTTCCCGTGATGTGTATAATCTGCTGAAAGTGCAGGGGGTGCAGAACTTCTGTCTGCTGGGCCATAGTTTAGGCGGTGCGATTGCTATCAATTACTGTATGCTGTATAAAAAAAAGTATCCTGACTCTCTGGTGCTGGTAGAGAGCGCCAGTACCTATCCTTTTCGCCATAACCGCCTGCTTAACTTTGGGCCCCATGTTACCCGATTTTTACGATACTTAGCTAATTACAAGTTTAGCCGGCGGGCTACTGCCTTGCTGCAGCATCTTTCCCAGGTACAGGATGTAGACCTTTCCGTTGAAGGCGTTAAGGCCGAGTTTCATATGCTGAGCCATCTTATGAGCTTGACTCCCCTGCAAAGTATCGTTAAAACTTTAGATAATATGGAAGAATATGTCCATAAGAATCAAAAACTAATCTATGAAACGGTCCAGCATCTGGGTGTTCCCACGCTGATTCTTGCCGGTGAGCGTGATGACGTCGTTCCTTTAAGATACTCCCAGCACCTCAAAAAACTGAACCGGAGAGCAGAATTAAAAATAATCAAAGGAGCCCGCCATAAAGCCATCATCTGGAATGCCGATGAGATCAGCCCCCTCATCGAAGAATTCATCAGAAAGAATAAAAAATAAGATTACTGCTTTTTGACGATATAGATATTCTTAACTTTCGTATCATCTTTGCGAAACAGTGGATGCTCAAAGGCATAGAGTTTTACCCTTGGCGCCAGCTTGGGATTCTTTGATACCGATTCTTTAAAATCACGGTTTACTTTTGGCAGTTCCTTTCTTAATACTTGTTCATATTTCTGCCCCAGTCTTTTCTCTCCCCGGCAGTTCTTTTTAAGCTCAATATGGATAATAAAAAGGGGGTTATGCTGCCGATCAAAATCTTTCTCCATTTTAAAGCGGTTTATCTTTCGCTGCAGTTCTGGATGCAGCTCCGTGCACTCTTGGATATCGGAAGGATGCACGTTAGCTCCATCAAAGCTTAAGGTTCCATCGCTCCTTCCAAATACGCATAAGAAAGGCAGGTGCAGAATATCCTCCTCCTTCCCCTGAGCTTTGGACTTAAACTCAGGCCAGAAATGGGGACGATGTTTTTCAATAGCCCGTATCATCTCCTTGAAGCTCAACTTTCTTCCCGCATCATGGAGATTATATTTTACTTTCGGCAGCGCCGAGTGTTTGTCCAGGAGCGTGATTTCAAATTCGGGGCATCCTTCGGCGTTCTTCTTTTCCGTAATATAATGCGTCGTCGGGTTATACTGGAAAATCATCGGCAGGTCATTATGGGGGAAAAGCTCTTGTTTTAAAGCCGGATTCCTGGCAATGGTCTCCCGTATGAAAAAAGCCAGCGGGCTCTCGAATCCGATTCCGATGTCAATGTCCGATGCGCCGTAGGAGGATACTATTTTCGCTTTTTTCTGTAGCTTTTTGCGGAGGTGATACACCCATTCTAAAGTCACTCCCTCTCCGCCGGTGATGATATCGATGGTATAATCTTTCCAGGAAATCTGATCATCGTAATCATACAGCAGGTTGCGTACAAAAGGCGGATACCCGCCGATCAGGTAATTTCGCTTGTTGCCAAACATCTTCAAGGTATTGATGATATCCAAAGGATCGGTAGTGGTATTTTTGACTAAGGCCACCCGTTCCATCAGCTCACAGAATTTAACACCAGTTGCCCAAGGTCCGGAAGACCAGGCGCTCAACACAAAATAATCCTTCTTCTGTCCCCCAAACACATAATTAAACTCAAAATTGACTGCTTTGAACAGCAGGCTTTCTTCACTGAAATCATGGATCCAGTTAGTGGGTATCCCTGAAGTTCCCCCGCTTTCATCAACATTTCCCCGGGTGGGAAGATGCCCGCCCCGGCACCGCTCTTCAAATGGAAACTGTTTTACATAATTAACCTTGTCCGTAGCTGGCACCAGTGATTCAAAGTCAGCGATAGTCCTTATTCGCTCTGGCTTGACTCGGTTCCGGCGGAGAAACTTGGCATATGCCGGCGTTTCCGATGCTGCTATGGTAAATATATTCAAAGCTTTTCTCTTAGAAATCTCTTCCAGCAGGTCCGGGTCAATAGTATTCAGGAACTGCTTCGTCAGCGAATAATGTGAAAGGATTAGACTTTCCATTCCTTCTACTAGGAGCACTGGAAGACGTGAAATAATTTGGCTGGCCATCGTTCCTCTTTAATGAGAGTTCCTTTTGATAGTTTATTAATCTTTTCTGGTGTTAGTTTATACTCTCTGAGTTTATACTATAGAGGACTTTGAATAACC
>DUFZ01000083.1 GCA_013331635.1 Candidatus Woesearchaeota archaeon | reverse complement strand
AATTTCTTTATATACTTAGTCACATAAATGTGATTGACTAAGTCACATATATTACCTAGTACCATAAGTTTTATATACTTAGTACTATAAAAAAGAATAAATGAAGATAGACAGCCATCTAGAGAACTTGCGAGAAAGCTTTGAAGAGGTAGAGATGGCTATTAAAAAAGGCTTGGTGCTGAAACAAAGGACGATTGGATTTCATACCTCAGCGGCAGCAGTCGATATGCTGGAAATTATTTTACATCAAAAGAACCTGATAGATCCTGGTTTGGTGTTGAAACACGACTGGTTTGATTCGATGAAAACGGTGAGCGCAAAATTTCCCTTTGATTTTCCTCATAAGCATTTGATTCTTTCACTTATGATGAAGATTGAAGTGCCCCGTAATAATCTGTGCTATGGCAAGCGGCAGAATGAAGAAGTCTTAGAAGAAATTATTCGGAACTTCAACCATCTCAAGCAACTCTTTCAAGAGGTGACTGGATATGAATTATAAGTTAGTGGCATATGCAGCTGATTTCGTTTCTTTTCTTATTCAGGAGCTGGGTAAGGATGCTGGGAAAATAACGCAGGTGGTCCTGTTCGGTTCCGTGGCCAGAGGAGAGGAAGGGCTACGCAGCGACATTGACATTTTTGTTGATGTTGTTGACCTTAAGCTGGAAGAATCAATCCTCATGGTGAGGGATAGGTATTTTGATTCCATCAAAGTCAAAAAGTATTGGGAGCTTATGGGGGTGAAGCGAAAAATTCATTGCACCGTAGGGAAATTGAAAGAATGGGATACGCTTGAGCGTAGCTTGGTTGCCAATGGATTAATTTTGTATGGAAAATTCAGTGGAAAAATGGAAACCAAACCTTACTTCCTTTTTATACTTACGCCTAGTAAGGATAGGAAAAAAAATGTTATGGTATGGCGTGAGCTGTATGGATATACACAGCGAGTAGGCAAAAAGGTATATAAACAGAAAGGTCTGGTGAATGAGTATGGGGGCAGGAAATTGGGAAAAGGAGTTTTCATCGTCCCTTTAGAACACGCTCAAAAGGTTCGTAGCTATATACAAATGCAAAAATTTAAACAGGAAATTATTCCTTTTATGCAAGAGGTGATGTAATGAGAGTTATTCAATCTATTCGTGCCCGTGAAATCCTAGACAGCCGGGGAAATCCAACCATAGAAGCAGAAGTGCTGGTCAATAAAGTTTGGTATCGTGCTTCGGTGCCCAGCGGCGCGTCTACCGGCAGGCATGAGGCGCTGGAGCTGCGGGATGGGGGGAAACGGTATTGGGGAAAAGGAGTGCGGAAAGCGGTTATTCAGGTGGAAAAAATAATTGCTCCCTTACTTATCGGAAAAGATTGCCGCAGGCAGGCGGAGATTGATTATCTCATGATTAAGAAAGATGGGACGCATACGAAATCAAAATTGGGAGCAAATGCTGTCCTGGCCGTTTCCTTAGCCTGCGCTAGGGCAGGAGGAGCGATGCACCAGCAGCCATTGTACAGCTACATCCATCAGTTGCTGGGAATTCAGAAGCATCTTGCTCTGCCCCAGCCGTATTTCAATGTCATTAATGGCGGGAAGCACGCTGAGAATGATTTGCCTTTTCAGGAATTCTTTATTGTTCCCCGAGTAAAAACATTTGCCGAAGCCTTGCGTATGGGGAGTGAGACCTATCAGGTCTTGAAAAAAGTTATTGAGAAGAAATACGGAAAGTTGGCAGCGAATGTGGGTGATGAAGGGGGTTTCGCCCCTCCAGTGAAGAGTGCGGAAGAAGCGCTGATCCTGCTGCGAGATTCCATCAAGGCTGCCGGGTATCAGGGAAAAATAGAAATTGGAATGGATTGTGCCGCATCAGAATTCTATCATAAAGGATATTACTCGCTGTTGAAGAAAATGACTCCACCGGAATTATTGAATTACTATCTGAAACTTATTACGACGTACTCGTTAGTCTCGCTGGAAGATCCTTTTGAGCAGGAAGATTTTAGCTCTTTTGCAAAACTGACACAGAAAAGCAGCATTCAAGTAGTCGGTGATGATCTTCTGTGTACCAATGTTGAACGGATTAAAAGGGCTATTGCTGCCAAGAGCTGTACTTGCTTGTTACTCAAAGTAAACCAGATAGGGACTTTGACCGAAGCTCTTGACGCGGTTCGTGTGGCTTACCAAGCCGGATGGAAGGTGATGGTATCTCATCGCAGCGGGGAGACCGAGGATACTTTTATTGCTGATTTAGCGGTGGGCATTGGCTGCGGGATGATCAAGGCAGGAGCGCCCTGCCGGGGGGAAAGGACGGTGAAGTATAATCAATTGCTGAGAATTGAGGAAGAATTAAAATAATAATATTGTTGTACACAAATCTTTTTAATGCAACACATAATACTTGTTCTATGTCCAACTTTATTGAACTTTGTAAGGAGAAAGGGTATACTACTTCGATAGTTTTGTTTGAAAAGGCTCTTTCTTTTGCCAGGAAATATCTTGCTGACAAAAAGCGTTTAGCTGGCGATTCTTACTTTGATCACAATGTCCGAGTTGCTACTATTCTGGTTGAAAATAAGGCGGAACCGGAAATGGTCGTTTCCGGGCTGTTGCATGGGATTCTGGCGTATGCGCCAGCAGAAGAGGTGCGGGAAGGGTTTGGTGCGGAAATAGTGCAGCTGCTGTTGGAAGTAGAAGGGATTAAGGCGATTAAGTCGAAGAATAAGAAGATGGAAGCGGAGGCGGTGCGTAAAATTCTGCTCACTACTTTGCAGGATGTGAGAGTTGTTATCGTAAAGCTGGCAGCTAAATTGGATAATCTGCGGAGCATTGAAGTCTTACCGGTGGAAGAGCAGAAGCGCATTGCGCAGGAAGTGCTGGAGATTTATGCTCCCCTGGCATATCGTTTGGGTGTGGAAAGAATGAGGGTACAATTGGAAGATTCAGCTTTTAGAATTTTGAATCCCCGGAAGTATCAGGAAATCAACACTTTTTTGGAAGAGACTAGGGAGCAGCGGGAAAGGAAGGTTGAGGAGACTATTTCACTTATTGGCAGCTTGGCAGCGGGGAAAGTTGATATAGCTGCCATTAAAGGCCGCTCCAAGCATATCTATAGCATCTATAAAAAATTACAGCATGATAAAAATCTGCGGGATTTGTATGATCTGCTGGGAATCAGAGTCATGGTGAAAGATGTCCAGGATTGTTATATCCTGCTGGGGCTGCTGCATGAGCATTTTGAGCCAATGGAGGGGAGATTAAAAGATTATATCGCCACTCCTAAACCCAACGGGTATCAATCGATTCATACCGGGATAAAGTTGCCTGATGGTTCTATTTTGGAAGTGCAAATAAGAACTGCTGAGATGGATGAATTGGCAGAGGAAGGACTGGCAGCACACTGGCAGTATAAAGGGATTTCCTCAGAGGAGCAGTTTGAAAAAAAAGTAGCCTGGTTACGGGGAGTTTTGAATCTTCAAAAGACTATGGAGAACAAGGAATTTTTGGAAACGGCAACGGTGGATGTCTTTGGTGATACCATTTATTGTTATACCCCCAAGGGGGAAGCAAAGGAATTGCCTTCAGGGGCGACGGTTCTTGATTTTGCTTATCTGGTGCATCAGGATATTGGTGATCATGCTGTTGGCGCACGGGTCAATGGCAGGTTCGTGCCTTTAAAAGAGGGATTGAAGTTAGGGGATGTAGTGGAAGTGTTGACGAACAAGAATCAACGTCCGCGCCGCAGCTGGCTGAAAGTGGTGAAATCGGGACGGGCTCGGCAGAAGATTCGGAAGTCGCTGAAAGAACATGAGCAGTTAGCACCTTTTCATTTCCGACCGCTTAAGCCGGCGGTTACCGAAGAACAAGGAGTATTAACGGAAGCGGTCGATTTTCCCGCGGCGCGCTGTGAATTTGCTAAATGTTGTCTGCCCATCCCTTCAGAGGATATTGTTGGACTAGTTACCAAGAGAAGGGTCATTTCGGTGCATCGTCAGGATTGCCGGGCGGCGCTCAAAGAAGAGATGCGATGGGTGAAGGTAAGCTGGAAAAATACGTTTGGACAGAAACTTAAATTTTTTGTCCGGGCCGAGGAAAGAAGCGGATTATTGGCTGATTTATTGAATACCATTGCCCAAGCGGGATTTGAAGTGAAGGAAGCGAAAGCAAAATTGCTGGATATTGGGCATGCGGAAGCTTCGTTCTTAGTCGTGCCTCGGGATTTGGAGCAGTTGAAGGAGCTGGTGCGAAGGCTGATGAATGTGAAAGGGGTGAAGAGGATTTATTTTGAGTGATTTTTTTAAATTATCCAATCCATTTCACCACATCCACCAATCTGTTGGAATATCCCCACTCATTGTCATACCAGGCCACAATCTTGAGCACCCTCCGGTCTACGACATTGGTCAGCTTGGAGTCAATGATGGCGGAATGGGGATTGTGAATGATGTCAGAGGAAACCAGCTCATCTTCGGAATACTGAATTATCCCCTTGAACTTTCCGTTGGCTTCTTTCTGCAATAGTTTATTGACTTGTTCTGGAGTCACGTCTTTTTCTGTTTCAATGGTGAAGTCAGTAATGCTGCCATCAGGAACGGGAACGCGCATGGCGAAGCCTCGTAACTTGCCTTTCAACGAAGGGATCGCTTCGATGGTGGCAATATCTGCCCCGGAAGAGGTGGGAACGATGTTGAGTGCTGCCGCCCGTGATCGCCGCAAATCTTTATGCGGGCCATCGACGATGTTCTGATCGGCGGTATAAGCATGGACAGTTGTAAAGAAACAACGTTTGATGCCTACACTATCTAGGATGACTTTTAATACCGGCGCGACACAGTTCGTGGTGCAGGAAGCGTTGGAGATGACATGATGCTGTTTCTTGTTGTAGAGCTTCTCATTGACACCCCACACTAATGTCACCGTATCAATGGGGCAGACATTATCTTCACATTTGCAGGGTGCGGAGATAACTACTTTTCGTGCGCCGGCAGTAAGGTGGATGGCGGCGTCCTGAGGCTTGGTGAAGCGGCCGGTTGATTCCACCACCACGTCTACTTTAAGCTGCTTCCAGGGAAGTTTGGAGGGGTCTTTTTCGGCGAATACTTTGAGCAGTTTCTTTCCTACGACGAGGGAGCTGTCTGTAAAGCTGACGTTTTCCTCGAAGCGATTGTGGATGGAATCATATTTAAGCAGATGGGCAAGGGTCTTGTTGTCGGTTAAGTCATTTACGGCGACGATATTGATTTGGGGGTCTTTATATGCTGCCCTGTAAAACATTCTGCCAATACGGCCAAAGCCATTGATGGCGACGTTGATAGTCATGATGGACACCTCTCTTTGATGTTTGCATAATTGGGGTGGATTATTTAAATGTTATTACAGCTCGATCACCAACTTCCGTTTCGATTCCGGGTACATGGTCACTTCTTTTCCTTTTTCCAGATGTAAAAAGTCAATGATTCTCTTGGGTAAGCGTATGTCCAACGTCGTTCCCGCCTGTCCAATCTTCGTTTTCGCTCCCATGCCGAACAGTCCTTTGGATTTTGTTGCTTCTGTAATCTCAAGGGAAGTCTCCTCATCAAAAAATGTTTCCCCGCATTGTTCGCACACCTCTCCCTTGAATTTGCCGATGGGTTCCCCATAGACGGCATAGGGAACTTCCTTCACCTTAAGTACTCCTTTTTCACAGAGATAGCATTTAGTCATGTTCATCACCTATCCATCATCACCGTTTTGATGATGCATTTGTCGTATTTTACTTTATATGCCACCCGGATGTATGTATACATCACCAGGAAGCCATCGGTCTGAGGCACTTTTGCTCCCCGCTGGATGGCCGTTTTAATCTGTTCTTCCGTGATGCCGTGATAGTCCATGCGTTCACGGGCGTGGAGAGTAATAATCAGTCTCATGTAATTTATTGTAATTAGAAGTTATTATTTATAAATCTTGCGGTGAAATCTCTTTCCATTGGCTCGAAGAGCATATGAGAAAGTGCTGGGCAGGGTAGTTTGCTCTGGCGGGCAATCATTGATCCTGGGGAGCGGTAAATCGCTCAATTCTGCTGTTGCCATATTAGCTATCCTCCATTTGCTTTTCCTGATGAAACTCAGAGACTATCCTGTCCAGACTGGACAGCACCTTTTGCCAAAACTTTTCCGTTGTTTTTCCCTTTGGCGAGTCGCAGTCTTCCCAGGCACCATACTTCCTGTCCGTCTCAGAATCTCCCCAGCGGGACGAGTACTTTCCGTGGAAGAACTCGCATGGTTTGTGTCCAAGTACACTATGATGGTAGACGGACGTGGCTAGCACATAGGGGATTTTTCGTTCTTGAAGAAGTTTTGCGATAACCAGACCATTTGGCTGATTCTCTTCTTTTTCTTCCAGCGCATCGCGCATAGCTTGGTAATAGTCAATCGCACCCCGACCAGCATATTCGCAGAATGCCTGAAAGTCATTCTCTTTTACCTCCTGGTATTCTACTATAAATCGACCTTCTCTTAGTTCTGAACATTCAATCGTTTGCGGCAGGGGTCCTAACAAAAGTTCATCTTTGGATTTCAGATTCTGAGCAATATCCCTCAAATGTTCATGGGGGTTCGATTCATTCTTCACTACAACAAATCGAACCAAATAACAAAGATACATCTTCCTTATCAAATCATTAACCTCTTGTTCGGGAAGAGTGGATAGTTCTATTTTTCTGGCTTCATAATCTCTTCCGTTGGGAATCCCGTACCTAGAAATCTCCCAACGGGCATGTTCCTCGAGATCATCTCTGATCCCCAAGAAAGGTTCTTCGTCAGTGCAATAGGCACGCACCATATTTGCTCCAAATCTATTCTTGTCGGCCGGAGTGAGAAACTTGTCCAGCATTGCCATGCCAGCAGCCAGCTTCCTTTGAAATCTTTTTCCTTCTTCGTCTTCCTGTAGCATCTCTTCCAGAATAGCACGTCCGCTGTCTCGTTTTCCCGTGCCTGCTTCCTGCGGGAAAAATAAGTCCGTGATAACGGCATCGTAGTCTGGTTGAGCAAGATAGGCTTGTGCCGTTTGCAGGTCAGCAGCATAATCAGCATTAATGCCCCTCGTTTGTAAAACTCGTTGCAGAGTTTCTCGAGCGGTCGGGCTATCTTCAATTACCAATACTTTTCCATATTTTATGGGGGTTGCTTGTGTCATCGTCGTTTCCTCCAGTTATCTCTTTTTATCTCCTTTTCATTTAATTTACTGTTTAGTGAGAACTATTAGGTATATAAAATTTACCAATAAAAAATGCACTAAAACATCAAAAGATTTATAAATAATGATAAAAATAACAAACTTATGCCTATCGATGCCCTTGACCGTAAGATCCTCTACGAATTGGACCAGAAAGGGAGGGCTACCTATAACGAGCTGGCCAAAGCTGTGCGCGCGCATCGCAATGTGGTAGCGTATCGCATCAAAAAGATGGAGGAAGCAGGCATCCTTCGCGGCTATTTTACAGAAATCAATAACTCTGTCCTGGGATTTACGGGTTATCGGGTTTTCTTTAAGTTCAGCAATTATAATCCTGAGGCAGAGCAGAAAGTGGTGCAACAACTGCTTAAAGATGCGCGGGTGGCATGGTGTTTTAGCGTTTCGGGCAAGTGGGATCTGGATATCATTTACTGGTGCAAAAGCCGCTTTGAATTTTATGAGCTGCTGCAGTCCCTGCAACAAGAGTTTAGCTCTATTATTGCAGGTACAGAAGTCTCGCAAGTGGTGGATATTTACCACTACCCTAAATCCTATCTGGTTGACGCAAAAAGGCAGGTAACGCTGAAGAAAAAGCTAGGACATAGCACCTATGAACTCAATGACTTGCAAAAAAGGCTCCTACATATCATTTCCACAGAGGCGAGAAAAGACATTATTCAAATCAGCAAAGAACTCGATGCCAGCATCAACACCACCAAGAAATATTTGGCGGAGTTACAGAAACAGGGGATCATCCTTTCCTTCCGACCATTTATTGATATCAATGCTCTGGGTTATAACTATTTTAAGCTTCACCTCTATCTTCAGGGATATACGGAAGCTGAAAAGAAATCTTTGATCAGTTATCTGGAATATGATTCCAACGTTGTCTATCTGGATTTTTACATCAATGGTGCGGATATTGAAATTGAGTATCATGTACGGGATCAGCAAGAAATGAACTTGAAATTTGCGGCCTTACGGGAAAAATTTGGCAAATTTATTAAAGATTATTTCATCATCAAATTTGAGAGGGAGCATGTGGTTAGGTATTTGCCGGCACTGTGAAAAATGATAATTACCCCTAATTGCCCAAAGCATTATAGCTTGTTTTCAACTTCCTTCCCGCGTCCTGCAGTTGCTGCAGTTCTTCCGGATGTAACTGCCATTCTTTTACATTTTCAACTCCTTTCCTCCCTAGAATAACAGGGACACCCAGTGAAACATTATATAATCCATACTCTTCTTGTAGATTCACGGAGCAGATCATCAGTTTCTTCTGGTCTTTGATAATAGCCTCTACCATATCTGTCGTATTGGAAGCGGGAGCAAAGACGGTCGCCCCTTTTTTCTGAATGACGGTAAGTGCGGTTTGTCTTATTTTTTCTCTGAAGTGAATTTTTTCCTCCTCAATAAAATCTCTCTTCTGTCCATTAATCCTCACTCTGCTGAAAAGAGGCGCCTGATCTTCGCCGTGTTCTCCCAGCACGTATGCTTCCACCTCTTTTTCGGGAAATCCCAGGACTACCCTGAACCGGGAAGAGTCTAACTGTCCTCCCGAACCAATCACTTTTTCTTTGGCAAACCCCCGTGTAAAGATGAAATGGTTGATCATATCCATGGGGTTGGTGAGAGTGATGATAATGGACTCGGGGGAATATTTCTTTATTTCCTCCAGAATAGATCCCACTATCTTGATGTTGATGTGGGCCAACTGCAGCCTGTCTTTGATGTCCGGCGTCCTCGGTTTTCCGGCGGTGAGGACAATGACATCGGAATGGGCCATGGCGGGATAATCGCCGGAAGATACTTTTGTTTTGTTTTGATAGGGGAGAGCCTGCAAAATATCTGCCGCTTGTCCTTCGGCTAAGTCTCTGAGAAGATCTACGAGCACTAATTCATCGGCAATTCCTCGAGAAGCAATTTCATAAGCGATGGCCGCGCCGAGGTTGCCGGCGCCGATACAGGTGATTTTGGTCATGTTTCTTCCTTAGGATGGGCTCTCTTTTTAAGTTTTCAGGAGAAGCATTATAAATATCGTGGTTTTATGATGTGTCATGGAACCAGTCCCTATTCCAGGAACAGAAGAGTTTGTTTTTAAGAAAGGTTTCATAGAACGTTATTCCCAGCTCACCAACTGGGAGGAATTCAGGAGATACTCCCTTTGCTTCCTCCGCCGCAGCATCCGTGTCAATACTCTTCTGGGCACGGTCAAGGACGTGAAAAAAAGCATCGAATCAAAAGGGTGGAAACTGGAGCCCATTCCCTGGTGCAAAGAGGGATTT
>DUFZ01000089.1 GCA_013331635.1 Candidatus Woesearchaeota archaeon | reverse complement strand
TTATTCACCGAGTCCAGAGGTGAAATAGATGGTCATCAAAAAAGGAAAGAAAAAAACAGTAAGTACTAAGAAAGCAGTTCGCAGAAAAAGTGCTCGGCACCCTCGCAAAGCCAGCCGCAACAGCAAGGCTTCTAAAGTCCGCAAGCTCATTCGCTTAGCGAAGTCAAAGAAATCGACCAAGAAGAAAACAGTCCAGAAAAAGAAACGATAATTACATCTTTTGTATTGAATTACTTTTGGGTGGGTTCCACTCGCATCACCACATACCCTAAGTTAATCTTCTTCGTTTCTCCAGATATAACCATTTCATCTTCAATGGGAATTTTGCCGCTGTCATTAATCGCTTTTTCTAAACTATCATAGAATTCCTGAGACAACCTATCCCATTCTTGTCTTGTTGCATTTGGTTCTGGTACTGGTGCTTTTACTCCCACATTCAAAAAATAACCATCATCCATTGGACGCCAGGCATCAGAAAAGCCAATTCCATCAAAGATATGGAAATAAACATCAGCGTGTCTTCCAATTATAAAACCACCATCGGGACAACCGCTGCATACATCATCAAAATCCTGCCGTGAGAGTACTATATCATAAAGCCTTTTCCCATCTTCACTAGCTCGATTGATAATCATAACTAAAGCAAAATTCCCGGTGCTTTATAAAATAAATGAATCAGAAATTAATTTTTGATGTCCTACTTCTTCACCGTTCCTTCCTTCGTATACTCCTCATGAATGGGATACATTCCTTCTTCTTCAATCTCCCTTTCTTCCAGTTTCTTTTTCTTCTTCCGTTTTAAATCAGCACTCATCTTTCTTTCCTTAATTCCCGCAGCAATAAGGGTGTTATATCAATTCTATTGGTCGGATGCTCGATACAGTTGGTGGTAATAACCGTATTCACACCTGCCTTCTTTAATTTCAAGAGAGCATTTTCCACTAGCAACCCATGCACGCCGATGGCAGTAACGCTTCTTGCCCCCATTTTCTTCGCCTGCTTCGCCGCTTCCGCAATAGTATGCCCGGTTGAAATGATATCATCTACAATAACTACATTCTTTCCTTTGATGGGAATGGGTGTCACCATCTTAACCTGCACCTGCCGTGACGAGAAACGAGTTTTATGCAGCACCGTTGCTTGGATATGAATGCGCCGGGCAATATCTTCTGCCCACTGGTATGATTCCCCATCCGGCCCCATAATAATCTCATTGGTACAATGCTTCTGAATATAGCCCGCCAATGCCNNCGTGATGAAATCGCTTCTCCCGGATGGAAACGAGTATCCTGGCGCATATAGGCCAGATAGGGGGCAACTAAAATCACTTTTCGTGCCCCTAGATCTTTGGCTGTTTTTGCCGCAAAGAATATCCTCAACAGTGACTGATCAGCATGAGGCTGAAATGACTGCACGATAACCAGCGTCTTTCCCTTGAGCGCAGTATTAAATTTCAAATAGATATCTCCATCAGGAAAGGAAGAAATCGTCAGAGGCGAATAGACTGCTTTCAATTGCCGTGCTAGTGCTTTGGCAATCTTTATTGAATTTCCACCGCTGGTAATAATCATCATATACCTCTTTACCTGGTAGAAATACCTTTTGATTTATAAAAGTAATGAGAAAATTAAGTTTCATTGATTCTGTAGACTTGGATACTTATTAATTTGCTCGCCGGTACCAGTTCCATGACAGCCGGCAGTATTCTCCCAACTCTCAGACACAGAGTAGTAATCCCCATCAGCAGCACGGGTAAACGTAAGCCAACTAGTCTCTTGGCCACCACCTGGAATATTCAGTACCACCGTTGCCTTGCCATTCGCATCAATATCGGTGCTCGATATCACCTTGCCCATCCCATCAACTTCCTGAATGCTGTTATGCCACACTTCGATAAATTTCTCAGCGTCAACTGTATAAGTTTCACCATTTGATTTACTGCAAAGGCCAACATACCTAACATAATAATCCCCATCCCATTTATTTTTGATGGTTTGCGGATTCCACCAGAACCAGAAGGCCACTACCAGAATCACCAGTACTGCTGCTATCCATAACCACGGTAATTTTTTGGGTAATTTCATGATGTAAACAGCAAATATATGTACCAACTTGGAAAAGAATTCTCTGAAAGTACTTAACTGTTGCGGTTTTCAATTATCTTCTCTATTAACTGAGCTCCCAAAATCTTTATATAGTCTCCTCTATTACTATCCAGAAAGAGGTGATATGTATGGCGGTTAAAGATCAATGGAATAAATTAAAAGATAATTGGCTTTTGATATTAATATCAGTGATAGTGATTTTTGTGGTAATGGGAGGTTCTTCGGGGATATTCTCTCTTATCGATGACTATTCCTCCTCATCCGATTATGGGGGAACATCAAGCGGCTATGAGCGGCCATCTCCAATGTCGTATGGTGGGACCAGAAGCTACGAAAGCGCATCGTATGCTGAACCTTCGGCATCACCAGTTCCTTATTCAGAAGTTGCTTTGAAATCATCGCCTAGTATTTCTAGTGATGTGTCTGCACCTCCCTTGCAAGACCAAATGGTGGCTAAAACTGCCAGTATGGAAACCAAAGTTGAACGCGGAACATTCGCAAATGAAGAATCCACCTTAAAATCAATTGTCAAAGCATCCGATGCAATTCTGCTCTGGCAGAATGTCAATACCTATGGTGAAGGCCGTGCTCAGTATCAAGCTGGCCGCTACCAGATAAAAATAGATGCCACAAAGTATGATGCCATTATCTCTCAATTAAAAGCCATAGGAACAGTAGAATCATTTACTGAGAATGCTGAAGATGTAACCAAAGCACATGCTGACCTCAATATTGAACTTGCCGGTGAGAAAGAGAGGCTGGTGCGATACCAACAGATGTATAAAGAAGCAACCCTCACCGAAGACAAAATTTCCATCAGCGATAGGATACTCAACGAGGAAAATTACATTAAATATCTGGAAGAAGCCCTCAAGAACGTAGGAGAGCAGGTAACCTATTCCACTATCGATGTAACGATTACGGAAACGAAATCAGGCTATGCTGAACTGACTTTTCACAGTCTTTCTGAGTTTGGGGTAGGATTGGTGGGAAGTGCAAGCACGGTGCTGTATGTGCTCGTTGTACTGCTTCCTTGGGCTCTTGGTCTCTGGCTGGTTATATGGATAATCAGAAAAATACGAGGCAAGAAAACGGGAAGTAGCAAAAAGTAAATATATTTTTATTTTTTCTTTTTTGAAATATTGGAGAGTGCTGATATAAAAAAGAGTGGGACATGGCGAAAAAAAGTATTAATTCTAAAAAAAACCAAAGAGAAACGCAATTACAAAAAGTAAAACCATCCCTGCTAAGAAAATTCATTTTAATTTTCGGGTTGATTCTACTAGGGATAATTCTCTTGGTGATATTGATAAATGTATTCACAGATTCTGGGAAAATTGAGAATAAACGAATGGGAGGTTCATTCAATGCCTCACAATACCCCTTAGTTATCAACCAAACAAAATATCCTGAGCTTGCAGCAGTTGAAAAAGACCTCTCCGGAAAATATGAACTCTTGCTCCAAAATTTTTATGAAAAATTCTACCAAGGAGAAGAGTTTGAATGTGAATCCGGTCCAGAAATATCTACATTAAAGTTTAACTTCCTCCAGCCAAAGCAAGACTTGTACGTTATTAGTTTGGTGAAGAAGACTC
>DUFZ01000045.1 GCA_013331635.1 Candidatus Woesearchaeota archaeon | reverse complement strand
CTTTATAGGAGAGAAGCCATTCATGAATTATGTTACCGGCGTAGTGATGCAGTTTACCACCCGGGGAGCGAGCGAGGTCATCATCAAAGCCCGGGGAAAATTCATTTCCCGCGCGGTTGATGTTGCTTTGGTGGCGGAAAAGCGTTTCCTGGAAAATACCGTCAACGTCAAAGACATCAAGATCGGCAGCGAGCAGTTTGACAATAAAGAAGGACGGCAGGTGCGGGTAAGCACTATTGAGATTACACTGGGGAAAAAGTGAATGAGATTTTATTGGTGGAGGCAAAATACTATGGAAAATTCAGCAACTGAACGAATTGAAGACATAACGAGAAAATTATATGCACATCAGGACGGGAGTTATGAAATCTCTTTCCGATATGCTTACACCTGAAGAAGCAATAAAAAGCATGCAAAGTTTAGGTTTTTCAACCATGATGGCAGGCAGCATTGCGGAAGCAGTTTCTTATTTTCACTCGCGGGGAGAGGAGTTTAGAGAGTACTGGAATAAAAAATATTCTTCTTTGAGGATTGAGAGGGAAAAGAGAGTGCGGTGATTTTTTTCTGTGATGCTTTCTTGAACAAAATACTTAAATACCCCTCTTGCTTCTTTAGCGTAAAAAGGGGTTGCTTTCGCGATGAATTTAAAACAAGATATCAAGGATCTGCAGCGAATCCGTAAAATTCTGGCAGTATTCTTTGAAGAGGGATTGGGATATTACATCCAGCAGTCTAAATTAGGCAACTATCTTCCATTTCATAAACGCCTTACGCCGGTGCGCCCGCTCACGAATCGGCAAATGCAGGCAGTTCGTATACGGCAGGCGTTTGAGCGGTTAGGACCTACTTTTGTCAAACTAGGGCAATTATTGTCCTTACGCCCGGACTTAGTGCCGGAGGAGTATTCTACTGAATTTGAAAAACTGCAGGATCAGGTTCCTTCGTTTCCATTTGCTCAGGTAAAAGCGATCATAGAAGAAGATTTAGGAAAGCCATTGAAAAGCTTGTTTAAACAGGTGGAACAAAGACCAATTGCGTCGGCAAGCATAGCTCAGGTGCATCGGGCTATTCTCCAGACAGGAGAGAATGTGGTCCTCAAAGTTCGACGGCCGGAGATCACTGAAACCATCAACGCGGACCTGGATATTTTGTTTTTTCTGGCTCATTCCTTGGAAAAGCATTATCCGGAACTGCGCAATTACCGACCAGTTGCAGTGGTGAGAGAATTCGCTGCCTGGACCAGGAAAGAATTGAATTTCCAGATTGAAGCGCAGAATGCCATACGCCTGAAAAAGGAGCTGGCCAAAAGTCCGAGAGTGAAAGTGCCTAAAGTCTATGTGGAGTATTCTTCATCGAGAGTGCTCACGATGGATTACATTGACGGCGTCAAGATTAATAATCTGGCGGGACTGGCAAAATTTCATGTTGACCGAAAGAAGATTGCCAAGACTTATTTTCTTTCTATCCTTGAACAGGCCCTGCTGTATGGATTTTTCCATGCTGATCCGCATCCAGCTAATATCTTTATCGAGAAAAATGGAAAACTGGTCTATCTGGACTTTGGGATCATGGGAGAACTGAGTGCTCGCGACCAAAGACGAGTGATTCAATTCATCGAATCAGTTCCCGAAAAAAATCCGGAGAAGAGCATCCAATATATTATTGCCATGGCGGAAAATACCCGGGATGCTGATATTACTCGGTTCAAGCAGAGGACTATCCCTATTTTGGAAGAAGTATACCTGCATCCGATCAAAGACCGGAGCATCGGACGGGCTATGTATGAAATAATTTCCCTGGGGGCACAGCATGGAGTTCTGTTTAACCCCAACCATGTCCTGATTGCCAAAGCAATTTATCAAGCTGAAGGACTGGGGCTAAAATTGGATCCGCACTTTAAAGTGGCGGAAGGATTGCATGCGTTTGCCGAAGAGTATCTGCATACGGCTTATTCTCCCCTGCAGCTGGCCCGAAAGGTGAAAACGACGCTGCTGGAACAGCGGGATTTGCTGGTGGAACTGCCTGAGCACTTGCAGCGGGTCGTAGAGCGGCTGGAAAAGCCGGAGCCGCATGAGCATATCAGCCTGGAACAACTGGAACAGTTAGAGAGGGACATGGAATCGATGAACCGAAAACGAACCATGGGGCTGGTCATCACTTTTTTTATTATCGGCGCTGCTTTTTTACTGTTCTTAGAAGGAAAAAAAGAATTGCTGGGTCTGCCGCTGAGCGTCTTATTGTTGCTATTGGCACTGTCTTTATTCCTGTATTCGCTTTTCATTCATACCGAACATAAGGAGGGGATGTACCATGAAAGTAACAGCGAGAACAGTACTTAAAACCGGATACGGATTGGGTTTGCTAAGCTTGGCGGAAGGAAGAAAAATCGCCAGCCGGCTCAAGAAAGAGCTAGAATTAAACGATGAGGAAAGCCAGAAACTGGCCAAGGAATTAGTGGCAACCTCGGGAGCAGCGAGCAAGGAAGTGCTGAAAACGACCAGCAGGTACTTTGAAAAGGCGTTGATAAAGTCAAAGTTAGCAAAGAAAAGCGATATTGCCCGGGTTAAAAAAATGGTGAAGAGGCGAGTGGCGTCCTGGCGTCCACGGAAGGATTCCCTGCTGCGGAGAGTGAAACGAAAAGTAACCGGAAGGTAAGTGAGTTTACTCCTCTTTGTACTTAAAGGGGTTATTATCATCAGAGGATAGAGGAATGATTCCAAGGCGATGCTCTCTGCCTAAAGCTTTTTAAATACGCCTCTTTTCCAGCTAAGGGATGATTAAGAAGAAAACTGAGACAGAAACAAAGAAAGAAAATACTCCAAAATTGGAGACTGAAAGTAAGGAAAGGAAAAATGATCCTGAAATTATGAAATCTCTTTCCGTTCAACCAGAATTAAATATTGCTTTGGTCGGCCACGTTGATCACGGCAAAACGACCTTAACGGAACGGCTGAGCGGGAAATGGACTGATACCCATTCTGAAGAAATGAAAAAAGGGATTACCATCCGCTTAGGGTATGCTGATTTTACCATCTCTTCCTGTGAAACCTGCGGATTTTATACGACTAAGGAAAAATGTGTCAAATGCAATGGGAAAACCGTTTCGTTGCGAAAGATTTCGCTGGTGGATGCGCCGGGACACGAATCGCTCATGGCCACGATGTTGAGCGGGGCAGCTATTGTCGATGGCGCATTATTGCTGGTAGCAGCCAATGAAAAATGCCCTCAGCCGCAGACGAAGGAGCATCTGATGGCCTTGCAGATTTCAGGGATCAAAAAAGTTATTATCATCCAAAATAAAATTGATCTGGTCAGCCGGGAGGAAGCTTTAGAAAATCATGCCCAAATTAAGGCATTCCTGGCGCAGACCAACTATAAGGATACTCCCATTATTCCCCTTTCAGCTCGCGCCAATGTGAATATTGAAGCTTTACTGCGAGGAATTCAGGAATTCATCCCTACGCCCAAACGGGAAGTGCAGAAAAATCCTCTGATGCTGGTAGCCCGATCCTTTGATGTCAATAAGCCAGGTGTAAAACCGGCACAATTAGTGGGAGGAATTCTGGGCGGCACCATCAAGCAGGGGAAATTTAAAGTAGGAGATACAATTGAAATTTTACCTGGTTATGTGGTGGAAGAAAAAAATAAGAAGGTCTGGAAAGCATTAAAAACAACCATTACCCAAATTTTTTCCGGAGGAGTGCCGGTGCAGGAAATTTCGCCTGGGGGAAGCATGGCCATAGCCACGGGACTTGATCCGGCGATTGTCAAAGCTGATTCCTTAACGGGATCGTTAGTAGGACTGCCGGGGCATCTGCCTCAGCTGTATTCACAAATTGCTTTGGATACTCATTTACTGGAACGGGTGGTGGGAGCAAAAGAAGAGTCAGAAGTAAAACCATTAGCAAAGAATGAAACGCTGATGCTGAATGTGAATTCTGCGGCGACTGTAGGGGTAGTCGTTGATCCATCCAAGAAAAATACGACTTGTATTTTAAAGAAGCCCATTTGCGCCAATGTAGGGGATAGGATCACTATTTCTCGAAGAGTTGGGGATAGGTTTAGGCTCATTGGGTATGGGATATTGAAGTGAAATGGCGATAAAATATAATCTTCAGATTGATATCGAAGGTGTTTTGGTTATGATATTTCCCGATGAAAAATGGCAACAAGAAAAAAATCTTGCTCCTCTCATTCAGGAATCCGCGACCTATCTTGAAGGGGAAAGCGGCGGGAATTGGGCTCAGACACGGGATGCACTTTTTTCTTTGGTGCGGGATAAATATCAAATTGATCTCTCTGCAGCTGCCCACATTCGTTTAGGCAATTAGGATTACGCACCAGCAATTATTTGAGGAGAGCTAGTTAGTTCTGGTTATTAAAATTATTTTGTATTAATAATTAATAATATAATAAATTAATATTTATTTATTACTAGTAACTAATTAGGCGAAACATTTATATAGAACCCTATGCTTATCAGTACAAAATAAAACAAAAAATAAGAATAAATTGATTATTAATACCCAATGAGCCTCGCTTCCAAAACTTACTTCCGCTTCGCTCAAGAAGCTGAAGAATCGATGAACAAAGAACCAGATCACATGAAGAAGAAAGAATATCGCAAAGTGGCAGCGCAAAATTATTTTTATTCTGCGATGGAAGCGATTGAGTCAGTACTAAAGAAAGCAGGCATCGATTTGTACTCTATCAATAGCCATGAAGAGAGACTCCAGCTGGTTAAGAAGAATAACGCCTTGTTTAGGGACCCGATGCAGCTTATCCTTAAGTTTGAGATCATGATAAATTATGATTACCGGCGAAAGGTTGCCTACAAAGGCGAGAATGGCAACAAATTTATCATCGTTAAAGAATTTGCTATGTTGTGCCAGCATGAAATTGCCTAAAAAAACGTATGCGGAAAAGAAAATAAGCAGGATTAATGTACAGGAAACAATAATCCGGCAGCAGGAAGATTTTTTGGCAGCGGTAAAGAAAGAGCTGGCAGCTGTACCAGAAATAAATGCAGTGGTTCTCTTTGGCTCACTGGCGAGGGGAGACTATTCGCTGCGGCATTCAGATATCGATCTGATGATTTTCATAGACCAGGAGAAAAAAAATCCTCGGCTGGAGGAACGCATCCGCAAGAAAATAATCCTGGCAAGCATGGGAAAAGAATTGAGCTCCCAGGCGGTGTTTCAGTATAAAACAGTGGAAGAGGAAGATAAAAGTTTATTGGTAACGATAGCCAGGGAGGGAAAAGTGTTATTTGCCCGCAGGACTATTATTATTTCCCAGAACCAAGCTGGACTTACTTCTTATACTCTGATACGATTTGAAACTGCGGGATGCGCTCCTGTGGTAAAGAACAAGCTGCAGCGGTTCTTGCATGGCTATACGGTGAAAGGAAAACATTATAAAGGCATCATTGATGAACAAAGGGTATTTAGCGCAGGAAAAAGCGCTATTATGGTCCCAGAAGAACTTCACACTAAAGTGCTGCATCTGGCGCAGGACATAGGGGTTAAAGTTATATCTAAAGGGAGGTTTTACAAGTAAAATGGTCCGCCTGATCTGCTACAACATCGAATACTGTGAGGGTATTGAAGGCATCTGGTATCAATACCTGGAGTTCTGGAAAATTTTTTTCCCGCCCAAAAAACTGGATCAGCAATTGGTGGATGCGCTGAAAAGAGTAAAGCCGGATATTTTGGCTTTGGTGGAAGTAGACACCGGCTCCTTCCGCTCCAAGGGAAAGGATGAAGTCCGTTTCCTGGAACATAAGCTAAAATTAAATAATATGGTGGAAAAAATAAAATATCCGCTCCACGGCTGGCTGCGGCTGTTTCACCATGTTCCCATCCTGGACAAGCAGGCTAATGCCATCATCTCTAAATACAACATTTCCAAAGTGAGGTACCATGTCTTTCATGAGGGGACGAAACGAGTCATTATCGATGTGACGGTGCATCTCCCTCAAAAAGTAACCCTGCTGTTAGCCCATTTAGCCTTGGGAGCGCAAACGAGAGCGAGGCAAATTAAAGAATTGATACAGATCGTGAACAGCATCAAAAATCCGGTCATCCTGATGGGTGATTTTAATACTTTTCATGGNNAAATTGGATAAAGCGTCACTGCCGTTAACGGAACCGGCTTGGCACCCCACGCGAAGGCTGGATTATATTCTCACTTCCCCACAACTGAAAGTGAAAAAGTACTCGGTGCTGAACTTTCATTTTTCCGATCACTTGCCCTTGATGGTTGATTTTGAGTATGGATCCGGCAAAAAAAGAACCAGATGAAAGTTCATTAGGTGAAAGTTCATTTTTTCTTTCTTTTCTTTTTCTTCTCCAGGCCAAGGTCTTTTTCTATTATCCCTACTTCCTGCTCAACGTCCTGCTCGACAATCTTACCTTCTTTTTCCAGTTCTTTTATTTCATGAAAGATCAGCCGCTTGACTTGCTCACGGAAAATGGCGATAAGGATGAAAATGGCCGCGAGAAGGAGGAACAGCACGGTCTTCAGGGAAATGCCGCTGTATAAATCCTGCCCTAAAGAACTGGTAATGAGATATCGGGGAATATTGCCAAGTATAAACACCCAGATGAAAGTTCCCACCCTAATGGGTGTTAACCCTAAGATAAGACTTACCGCATCGCTGGGAAAAATAGGTAGGGCATAGGAGATGAGAACCGCGCTGAGGCCTCTTTTTTTAAAAATATGGCGAAGGTGAATGATATGATGCTTGGCGACCAACCTTTCAAGGAAAGATTTTCCCAACCGGCGGACCAGGCAGAAGGAAATGAGCGACCCTGCCAGCGCAGCCAGCAGAGCCAGCACGGTTCCGACTGCAACTCCATAGACATAGCCTCCCGCCAAAGCAATAGGAGTGCTGGGAAGAGGAAGGGGGATAGATAAAATAAGGAGCAGGACGTACAACAGGTATCCCCAGGCGCCGGCCTGCAACAGGATATCTCGGACATAGGTCGGCGAGGAAAATTTCCTGAGCGAGGGAAGGTAGAAGGATGAAACGATGAGAGCAAGTAGGACCAAGAGTACAATAGCGTAGCTAAGGAATCTATGCTTGGGGTGCATACAGTTAAGGAAAGAAAAGAAGGATATAAAGGTTTTTAAATGTGAGGAGTATCCTTCTTGGTATGAATAAAGTGATAGTGGCGATACTGTTCGCTGGCTTTGGTGCACAACTCCTAAAATTGATCCTGCTGTGGTTTAGGCACAAGACGCTGGGGATTCATGATGTCATCGTTACCGGGGGAATGCCTTCTTCACACTCGGCTTTTGTCGTTTCTTTGGCAACCAGCATCTATCTCAGTGAGGGCACCTCAACGGCATTTGCCATCAGCTTGGTGCTGGCTTTCATTGTCATCCGGGATGCGTTTGGGGTGAGAAGGACTGTTGGTGAAGAGGGTGTCCTGATTAATGAACTGTTGAAGAAAGTAAAACTCCGGACTAAGACTCACTTTTCCATGGGCCATACTCCGGCGCAAGTTATCATAGGTTCGGCAATTGGGTTTATTGCGGCGATTGCGGTTTTTATGCTGTGAAAAGATATGCTTTACTTCCTAAAATAATATAAATCAAAGCTTTTTTCTCATAGGATATGATTACCACTAAGCAGATGAAAGCCTTAGAACGATTAGCGCTCGCTCGGGGCATTCTGCCGGTAGAACTGATGGAAAATGCCGGAAGAGAAATATTTCTAGCAGTGAAGCAGCGATTCTCAGTAGAGCATAAGCGAGTGATTATTTTTATCGGTCCGGGAAATAATGGGGGAGATGGATTGGTAGCAGCCCGTTATTTTGCGGAAGTGTGCCCGGTAGTAGTTCTTTTTTTTGGAACAAAGGAAAAGCTGTCGGAGGAAGCTCGGCTTAATTATGACAAAATCAAAGACAAAGTTACCATCTACACCATCAAAGATGGGAAAGAATTAGAAGCTTTTCGTTTCCAGCCCCATCTGGAATTGGTGGTCATTGATGCGATGCTCGGAACTGGCCTACAAGGAAAAATTCGAGATCCTATTTCTTTTGGAATTGATTATTTTAATACCATAGAAGGGATTAAAATAGCGGTGGATGTTCCATCCGGGCTAGATCCGGATACCGGGGAAGCAGGAGAGAAAGTCTGCCAAGCTGATTTGATTGTGACTTTTCATGATATTAAAACAGGACTGGAAAAACTTCAGGATAAAGTAGTGGTAGCGGATATTGGGATACCGGCATAAAAATATCTTTAATAGCAAAATGCAGGTGGAAAGCTCAGACTCTAAAATTCGGTTAATTTCTTGGTGCTGGTATACGTAATCAAAGTACTGTTGCCTTCTTTGCCGGAAATCCGTTCAGTTGAAATGTATTTGCCTTCATCTAATTTTAATATACGACGAGAAAAACTCTTATAGCTTAATTCGCCGCCCATCTCGGCATAGGCAGTATAAATGTCACCAATTTTTTTGCCATTGTGGTCACGGACCAAATTTAAAATCAACTGCAGGTCGTCATCTAAGCCGTCGGTTGGCTTTATATGAAACTCATCTACTTTTTGGAAAGCTTGGGCGACATGCTCCATATTAATTTGACGACTGGATTTTTCTTCAGCCAGATTTCCGGCTTCCCGCATCAAGTAAAGACCAACACGAAGGTCCTTGGTCTCAGCGCATTTTTCAACAATCTCTTTGAAGGCTTCTTCATCCCAGCATTGCTGGACAAAAGAATAGTCTCGGCGCTGCAAAAGGATAGTTCCCACTTCAGCTTCGGAGTAGGGGCGGAAATAGAGAAACTCGGGAGCAAACCTACTTCGGATTCGTTCATCCAGTTCCGAGTAGCTGTCCCGATAATTGGTGATGAGAATAATCGATTTACGGTAAATGTCTTCCAGCAAGGCATACAGGAAATCGGTATCTTCCAGTTTATCGACCTCATCAAAGACGAACACGGCAGCGCCTTTATTGAGCTTGGTTTTGATGAGGTCAAACAATTCGCTGGTTTTTTTGTTCTGGATGAACTTAAAGCCTAAGTCATCACAGAGTTTGGTGAATATCTTAAAAGAGGTGTTTTCCTTCCAGCAGTTGATGTAAATAGGAGTTATATCGGTGGTCTCTTCTTCTAATTCCCGCAGGACATGCTTGCAGGCAGTGGTTTTTCCAACCCCTGGAGGCCCATAAACAAACAAATTTCGCCCGGTGTGGTCCTGAAGCAAGGGGCGCACGGCAACCGCAAAGCGCATCTGTTCATTTTCCCGGCAGGTAACCACTTTAGGCTGGAAGTCATAGCTGAGAAAGACGGTATCCCGGAAGAGGGATTCGCCGGAACGGAGCATATCTTTAAATAAGGACATATCGGGGAAGAAAGAAGGAGAGTTTATATTAATTTTGGCGATGCTGTATTCACGTTCTTCAATAGCACTATGCGAACGAGAAAGATTAATCCTCTAATGAAAATTGCTACTTAGTAACAAATTATTTATGAAACCCCAGCGAAATGTAGATTATGTCTTTGGTCATTTGAGCTTTCGAATGAAATCATGGGAAGCTACGTCCTTTTGGTATTTTCTATTTTCTTCTCTATATTTGTTATTTTGTCAACGGTCTGCCTTTTAAATTCCACCAACTCTCCCATCTTCCCATTTATCTGAAAGAGAACAGTTATGGTAAGAACCTGGAAGGTAACCAATATGCCCAGAGCCCACCAGACAATATCTAGCTCCGTGGGGCTATGACCGGTCAGTTTCCAGATAAGCATCCCCATAACCACGACCGTGAAGACAGCCGCAAGAACATAAAATATCCAACCAATAATTTCTATCTCTTTCTTAACCATATTGTCTGCTCACTATCCATATCACATATATGATAAAGAAGAGAATGAGTAGTCCCAGGAGGAAAAGCAGGCTTCTTTGTCCAATCATTTTTTCTTCTCCTTCCCAATCTCCTTAACCCCGCTCATGTAAGGCCACAGGACTTTGGGAATTTTGACCGTTCCTTTCTTGGTCTGGAAGTTTTCTAAAATCGCAATAATCGGACGAGTGTCGGTAAGGGCAGTGTTATTTAAAATATGGACGTACTCTTTGCTGCCGTCTTCTTTCAGATATTTGGTGTTGAGGGTTATCGATTGGTAGTTAGTACAATTACTACAGGAAGTGACTTCACGATAGGTTCCTTTCTTTTCATTCTGGCCGGGGAACCAGGCTTCAAGGTCATATTGCAGGGCCTGCTTGTTGCCAATATCCCCCGAACAGATCTGCACCACCCGAAAGGGAATTCCTAACTCTTTAAACAGCTCCTCGGAATTTTTCTGTATCTCTTTGAAATAGGCATCACTGTCTTCCGGCCGGCAGTAGACAATCTGCTCAACTTTGTTAAATTGGTGCACCCGAAAAATGCCCTTGGTATCCCGCCCATGGGAACCTAATTCTTTTCGAAAACAGGCACTCACGCCGCATATTTTCAAGGGCAGGGATTTTGGGTCTAAGACCTGATCTTTCTTCAGAGCGACTAAGGGATGCTCGGAGGTAGCAATGAGATATAAGTCTTCCCCTTCAATTTTATAGAGCGTATCTTCAAATTCAGAGAGATTTACCCCGCCTTCTAACGCTGCCTTATTGAGCATGAAAGGGGTTTGAAATAAGGCATAGTTCTTTTTACGCAGGCGGTCAATGGCAAAGCGCTGCAAGGCCTGGCTCAGCAGGACTGCTTCATTCTTAAGATAATAAAACCGGGCGCCGGAGTTTTGGGCGGCAGTCTCTAAATCAATCAAATCTAATTCCAAGGCCAGCTCAATATGGTCCTTGATAGGGAAAGTAAATTTGGGAATCTTGCCTACTTTCTTTATTTCCTTATTTTCGGATTCATCCTTGCCTTCAGGAACGGATTTATCTAAAATATTGCCAATCTGTTTCAGCTTGGCATTGCGCTGGTGCAGGAGCTGTTCGGCCTGGGCTTCTTCGGTTTTGATGGAACCGGCAACGTCCTGCATTTCTTTAATTTTCTTTTGAGCTTGAGCTTCCTGCTTTCCTTTCTTGGCAACATTGATCTCTTGTGATACAACATTGCGCCGATGCTTGAGCTCTTCGACTTTTTTAAGCTCTGTTCTCCACTGGGCATCGAGGCTGAGAACTTCATCTACCAGAACAGAATCTCGGCCTCGTTTCTTTTCAGAGGCTTTGACTAGAGCAGGATTTTCGCGAAGGAGATTTATATCAAGCATGTCTTTGCAATCTTCTTTCTTTATATAAAACTTACCCCTAAAAACTGAGTCTTGAAAGAGGAATGAAATAAGCTCACAAAAACCAAAAGTATTTAAAGCCAAATGTATTTCCACGCCTAGGAAAAGAGGAATGATGCGCAGACTTTATTTCATTATAGTATTGGTTACTGTACTCTTGGCGATGGCAGTGGGGGCAGACCGGGATACGACCGTTGATTGCTCAGAAGATAACCATTGTACTGCGCAGGACGGGATTTTTTCAAGTCAATTGGATACAACCCAATTCTCGTTTGAGGAAAGTTATTATTGCAACCTTGATACCGGCACTTGCTTTCTTCGTGAAGAGGTCGCTGCTCCGTTGGAGAATGTTTCTAATGCAACTGAGATTCCTGCACCCGTGAATCAAGAAGCCATAATGGCCTTGCAGCAGCAGATAGCACAATTGCAGCAGCTCCAGCAGGGAGTAAGCGACGCATCGAGCAATACGGATGCGCGGGTAAGTACCTTGGAGAGCAGTTACTCTTCCTTACTGCAGCAATTAAGTGATTTAGGGACGACGGTTCAGGTCACGCAGTCGGACTTGGATCAGCTCAAAATGGACTTGCAGCAAGATCATCAACAGCAAAATTCCATCGCCACGGGCTTAGCCGGATTGCAGGATAATTTACAATCAACCGATTCCACTGTGAAGAAGATTGAGCAAGGACTGGAACAAGAACAGTCATTTACCAAGCTGGTGAAGTATCTGTTTTTCATTCTGCTGGTAGCAGCGGTTGCTTTAGGAGTGATGTATTATATTACTAAAGCAAAAGCGCCGGTTAAAAATGAAGTGTCACCGCAAATTTTGAATTACATCACCCAGAATATCAAAGCGGGCAAAAAGTTTCCTCAGATAAAAGCGAGTCTGCTCAAAGCCGGATGGGCGGAAGACGATATCAATCAATCCTATAAGCAAACCATGGATCGAAATTATCAGCAGTATTTACAGCAGCAAAATCCGAGCAGGGTTGCTAGTGATGATGATGATACTCCTTCAACGCCAAAACTGCGGCACCTTTCTAATGCGCATAAGAACAAGTTTCTGGCAATCGGAATAATGGCAGTTATTATTATCGGCGGCTTATTGCTCTTGCTCAAGGGGGTTAGTACCGGTCAGGCCATTCATTTTAAGGATGCCGGTGAACTTCAGGCGGCAGTGAAAGAGAGCTTAGATAAAAATGTAGAAAATAATGAATTTTATCCGTTGATAAATTCTATGCGGCTGTGCGTTCAGGTTACGGATGAAGATAACAGCGTTTCGTATAAAATAATCAAGAATTCTGGAGGAGTTACTATCCGGGAGGCCCGGGCTCAGTGCGATGCCACGGAGAACAATGATTTTGCGGTCAAATTCAACAGCTTTGAAGCCTTTGATTTAGCGTCCAATAGCTTAAGCTGTTCCAATCTGGCTATTTTGCACCAGAGGAACAATGTGTATATTCTGCCATCGCAGTATGTCCAAGCAGGCTTTAGCTTAAATCCAGAAGAGGATTACAGTGATTTCTGCGACGCACTTAAGCTGTGCATGAGTGAGGAGAAACTGGCGGAAGCGGATATTGAGTGTTAAAAAGTTTTTTAAAGTTATACTGAGCTTGGATACATTATGAGTTTAACAGATTTAGTTATTGCAGCTGAACTACTTGCTGCCAGCACCCTGATGGGAGGATTCTTGGCAGCCAGTTATGAGATGTACGAAGAGGGATATTATCCTACCTGGAAATGTGGAGTGAAGCATGGCTGGTTTTTGGCATCCAAAGTTGACCTTCGCGATTTGTATAAACTTCTGACCTGTGATCCAGTACATGAAGCGCAGTGGCTTCTTGAAGTGAATGAGAAATACAAACCAATTGCTCAGCGATTTTTTAGCAGTGAAGAATGTTTATACACTGGTGGATGGGAATAACACCCCTTGAAAATTCACATCAATTCCTGCCGTAAATCAAAGTCAAAGCGGTTGATGAATTCTTCAGCTATTTGGGTATTGTTCTCAGAAAGGTATTCGTAAATATCCTTGCTAAAGCAGTGAGCGCAGAGAGACATCGATTGACTGCAATTAATACAGACCATATCACCTTCACTGGCCGGGGAGCTAAAGCCGACTATCCTTCGAGCTAATTTCTGGTCATATTCACCTACTACCACTTTCATTTGTCCGGCCAAGCACTGGGAACAAATGGGATTGGTGATGACTTCGTCACAGGCAAAACAACGGCTGGCTAAAGATTTCATAGTACTGTTCCTCACCCCACAGCTGTACTTTGCTTATTCCACCTAACTGTACATTGATATAGAAGAAGCCACTAATATATATACTTTTCACATTAACAATATAGCAGATATATACTTATTAAGGATGTTAATACTTACTAAAAACATTTAAATCATGCTCAGAAAAAATAAAAATGGGGCCCCGAAGAGGGGGGTGAGGGTGGTAGAATTCTTGGGGTGCCCCTTGAGTATGATTTTGATTCGCTGGTGATTCATAACAGCCCACCAAACCAATGAGGTGGTAAAACCTTTGGTTAGTGGACCTATCGCCTCTTTTTCCCTTATTGTTAGGAAAGCACAACAAGTATATAAATATTACTGTTTTGTATACTAGTAGTTAAAAGAGGAGAGTGGGTGCTTTTAAAGAGAGTTATGTTGGGGGCTTAATTGAGGTTAAAAAGTACTAGTTACTGCAAAAAGTGAGAAGTTATCTACTTGAAATTCTTTTTTTCCGGACTCTTCCCAGCCATTCATTAAAAGCAGCATAAAATGGTGTGTCGGAGTCTTCTTCTGGACTTTCATCCTCTTCTAAAAATAGTTCTAAACTCGCTTTTGGAGAATAAATCTTCCCAGGAGGAACGGCTATCTGCATACTTTTCCTTTCTTGCGTCCATTCATTCACCGGCAACACTCCCCGTAACTGGTAATCCCAGGTGGCATCAACCACATACCACAACCGACCCATTTTTTGTTCTAAATAAATGTGTCCAGTCTCATTTTCATGAGGAACAGTTCGTACACTTTCTGGCAGGTTTTCTAAATCGCTCCACTTAAACTCGCAGAATCGAGGACGAACCTGAAGACCGCCTTGTTCTAAGATGGCTTTTAAGAGAATCGTTTTTCCATTACAGCAATGGTCTGCTTCCTCATTGGAGAAAGGGATGCGATAGGGGATATCACGTATCATACGAAAGTAGTCGGCGGCTTCCATAAATTGTTACTTATTAATGGTACTTATAAATATTTCGGTTAGAACCAAATTATGGTTATTATGACCATTACTCGCTCATTGAATACACATCAACATTTCTGGTTCCAGAGGAGATTATAATAACCTTGGTGGGATGTTCAGTGCTTTTTGCCGGTTTTTTGCAGAATAGAACTGTTCTTTGGTTAAACCATTAACGTTTTTTAAATCAGCTTTAGTCAAATTTGCTCCTTTTATTATAGCTCCGGACAAGGTAGCATCAACTAATTTTGCTCCGGTGAAATTTGAATCGTGGAGATCTTCATTAGAGAAATCAACACCAGTTAGGTCTGCTTGTTGAAAGTTTGTCCCTGCGGCATATCCTTGCGTGATTGTTGTTGAGGTATTTGCTCTAATTTTTTTACAATTTGCCGAACTCAGAGATCCACCCAAAAAAGTTAGTCCCCTCAGGTCAGTTTCCTCTAAATTAGCAACTGCACAAATAACTTCTTTAAATGTTGTATGGTGAAAAAGGGCGTTTCTAAGATCGGCATTATCAAAGCTTGAGTCTGAACATATTACATTGCTAAAATCGACCTCTCGACAATCAGCATTAGTAAAAGAAGTTTGTACCAAACTAGCGAAACTAAAATCAGCGCCTCGAAGATCCTCACCATGAAAAACGTATTTAAAAAAATTAATGCGCTGCATGATTTTTGCACGGGTCTCAAATGGCAAGAAACGGTAACATTTATGTTTTTTGAGAAAAAGAATCAAAGTACTTTTATTTTGAGGATTACTCAATACTTCTGGGCTTAACCAATCAGGAAAGGAAACAATATCATCTGCTTTTTTCAAAACTTCAATGATTATACTTATATTTTTTCCAATTTCTTTTTGATACCCACTTCTACTTTTCTTTAGTGCTAAAATCTTATTTTGATCTTTGCCTTCTTGCGATGGAACTTTCTGAATTTTTTTGATATTACTTAAGGCAACTTGGGATGCGGCCCTTGCTTGGGCAATTTTCGTTTTTAATTCATATACCCTATCGAGTCTTGGAGGTAAGGTTCGTAACCCCCTGATACCCCACTCTAGTTTTCTTCCCTGTCTATTTATGTTTTGTAACTGTTCTTCTGCCTTTGCATAATCGTTGGAATCGGCTTTATTCTTAGAAGTGATAGCCCAGGCCAGCATCGCTTGGACCTGCGATTCAATGGTTTCCTCCACTTTTTCACTACTGGGCATATTCATTGAATATTTCTAATATTTAAATAACTTTCTAAAGTAGAGTTTTACTCATCTTTTCGGTTGTTCCCAAAAAACTCCGTAATCTTCTGCTGATACAAAGTTGTCACTATCAATCCAACCCTCTCCGGGAAGAGATTAAAGTAGCTGGGCCAGGCAAAGCGTTCGTCCATAAAGATGAGCACACCGCGATCTTTCTCACTGCGAATGCACCTTCCGGCAGACTGAATGCATTTGGTCATGGCCGGATAGGTATAGCCGTACTCCCAGCCCTTGCTAAACTTGCGGTCATAATAGGCAATGAGCTGCTTGGTTTTGACGCTGGGGTGAGCCAAGGGCAATCCTACGACGACAACACCGTTCAACATATCACCGGGAAAATCAACCCCTTCGGCAAAATTAGCCCCGCTGACTCCTAATAATACTCCGCCTATTTTTTTTGCGGATTTGAAGTTGGCGAGAAAAATTTCTTTGTCCTCCTTGCTCATCTCACTTTTTTCCCAGAATAATTGCTTAGAAGAACTTACAAACATCCCAATGCGATCGCGTAAATCGTAAGAAGGAAAAAAGAAGGCAACATTGCCAGACACGAGCTGGGTAAGTTCTGAACATTTGGCAGCTATGGTTTTATACATTTCATCGCTTCGGGCGCTGTACTTGGTACTGGTTTGGGGAATGATGATAGTGAGTTTATTTTCAGGAGGAAAGGGGGAGGCATATTCTTTTTCTACTGCTTTGTCAATTCCGAGCAGATCTTTATACATGAACGTCGGCTTTAAAGTTCCGCTCATCAGGACGCCGGCATGGACTTGGCTAAAAATATCCCGGGTGATAATACTGGGATCGAGACAGGCGTAGGCCAGTACAATATTAGGACCATATTTACTTTGTTGTTCGGAGATGATTCGGCAAAAGCCGGTATCTTCGCCCTTCCAGGATTCGAGGAAGGCGCAGATGCTCCCGAGATAACTTCGATGCTGTTTTTTCCGAATTTCATCAGCAGCTAAGGATAATTCATTGATTAATTCATCACTATCGACTACTTTATGAAGGGCAGTGAGAAATTGTTCCTTGGAAATTATTTTTTCTTTTTCTTTGGGTTCAAATTGGGCCAGCTCATTCAGAATGCGGGTGATTTCCTGGATCCACATGATCACTCCCTGAAAACTGAATTTTTTAGCTTCCATCACCGCATTCTTTAATACATTCGTAGACAGATTGACACTGAGCATCTCGGTTATCCTGGTCGGCAGATTATGGCCTTCATCAACTATCACGATGATGTCTTTCAGCTCAATATCAAGCTTACTCAGCAAGTTTTTCTGCACATGGGGATTGAACAGGTAATAATAATCGCCAATGATGACCGTGGCAGTCTTGGCCATGGCCAGGGATAATTCATAACTGCACATGCCTTTTTCTTTGCCGATGGTGATGAGCTCCTCGTTATGCAAGGGACCAGCAGCCTGGAGTTCCCGGAGCTGGAGTTTAGCATCGACCGTAAGCTCTTTTTTAGCATGGACCTTGCTGTAGAATTCACATTCGCCTTTTTCAACAACAGCGTGGCAGTATTCATTGAATTCAGTGCCAAACAAACCGGCTACGTCCTGATTGCACATCCACTTTTTTCCAATCAGGTCAACACAGGAAATGGAGGTATGGGATTTTTCCTGTATGGCTTTTAAGGTGGTGATAGCAATTTGATGCTGAGTGTGCCGGTTGGTGAGAAAGAATATTCTTTTTTTGTTCTGCAGGGCGTATTCTAAGGCGATGCTCAGAGCACTGGCGGTTTTGCCAAGACCAGTTGGAGCATGGGCGAGAAGGATAGCGCCATTTTGAATCGATGACTTGATATGATTCATCAACTCATCCTGGCCTTTCCGTACGGATTCATGAGGAAAGAAATCAGGGTTCGGAAGGCTCATGGGCAGAGATGAGATGAAAATGATTTAAAAGTGTTCTGTTTTTGCGATACTGGGTGTTATCTTGAAATAGGTTAACCTGGAATGAGTAACNNCACCTCGGATGGGGCGTCCCCCGTCGGGTCTGCATCATTGTTGTCAGGCAAAAACCGACCCTAGCAGACTTGAGGCTCCATCTTAATCACAAACGCAAGAAATTGAGGTCAAAGAAAAAGGGGGATAGATTTTCTGTCTTTGCAAACTCTCTTTTTAAACTGTTGCGTAAGGTTTAAATAGTGTACTTGGAAATATCTATTCCAATGGATAAATGTTTAAATA
>DUFZ01000047.1 GCA_013331635.1 Candidatus Woesearchaeota archaeon | reverse complement strand
AACCTTAACTTAATGACATTGGGATGGCTCCTACGGAGATGTCGCTCTTGTAACATTAACTGCGAGGATTTCGAAGATGCTATGCACATACGACAAAGTCAAGACTATATGTGCGGAGCACCTCAGACCTATTTTTATTGTTTCAGAACTCAAATTTTATTGAGTTTAACTGTTTCTATACGCAGTGTATCGCAAGAATAGTAACGCTAAAAATAACTTATTCTGAGAAATATTGCGTATAGAAACAGTTAGATAATAAAACCAGCCTTTAGAAAAATATTTAAATGAACTAGCAACAGAAATACACTTCCACCACCACAAACCTTAAGAAATAACTTTATTTTCTTCAAGTTATGATTAAAATAAAAAAACTTTCCCCCAGCGCCATCCTCCCCTGCTACGCCCATCCTCACGATGCCGGAATGGACTTATTCACCTGTGAACGTCTTACTCTTCTTCCCGGCGAGCGAAAACTCGTTCTTACTGGCATTGCCATGGCTATACCATCAGGATATGTTGGCTTGATTTGGGACAAATCAGGAATGGCCGCCAAGGGACTGAAAACCATGGGTGGGGTCATTGATTCTGGCTATCGCGGAGAAATCAAAATAGTGGTTCATAATTTATCAGACCAATCATTTACCTTTGAAGCCGGCACCAAAGTTGCCCAGATGCTGATTCAGCCGGTAGAACAAAAGAAACTCCTGGAAGTAGAAGAATTGGAAGACACTTCCCGAGGTGAGGGCGGTTTTGGGAGTACGGGATTAAAATGAAACAGATATCATGGTATCCTAACTACCATTCAGCCGATCTTCTTCACAATCACATTGGCAAAAGCCCCTGACTCCAGCATCTCCTGGGCTTTTTTATTCAGCTCATTGGTATATAAAAACAGCAACGGCATTTTCTTGACCTGGGCTTCCATGTAGGCAGCAGCAAGGTCTTTCTCATCACAGCGCTGCTTGTTCTTGGCTTTGCAGAAATACATCGTTTCACCCACCAACGAAGGAATTCGAATCAAGAAATTCAGTTCAGCGTTCTTACGGAGCGTTTCCTTCTGATCCAAGGCGATGTCCATTTTTTTAAAGAAACGTTCAATATCATGCAGAAAATCAATGGTTGTTTCTGCTTTGCGTGGTCTTGGTTTTTTGAGTGGTAGGTCACTTTTTTCAACCCCAGGCGCTGTAGCAAAAGTTTGTTGCCGGTCATTATGAGCAACCAATGGTGGTTCAGGAGAAAGTGGAGCTGGTGGCGCTTCTAACGGAAGTTGCTCTGGAGACGGATTGAGAAGAGCATCCAGCTGCCGGTTAGTTTCTTCTTCTGACAGCAGGTGAAATTTCCAGAATAACTCTGCCTGTCCCCCGACGTTTACCTGGATGGGAATGGCAAAATCTTTTAATCCCCGCAGTGCTACTCTCGGCAGTAGATCCAGATCGGCTTCACGCAGGATTTTCTGCTCTTTCAGCAGTTCCAACACCTGAAAATCCTTAGGATTCAGGTTGCCGGCAGCAAAATTATACAGCTGCGCTTCCTGTCCTGGAAGGTAATACAGCGGAGATCCCCCTATTTTCAAATTAGAAATTTTGACTTTCTTCTGTGATGCCAGATCCGACAAATGCGCCGAGGCAAAGAGAATTTCAGTTTTGATGCTCTTGGCTACTTTCGAGGGCAGGGTGGGACCAGTCATACGCAGGAAACTTAGGATCTGGTCTTGCTCAGTCATGGAAATAGTAAGGAAGAGTTGGATTTATATACATTTTGCTGCTGGACTAGATTTATAAATACTAAGACTTTTTATGAAGCAATGCGTGAATTCATCTTATTGGCCTTAAAAGCACGAACCGATGATTTTGCACTTGACAAAACCGAAGCAGGTTTAGTATGCAGGACCGTATCCAATGCCCTCTGGATGTCCAAGGGAGTGCGCAAGGATACTATTATTCATGTGGTGCTTAACGGCCCCCCCTCGCCTCCCAAAACCGTAAGTTTCTATGGAAAAGATATGATTGGAGGAGGATTTGATGAACAGTCTATCATGGGAATGCTCAAAATATCCCTCGAGAAAGGAGCAAAGCTCACCTTACATCAGCAAGTAGAATCTCAGCCTGGTATTGTAGTGGCAAAAGAATCATTTGAAGCGCTGGTGCAGCAAAAAGCAGCAACCAACCAACTCATTTACCTGCATCCGCGTGGAGAGGATATCCGCTCATTTAACTTTGTTCAAAATCCTACATTCATTCTCGGTGATTTATTTGGCATTCCCAAAAATACGGAACATTTACTTAAACGTCTGGGTGCTATGCGAGTAAAATTAGGTCCTCATATGCTCTTTGCATCCCATTGTCCCATTATTGTGCACAATGAGTTGGATAGACGAGAGAAATAATCACGGCCGCATCCATTTAATCTCGTAATAGGTCACGTCGCCTTCGTCGTCAACAATGCCAATGAGCAGGCGTTTCTTAGTAGAATGTGCTACCCGATTCTTAGCCGCAAACTCATACCAGGTCAGAGTCTCCCCTTCATGCACGGGATAGATGATCCACCGGGCGTGATCTTCCCCGGGCTTAACCCCTCGGTCATAGACCCGAAAATCAGCGCCAAATTTTAAGGCCGTCTTGATGATATAGCCCCGGTTGCGCATATCTTTAAACACGCAGTAGCGAATCCAGAAATTGGGCTCTACTTTTCTTGCTTTTTTTAAGAATTGTTCAAAGGGAACGATTTTACCCGCATCATTCTTAATTTCCAGCCGTCCTTTTTCCATTAGATATAATGCTTCTAATAAGGACAGTTCAACTTTACCGCTTTCAGCCAGGTTGCCAAAACGAGACTGGTTGTAGAATTCCCGAGCTTCGTCAGATGATTCCGTAATGACTTTCTCTCCTGCTAACATCCCAGGGACGAGTTTCTTTTTCTTACCTTTTTTTTCGGGATCGGTATCTTCGATAGGTTCAGCAAGTGGAATTTTTTCTTCCTCGACCAAGGTTTCCGGTTCTTCCACAGCTTGGGGAGCAGCTTTCTTATGCTTGGGCATGAGTCAGGAGGTTACGATGAGAGTTTTTAAAGGTTGTGGCAATTTCGTGGTGGTATAAATTAAGGTGGATTGACAATCAAATCTTCGCTCTATCTCATTATCATTGGGACATCCAAAAAATAATTACCGGAGAAAAGCAGTTATTAAGTTCAATTACTTTTTCTTCTTAGTTTCGTGTAATAATTTCTTTATTTTTATAAAAATAATCATGAGCACAATGAGAGATAGTATCCCAACAACCCAATATACTAATGAAAGGGCGCGCTGCTCTTCAACTGGTAATGCTTCAACAGGTAATGGTACCGGTACAGAAGTTTCTACGCTTTTTTCTGGAAGTTGCGGCGCCACTTCTGGTTCTCTGGTAATTTCAGCTCTTCCCACAGTTAAAAGCTCCATACTCACATTAACAAAGCGCAAGGCATAATTGAGGTCTATGAGAGTCAATCTCAGATCATTAATAGTATCATCATCCACATCGAGTTCTTTACTTGCACCCTTGTTCAAGATAACTTCCTGTGGTATGCTGGAAATAACAAAATTGGCAAATGACGGCGCTATTCTCGTAGCAGTAATAGTATGTTCTTCTATCGTTGTTTTGGTAGAGGTCTTGATTGTAAACTTAGCTTTAGTGCCTTCCTTTAAATGTGCTAAGACCTTCTGAAATTGTGTTTTTCCTTCTGTTGTGGTTGGTTCAGGTAGCGAAATAGTAATCTCTTTCTCGCTAGAAACTTCTGGAGGTAAGGAACCTGCAGAACTCGCGGAACTGCTAGAACTGCTCCCCCCTCCCCCATTATTGGGACTACTTGCGGCTACTGCCGTTCCTGTTACTGAAGGACCGGTGCCGGAAAAATGGGGCAGGCGTACCCAAAGGACATTATTGCTGGTATCAATATAACAAGGAGTAGTTGTATTCTGGAGTGACTGATTGGTGGTGCAAGTGCTTGATTTCAACAAGAAGCCCCATTGCTCTGCAAAGGCTGAATAATGTGAATTGTTGGCGGCTAAATTAGTGGAGTTCGTCCCATTGGTGGTTACATTCCAGATAACTTTCCAATTTTCATCATAGAGGGTAGGAATGGATATATTCACATTTTGAGAATCATCTAATCCTGATCCTGCAGTTTCCGTGTAGGGCATAGAAACAAGAACGTAATCGTACATTGTTGGTCCGCCAGACCCAAAACGAACAGCTGCATCAAAGGTGCTGGCGCTTGCTGACGCCGTGGTGCTGCTGTCGAATAAAACATCCGGTGGTCCGGAAGCAAGCATATCTACATTGACATAATGAACTTTGATACTTCCCGTTCCCATCCTGAAACTGAGTTTACCTCCACCTACAATAGCTGACATGGGTTTAAAACTGTCCATGGTCTGTGAACCACCCAGCAGGCAATCACTCGAAGGATTGGGCACATCACAGGTGGCATTAGAGAGATATAACGCCATGGAAATGGCGGACGCTGCGAGCGATGTATCGATGGCCTGCGGATTAAAAGCAGCGAATGCAATACTGCTATTAGTTCTGATTTCCGCAGCAGTCTTGGAAATACTTTTAGGTGCATAATTAGACTCGCCGCCACTGACAAATAGATCTATTTTTTTAACTCCCGTAGCATTAATTAAAGGCAGGGAAAAGACGGCAGCAGCTCCTTGTTGAATAGTAGCCATCCAGGTAAACTCTATTGACCCGAAATTGCTATAATCTACTTTTGCCTGCACATGGGCAAACACGTTCGTCAAGCTGGCATTAGTGCTATTAAGAAGGTTAAATTGCTGAACCCCGGTGGTAAAATTAATCAGCCCGCCGGTGGTAGTATCCTGAGTGATATTACCGGAAGCCCCCAACAAACCGAACATGGAAATATTACTTAACTGAAGTTCGGCAGCCGGATTGTTATAGCTCAAGCTCACATTCTTGAATGCACCATAAAAAAAACTTCCATTGGTCGCGGTGGCAAAGAGCATCATATTTGAGGTTTCAGTGGTGGCGGGTAAAGAGATATTATAAAATCCAGTGGTGGGAGTAAATACATCCGTTTCCCCATTAAAAGCACTAAGGTTAAAGGGAAGTGTGCCGCGCGTTACATGGATTATATTCCCCGGTTCCATCAGGTAGGGAATAACCCGAAAGGAACTCCAGATGTTGATGCCAGAAAAGTTAATATAGCCGCTGACCCGATCCAGACGAAGAGTGGTATTGAATTGTTTTTGTAAAGTCCTGGTGGTTACATTATAATTAGAGATACTATTTATAGTGTAAGATTCTGTAGCAGTAAAATTATTCCAGTTAAAACTAATCGGCATAGAAGCTGCAGGATAGACCATAATAGAGTAATTCCTGTCTCGGGGCAAGTAGAGCGTCACATTAGCGACAGGATTAGTAAAACCTTCCGCCACCGGATAGCCTAATTTCACATCTTTAACTTGATAACGGAAGGAAACATTGCTGCTGGTGCTGTTAATGACGGTAATAATAATCGTACCGGCCGGTTTTAAATAAAATTTAGTTTGGTCTAATTGATATGTGAATATCTCTGCAGGAAAGGCTGGCAATACCTGACCAACAAAATCCACCACGCTGCCATTATAATGAATAATGTTGGGTTGATAAAGACCACCGCTAACTTCAGTCACGGTCATATTAAACCATCCCGAAGCATTAGTGGTGGTAGAATTATATCCTACAATGTTAAAATTGCTATCTCGAATAGTTACATTAATATAAGTATTATTCAGAGCAATGCCATTTACATCCGTCACCGTTCCATTAAAGGGAAAGGCAAAGGCAGAAGGCACTAGTACCAAGGATAGCAATAAGAACAGCAATACGATACTTATTTTCACCACGAACACCTCTTTTTCTTTAGAAATGAAATAAGGGGTTGCGACCCCTTATGAACCCCTTCCGCCTCCTTACTCAGCCACTCCTGCGGGAGTAGCAGTATCTTCGTCGGCGGCAAAAGAAAAAATTTTCTTTTGAACATCACGAATTACCTGCACGTTATGATGCTCTTCTTGGCTGAGAATATATTTATCGGATGCAG
>DUFZ01000024.1 GCA_013331635.1 Candidatus Woesearchaeota archaeon | reverse complement strand
AAAGCATGCAGTCATACCCTCTGCTTCTTTAGTTCCTGTGAATGATGCCACGGTATTGTTTAATACTGCAGGCATGCAGCCACTAGTTCCCTATTTACAGGGTACAAAGCACCCGCAGGGAACACGATTGGTGAATGTCCAGAAGTGCTTGCGTACGGTTGATTTTGAAAATATTGGGGACAATACCCATCATACCTTCTTCCAGATGCTGGGAAATTGGTCGCTGGGGGATTATTTTAAGAAAGAGGCAATAGAATGGAGTTTTGAATTTCTCACCGGAAAGCAATGGTTAAACATCCCTTTGTCCGTGCTGGCCGTTACTGTATTTGAAGGAGATAAAGTCATTCCGCGCGATGAAGAGTCGTATAGCTTATGGTGTGGGTTAGGTATGCCGGAAAAGCGTATTGCCTTTGTAGGCAAGGATAATTTCTGGATTGCCGGTGAAACTGGACCCTGTGGGCCAAGCACAGAGATGTTCTATTGGACGGGAGAAGGAAAAGCCCCGGAACGATTCGATCCCTCTGACCTGCGCTGGGTGGAGATATGGAATGATGTGTTCATGGCCTTCCAAAAAAGAGAAGATGGTTCAGTTGTTCCTTTAAAACAGAAAAACGTAGATACCGGCATGGGATTAGAAAGAACCTTGGCGGTGCTTAATGGCAAGAAAAGTGCCTATGAAACGGATTTATTTTTGCCAATTATACAAGTGATTGAAACTATGAGCAGGAAGAAATATTCTCAAGAACAACGGGCTATGCGTATCATTGCTGATCATATCCGAGCATCAGTATTTATATTAGGAGATGAAAACGCTGTCTTACCCAGCAATGTAGATCGAGGATATATCTTACGGAGATTAATCCGCAGAGCCATCCGCTATGGAAAAATGATCGGAATCACCGCTGCATTTATCGGAGAGCTTGCTAAGGTGGTTATTATATCGTATGGGGCACTTTATCCGGAGTTAGAACACCATAAAGAGAAGATTATTGATGAGTTATGCAAAGAAGAACAGAAATTTGGGAAGACCTTAGATAATGGCCTGAAAGAGTTTGAGAAGATGGCGGCACGGGGTAATCTCAGTGGAGAGGACGCCTTCTTATTGTTCCAAAGTTATGGCTTTCCCTTGGAAATGACCGAGGAATTAGCACAGGAGAAGAAAGTGACTGTCGATGTAAAGACTTTTTATGCTGAATATGAAAAGCACAAAGCCCTTTCCCGGGTTGGTGCGGAGGCGAAGTTTAAAGGAGGCTTAGCCGATACGTCAGCAATTGTCATACGCATGCATACGGCAACACATTTACTCAATGAAGCACTGCGAAAAGTCATTAGTACTACCATTCATCAACGAGGAAGTAATATTACACCGGAACGATTAAGATTTGATTTTAGTTTTGAGCGGAAACTGACAGCAGAAGAAGTGAAGAAAGTGGAAGAGGAAGTGAATAGAATTATCAAAAAAGACCTGCCCGTGATACGCAAAGAAATGACTAAAGAGCAAGCCTTGAAAATCGGCGCTGAAATGGAATTCGGGCAGAAGTATCCGGACAAAGTATCGGTTTATTTTGTGGGAGATTATTCCAAAGAATTCTGCGGCGGACCGCATGTGACCCATACCGGAGAGATTGGCCATTTTAAAATTCTCAAAGAAGAGGCTTGCGCTGCCGGGGTGAGAAGGATTAAGGCAGTGGTAGAATAGGGGGATAATGATTTTTGAAGTTGTTGATAAAACTAGTAGGAAAATTAGGCTGACAAAGGTGCAGTGGAAACATATTGCAGAAGAACATCCTGATGTAATAGATCTTGAAGAAATTAAAGAGACTCTCATTAATCCACTTCAAATTACAGTCAGTAAGTATGATCCTGAACAAGTGTGTTACTATTATCACTATAACAAAGAAAAGAGGAAATATCTTTTTCTTGCCGTAAAATATTTAAATGGGGAAGGATTTATTATTACTAGTTATTATATGAGAAACATAAAATGAACCAGAAAATGCAGATACATTGGGATGCAGCAGGAGATTTCCTAGAGGTTCGTTTTGGAAAGCCTACCCCCTCTTATTATGATGATCTTGGCAACGATATTTTTGAGCGCCATGATAATGCTACTGGGGAAGTGAAAGGCTATGCTTTTTTTAATGTTCAAAAAAGAAAACAAAAGTCTCCTCAAGACATTGAAGTAAATGTGCCTCAGGCTTCTGCGACATCGTAGGATTATGTAAGAAGGATTAAAGCGGTAGTAGAGTGAAAAAAAAAAAGTGACAGATCAATAGTTGGTTATGTTTAGTCCTAAAATCTGCTTTTTCCACCTGTGTGTTCACGGTGGTGAATCAAATAGTCTCCATCGACGGAAAAAGCAGGGTATGAGAAAACCGCCCGAGCGAAGCGAGCATGCCACTGGTCTATTGAGCAGTGGTGGCGGTTTTTGATTGACTATAGAAGGGTTTGATTAACCCATCCAAATACTTCAAACCCTTCTAAGAAGGACTTTGAATTCGATATAAAATAGGGGTTATTCAAAGTCCTCTATAAAGATTTTAAATTTACCTATGGCGTGAAAATATCCATTTCATCCCGAAATCTTTATAAATGACCTCTCAGAGATAGCCCTTCATGGTAAAAAGAATCGGCACCAAGCAAAGGAAAACTCGAAATAAGTTAAAACAATATTACCGAGAACGCGGAAAATTGTCTTTAAGCAAATATTTTCAAGAATTTGCTTTAGGTGATAAAGTTGGCCTTTCACTTCATGCCATGATTCAAGCCGGTCGATTTCATCCCCGATTCCATGGTCTTACTGGTACTATTACAGGTAATAAGAAAGGATTTTGTGTTGAAGTGATTATTCAGGATCAAGATAAGCAGAAAACCTTGTACATCCATCCCATTCATTTAGTGAGGAATTAAGCATGAGCAACCCCCAATTTATAGAAGAAAAGCCCATTTCCTTAGTTGATGCTAAGGTTATTCTGGATTCTATTGAAGCTCGTGATACCACTCTTAATTATCTCTCCAATAAAGCCAAAGACTACTTAACTCACTTTGTGGTGCTCACGCCTCATCAGAAGGAAGAATTGCATAAGAAGCTGGTTAATCTTAAGCTGACCCGTTTACGGGAAGAGCATTTCATGAAAATTATTGATTTTCTGCCGCGAAGCCCGGAAGATCTTCGCTTAGTGCTGCAGGCGTATCCTTTAAGCCTGCCCAAGAAGGATCAAGACAGCATTGTTGCGACAGTCGCTGAGGCGCTTCCGTAAGCGCAATTTTTATTAACTTCAACATTCTTATAGGGGTTATATACTAAAAATGATGCTCTCAACAACGACACCAAGGGAAGAAAAAGCCATCGTGCTCGATTACCTCGAACACGGCTATCCCTTTGACCAAGGAACCATGAAAACAGCCATAGTCCAAGCCCTGGGGCTGAGCCATCTAACAGTTTTGGAGCTTATTCCCAAACGAGGGATATTCTTACAGCCGCTTCAGGAAGTCTATATCGGCGAAGGAAAGCGCGATGAGATTCACCATATCAAAGGAAGGATTCCTCTAGATCGTTTAACGGGCACCGGGCGGAATACACTTATTAACGTCATTGAGGATATCGTTGACAAAAATCAAGTACGGTTCATTGAGTTCTTTAACCTGGCCCAGCCCTTAAGCATGCGCATGCACCAGCTGGAATTACTCCCAGGGATGGGCAAGAAGCACATGTGGGAAGTGCTGGAAGCCCGCAAAGCCAAGCCCTTTGAAAACTTTGATGATTTAAAGAGCCGGGTTAAATTATTGCCCGATCCCAAGCAGGCAGTAGTGAAGCGGATCCTGCTGGAACTCGAAGGCAAGGAGAAATGGAATTTGTTTGTGAAATAGTTTAGATGTTCAAGGAATACCAAGTAATGTTAAGTATGGGGGCGGGCGTTTTAATCGTTAAGAACATCTCATCTGTTCATTTCCAAGAACTTCTTGAGCAGTCATATTGTTCCAGAGAAGCATTGCAGAAGCCATTGCTCCCGGCTCATCCTGCTTTGCAAGAAGATGGAGAATATTTTTCTTAGACATATTGAAAAAAGTATCTGCCGCTTCACGCGCACTCTTCCCGCAAAGGAGAGCGATTGCCAATTCATTAGAAGGCTGGAGGAAAAGTTGCGCCACTTTATCTTTTAAAGGCGTGGTTGTTCTACTCGTATCAGTCCAAAAGCTAAAGGGCTGATTGTAACCGATGAAACAGCCATCTTTCTGCGTGCATGCCTTTCCAAGCGAAGCTGCTGCGCTACACGCTCTGGCATAGGTTAACCTTCCGGTAAGAAGTTGGTGATTCTCTTTCTCTCGAATAAGATATTCTTCTTCTCCCTCAACTTTATCGCCGTAAATTGTGGTTTCATCACCATGTGCATTAAAGAGAAGGAGTTGCGGATTCTGTTTGGTTATACTCTCTTCCAATATTTTTCTTCGCAATCTTGGACGCTTTAGCTGACTTACAGTGATATTCTTCTCCTCTGCAAATTTCACCAATTCTTCTGCATAGTAATAGAGGTAAGACGTAGCGTCATCATAATTGGGCATGGTGATGAGTGTTTTCATTCTGATAACGTCTTGGAGAATTCACCGCTTGCTAATGCTTTCATAAAATTAAGCTGCATTTTAGCAAAAGTAACCCCAATTTGATCTTCTTTTTGCACGTGTTGCTTTAGTTCTTCTTTGGTAAAAGTTCCCTCGTTACCGATAGATAATTTAAAGTTAGCAGGAATAGTGTCTAATCTCCAAAGTACAATTTTTTTCAATTCACTGGATATTTTTTCACTCATAGGACACCTAATTCTTTAAGGATTTTTAATATTTTCTTTCCTGTCGCTGATTCACTCTTGATTTCTATAGTGGCAGCAATCCAAGTGTAAGGTTTCTCATCTATAACGGCTATAACCTCTTCTGATTTTGCTTTTTCCGGAAGATTAGCAAATGCTTTAAGAAACTTTGTCCGTAGGATTGTATAGTCGTCACCTGCCATCAAGCACATCAAACAAAAATCCTATATAAAACTTCTTATGTATAGGTTAGTGGCAAAAGTGGTCACCTAAGTTAATGTTGTCTTTTATTAGTGGTAAACAAACAGAAAGCTTTATAAACACCCTGACCATTTAATCGCTTATGAACCTCGTAACTGTTGTAAACGATTATCCTGTACTACGACCGGGACTGTTGGTACACTCTTTTAGATGGAGAAATCGACGTCCGCTTGCACTGGAGAGATTAAATAGGATTCTTAAAGACGGTATTACTGGTGGTTTTGATAGTGGTCCATTTTGCGGTGAAGATGCTCTTTTTATGAGTATTCATGGCTTTGATAGGGAATATAACGCTAGCATAGGTGGAGAGTATGGAATTACCCGGCCTGATAGAACTTCTGGGATTGCTTTAGTTTTTAAAGAAGAATTAAACCGAAAAGTTCGAAATAAAGAATTAATTCCCGATGAAGTTATTGACGCTTATCTAGATAGTAAAAGTAAAAAGCCAATTTTGGATAAGCTTGGGATTAAAATGGGTATAAAAGATACAAATCGTCCGAAAACATATTCTAGCACTATTCTTGATCTTTACGCAACACAGAACATGTGTGACGGAGATTATTCGAAGAATATTGAAACCAATCAAGAAGATGGCGTTCGAGCATTTGAAATAAAAGACGGAGTTGCAGTTCCATTAAGAGTTTTGCCCAGCGATTTTGAGGGCTTGTTAGTAAGCCGTTATTTTGAGCTTGATGGAGTGGAGATGCCTAAAGTTGTTGAGTCATATGTTGGTGAGGTTAAAATTGGAAATATCGATGCACTTCAAAAATTAGTAGGTGGTAGAATACCAATTTTGATGTATTATGAATCTAAAGCGGATATTCCTAGAGATACTTTGGAAGTTCATGAAGTTACTCCATTTGGTTATATTCCAATTAATACTCGCCCTGATGATCAGGATGGTAAAATAGATGTACAGAGAAGACATTATATTGCAAGAGTATAAAGAATGATGCAAAATGGTTAACACCGATACTTTTACACCCATCGCTTGGGATAAAGTTCCCTGGCGAGAAGAAGGAGTTTTGTATAGGGGGTGCGTTGAAGGGGATCTTAGCCAGAGGCTTTATGATACTTGTGAAAATTCATCTCCTTCTTATTTTGGGATATACTCCAGATTTCCAACCGATGAGAAGTTTACATGGACGCGATCATCACTAGAATCTGTACTTTATTATCCTGTCCAAAGAACTGTTGAAAGAGGAACAGATGTTAGTGCGAAAATATTTCCATGGAATCGTCCAGTTCATCCGTTAATTATGAAAATTAATGCAAGACCCTATAAAAATAATCTTGGATTCAGCAAAAATTTAGGTGAGCAAGATGGAGTTATCATGAGAGGGGCAATTGATTTGGATGACATTGAAGTTCTGTATTCTTCAAAAGTATGTACGATTAACAAGAAGATGAGAGAAAGAATTGCAGATGATATAAAGAGACAGGCTCAAGAATGGTATCCTGGTCAAAAATACGACCCAGCTAATTATTTCCAAACAGAGGGATTTTTGGATGATTTTGAAAGAGATCCTGAAAGAATGAAAGCAATGTTTTTGTCGCTTAAGTTTACAGATGGACGAGGAACTCATCAATTTACTGATCAAGAATTAGAAGCATTTGAAAGGTTTATTTCCTCATTAAGAAAGTTACGTTAACGCCCCCCCCAATAATTCTCCGGAAAATTTTGTTTATATCAAATCACTTTAACGATCGAAGCAAAAGCGACCAGCAAAAAGTGATTTGATTATTAGAATATAACTTTACATTCTTTCAAT
>DUFZ01000026.1 GCA_013331635.1 Candidatus Woesearchaeota archaeon | reverse complement strand
CAGGACTTTGCCCTCTGGAAAAAGGCCGACCCGGAACACATCATGCGCTGGCCGAGTCCGTGGGGCGAAGGTTTTCCCGGCTGGCATATTGAATGCTCTGCCATGGCAACTAAATATCTTGGGAATCAATTTGATATCCATTGCGGTGGTATTGATCACATTCCCGTGCATCATACCAATGAAATCGCCCAGTCTGAAGCAGCAATAGGCAAGAAACCCTGGGTGAAATATTGGCTGCATAATGCTTTTTTAGAGTTAACCGCTGGCAAGAAAATGGCCAAGTCCGGCAATAATTTTATCACTCTTGCCACCTTAGAAGAAAAAGGCTTTCATCCCTTAGACTATCGCTATTTTTGCTTAGGCACGCACTATCGCAATCCCCTGATGTTCAGCTATGAAGCCTTGGAAGGGGCAAAAATAGCCCGAAGGCGACTGGTAGATAAAGTTCTAGAATTAAAATTAGCTAAAGACAAAGAGCAAAAAGAAGCCCAGAAAAAATACCTGGAACAATTTACCCAGGAAATCAATGATGATTTAAACACCTCCCAGGCTTTGGCAACAGTATGGGATATGTTAAAAGATGAAAAATTGAGCAACAAGGATAAGTACACCCTTCTTGTCAAGTGCGGTAAAGTACTTGGTCTGGATTTGGCTCATGTCAAGAAAGACAAAATTTCGAAAGAAATCATCGCCTTAGCCAAGCAACGCTTGCAAGCCCGGCAGAACAAGGAATGGAAGAAATCCGATGAACTGCGGGATAAGATCAAACAGCTAGGGTATATCATTGGGGACACCAAAGAAGGGTATGAGATACGCAAAGCATGACCAAAAAATATGCTCCCCTCGATCCAGTCCTTTTTGAGAAAGCTCGAAAGCTGCCTTTAGCCGTGCGCGAGTCCATGGTGCAGCGAATATTACAGAAGATACATGAAGATAATAAGCAGGTTCTCCAAAAAGCTTTGGAGCAAGGATTATTCACCAAAGAAGAATATCAAGAACACTACCTGGATAAGTTTTACGATGATTATGGCAGCGATAGTTTTCTGCGCTATATCGATGCAGTGATGGACGCTCAAGGAGAATGCTTCGTGACTGAAAACGAGAGATTGATTAAGGTCAGGGCAAATTTGCAGCATAAGTTCAAACTGAAGATCATGAGCACTGCAGAGGTTGCAGATATGCTCAAGGGAAAAGATGATAAGTCCTAGTAACTTTCTATACCAATTTTCTAGAATTTAAATAATAAAATAAAAAAAATAAGAAGAACTTATTTCTTTGCACCTAAGATTCTAAACATAGTCGTGGCGCACTTCGGGCATTTTCCTTTCATTGCCCTTCTGGTGACTCCGCCTTTCCCTTTCATCGCAACTTCTTTGCCCGCTGAGATTTCTCGCTTGGCTTTACACTTAACGCAGTAACCTTCAACCATTTTTTCTTCCTCCTTTTTTATTTATATAGTATCGTTGCAGTGGAAAATTCAACATTCCCTTTTTACTCGAATGTTCTCTTCCCCACCCTATTCTTCCTAAAACACCTTTCTCTTATTTAAAGCTGTTGGTCTTTCGCCCCTCTTATTTATGAATGCACCACTCCAATCCCAACACCCATCTTTTCACTTTCCAGGGTGGTTTTTCCCGCAAAACTTATTTTTTTGACATTCAACACCGCCCGTAAATCGCCTTCAATACCGGCAATCATAGTCTTGAACTCTGGTTCAGAGCTCACTAGAATGATCTCTTTGAGTTCTTCTTTCATCGACCACTGCTGTTCGGATTTATACCGGCGCATGGTGGTAATAATGTCGATACCGAGGTCCCCCAGAAGTTCCGCCTTTTCATCAATCAATTTTTCATCAAATACCGGCCAGGACGAAATATGGATGCTCTTAACTTCTTCCCGGGCGGCAAAATACAATTGATAGATCTCTTCGGCAATATGAGGCATAATCGGCGCCATCATCTTCAGTATCCCCAGCAATCCTTCATATAACCCCCGCTGAGCGCTGTGCCGGGCCTGCACTCCCCGAACCATGGGATTATACAGCCTATCCTTGACAATTTCTAAGTAATAGTCGCAAAAGACGTGCCAAAAAAACTGCTCAACTTCTGCTTTCGTCCGTGAATATTCATACTGTTCAAAAGTATCCGTACTCTCTCGGATAAGCCGATGCAGTTTACTGAGCAGCCATTTATCAAAATATTCCAGTTGGACTTTCTGCTGAGCAGGATGATAATCATCCAAATGCATCAGGCTGAATTTAGAGGCATTCCATAATTTAGTGGCAAACTTCTGCCCCGTCACTAAATCTTTCTCCTGAAAGGGCAAGTCATCACCTAATTTTGAGCCCGCGGCCCAGAATCGCAGGGCATCAGCAGAGTATTTCTTAATCATGTCCTGCGGTTCAATAATATTGCCTAAAGATTTGGACATTTTTCGTCCTTGCGCATCCTGGGCGTGCCCGGAAATCATGACTTTACTCCAAGGCACTCGTCCATGATGGTAAAAGCTTTTCACTACCGTGTAAAATAACCAGGTGCGGATGATATCATGCGCCTGTGGTCGTAAGGAAAAAGGGACGTTCTCTTCAAAAGTAAACTCATATTCCCCCTTGCTGGCCCAGTTCCCGGCAATTTCCGGTGTTACTGAGGAAGTTGCCCAAGTATCTAGGACATCAGTCTCTCCCGCAAAAGAAGTAGAGCCGCATTCGCAAGGCGTTTTAGGTTTATCAATGACCGGATCAACCGGCAGGTCCTGTACGTTAGGAAAAATATACTTCTGACATTTGCTGCAGGTCCATACCGGAACCGGAATGCCAAAATAGCGCTGGCGGGAAATGCACCAGTCCCAATTTAAGTTCTGCACCCAATGATTGTAGCGCACTTTCATATGGGAAGGATACCAGGTAATCTGATTAGCTGCGTCTAACAGGAGTTCTTTTTGATCTAGAATTTTAATATACCATTGTTTTGTCTTAAGAAATTCGATCTCGGTTTTACAGCGTTCATGGACATTCACGGCATGGATGATTTTCTTCTGGCTCTTCAGCACTCCTTGCTCTTGTAACTTTTCCAGAATAGCGCTGCGGGCTTCCACAATTTTCTTTCCTTTGAATTCTGCCGCCAGCTCATTCATTCTGCCGTTCTTCTCAAATACCACCCGCAAGGGCAGATTATAGCGGTACCATTTATCGACATCTTCTTTGTCTCCAAAAGTGCAGACCATCATTAATCCGGTTCCCTTTTCTTTATCTACCGTTTCATCGGTTAAGATGGGCACTTCATAGTTAAAAATGGGCACCTGGGCAAACTTTCCCTTCAGGTGCTTATATCGGTCATCATTTGGGTGATGAAATAAGGCCACGCAGGCAGGAATCATTTCTGGGCGGGTGGTGGCAATAACTAGATCCTTGCTTCCCGATTTGAATGCAACTTCATTAAATGAGGATTCCATATCAACGGATTCAAATTCTGCCTGGGCGATGCCCGTTTGGCAAGAAACACAGAAGGTATTAGGCGATTCCTGCTGGTAAATTCGTCCCTTCTGGAATAATTCTAAAAAAGAGGCTTGGGAAGTAATTTGGCAGTGCCGGTTAATGGTTGAATACGACCGGGTAAAATCCGCTGATATGCCGATATCCTTCCAGCTCTGGATGAATAAGGGTTTTTCTTCTTTGATTAGTGCCAGGCAGATGTTGACAAATTCTTCCCGCTTCATGGTGCGGGAGAGAATATTCTTTTTTTTCTCCACCAGTTTTTCCGTAGGCAGCCCGTTATCATCCGTTCCAAAAGGAAAAAAGACTTTTTTCCCCCTCATCCGCTGATACCGCACGACGATATCCTGCTGGGTATAACTAAAAGCATGCCCCATATGCATCTTTCCTGATACCGTTGGAGGAGGAGTATCAACACTATAGGTTTCCATCTTAGGTGTCGGATGAAAGACATAAATAGCACTCTCTTCCCAGAATTTCTGCCACTTTGGTTCAGATAGCTTAGAATCGTAATGTTGAGGAAGCTCCATCTATAGATAAATTCAAAGGCTCTTTAAAAAAGTAACGCTGTAATAATGCCCAGAACGGTATTTTCAAGCTGACCAGCCACTTTCTCCCAGAAAGACCTATATTCTCCACAACCATAATCATTTTAAATCTGCATTATATGGAATGATGATTTCAAGCATATTTAGGGGGAAAATCATGAAAGAGAAAAAGAAGAAGCATCTCGCTTTTGGCGATGATGATGACGACGATGATGGAGACGACGACTTTGATGAGGAAGAAGAATCCTTTGCCACGCTCTGGGATTAAGGATTTTTTATTTTTGTTCTCTTTCTGCGGGTTAATCCTCAAACTTATTTTCATTCACTCAACTTCTGCCCTCTACTGAGGCTTTCATCCCAGCCGCTGGATGTAATCTGTATAAACTCTGCCTTCTCCTGCATTTCAGCGATACTATGTGCGCCGCAATAACTGATGGCGCTTTGCAGCCCTTTGATGATCCCCCGGATGGTATCCTGAACCGGTCCTTTGTAGTCAATCAAAATAGCTACCCCCTCTACAAAAATATCCAGCCTTTGTTTGTACTGTTTTCCCTCTAAGTTTTCTTTCCGTTCATGCCCGCTGTCATACGAGGCGCTGCCTAGGTACTTTTTATACCGCTTGCCGTCTTTCATGATGACCATCCCCGGCGCTTCATCCGTTCCGGCAAACAGAAAGCCCGAAAAGATACTGCTGGCGCCCGCGCCGATGGCCTTGGCCACATCCCCGGGGTATTTCATCCCTCCGTCGGCGCAGACGGGAACCTTATAATTCCGGGCAACCCGAACTACATCTAAGATAGCAGTCAACTGAGGCACTCCGCTGCCGGAAATAATGCGAGTGGTGCACACCGGACTGGGTCCGATTCCCACTTTTAACCCATCCGCTCCCGCCTGAATTAAATCCAAAGCAGCTTCTGCTGTCGCAATATTTCCGACCATCACATCGATGTTAAAATAAGATTTCAGTTCTTTCAGGCGCTGGATGGCCAGCTCAGAATGGGCATGGGCGATATCCAAGATAATCACATCCGCACCAGCATCGATGCAGGATTTCGCCCTTTCCAAAGTATCTTTCACTCCAACAGCAGCTCCTACTCGCAGTCTTCCTTTAGTATCCCGGCAGGCCTGGGGCCATTGCTCCAGCTTTTTGATGTCTTGAGTGGTGATTAAGCCCCGGACGATACCATTCTGCAAAAGGGGTAATTTTTCAATGCGGTGCGTATGTAAGATTTTTTTTGCCTCATCCAAGGGCAGGCCATACTCTGCCGTTACCAATTTTTCTTTAGTGGTCATAACTTCACTTATCTTTTTACTAAAATCATCCTCAAATAGGTAATCGCGCGAGGTAAAAATTCCCACCAGCTCATCGCCCACTTTGACCAGCAAGCTTGTTACCCCCTCCTGTTTCATGATGGCAGCCGCTTCCTGGATGGTAATTAAAGGAGAAACCGAAACCGGATAATCAATAATGTAACAGGTGCTTTTCTTCACCTTTTTGATTTCTTCCATCTGTTCTTCAATGCTTCCAAACTGATGGATAACTCCCAGCCCTCCTTCTCTAGCCATGGCAATCGCCATCTTATGCTCAGTAACGGTAGCCATATTGGCGCTGACTAAGGGGATATTAAGAGCAATATTTTTCGTAAAACGGCTGGTCACCTCCGCCTCGCTACGGGAACTCAGAGGCGTGCGCTTAGGTACGAGAAGAACATCATTAAAAGTTAATCCTAAACGAATATCTTTCATGTAACTGCCACCCTCCTTCCTGTTCTGGAGCTGGCTTTAAATAGATTATGGCAAAGGAGAATATGAATGGTTAAATAGATAAGTAACCATGATAGAAAATTATAGAGGACTTTGAATAACCCCTATTTTACATTGAATTCAAAGTCTTTCTTAGAAGGGTTTGAAGTATTTGGATGGGTTAATCAAACCTTTCTATATAATTTTAAACCATAAATCTTTTAACCTTTCCTCGACCCCCACTCGTATGCCCCTCTTCACTACTACCTACGCACCCAAGAACTCCGCCCAGGTCTTTGGCCAGCCCTTGGGCGTATCGCAGCTGAAGGATTTCATTCTCAATTATAAAAAACAAAAAAACCGGGCGGCGCTCATTTATGGCCCCATTGGCAATGGCAAGACTTCCTCAGTATATGCGCTAGCCCAGGAGTTAAAATATGATATTCTGGAAATTAATTCCTCTGATGTACGCAATGAAGCTTCGATGAAATCATTTTTAGGGGCAGCCTTAGGACAGCAGTCGCTTTTTTTCACCCCCAAACTTATCCTTATCGATGAAATCGACAACATTTCTGGAAGGGAAGACCGCGGGTGTATCCCGACGTTAGTGTCGGCAATTCAAAAGTCATCCTTTCCCATTATTCTCACTGCTAATGACCCCTATGACAGCAAATTCAAGCCGTTGACCAAAGCGTGTACTCTGATTGAATTTCATAAGGTAGACCATAAAACCATCGCTCACACCTTGCAGTGGGTGTGTGAGCAGGAGAATATTCAATTTGATATCAAGGCCATTAATACCATTGCCAGACAAGTTGATGGAGACGTACGAGGAGCTTTGCTTGATTTACAGATGTGCACTATAAACCAGCACTGCACTCTGGACACGGTACGAACGCTGTCCGACAGAAAGCGAACCGAGTCCATCATCAACGCCCTGCACTTGATTTTTAAATCCTCAGTCGTTGAGAACGCCCTTCCCGTTTTAGATGATGTTGATGTCGATATGAATGAAGTCTTTCTGTGGCTGGATGAAAATGTGCCTAAAGAATACCTTACTCCCAGTTCTTTGGCCAAAGCCTATGAGCATTTAGCCCGTGCCGATGTATTTAATGGCCGAATCAAGCGGCAGCAGCACTGGCGATTTTTAGTCTACATCTCTAATTTACTCACCGCCGGCATTTCCTCCGCCAAAGAGGAAAAGAATCCCAACTTTGTTGAGTACCGTCCCACCATGCGTATTCTGCGCCTCTGGCAGGCCAAGATGAAGAATGCCAAGAAAAAAGAGATAGCTGAAAAACTAGGCGCAGCGACGCACACTTCCAGAAAAGTAGCTTTAGAGCAGGTGCCCTATCTTCAAGTGATGTTTCAGCATGGCGCAGGAATAGAGGTTGCCAAAGAATTAGATCTTACAGAAGAAGAAGTGGAGTGGTTGAGGAAGTGAATATTTTTCGCCGAAAGGTTTAAATAAAACAAGTAATTACTAGTTTATACGGAGATCCTCGGATGGTAACAAAGGATGAAGTAGTAATGACCAAACATGCTCAGGATGAAGCCATGGATGATGGGATTTCCCGGGTCGAAATTGCCGAGGCTATCAGTAGGGGTCCTCGCTTTCTCGAGGGAAATCATTTTATAACTATCTACCGGCATTTCACGGTTGTGTTTGAAAAGCTAGGTGATAAATTTAAAGTAATTACAGTCCATTTAGGGAGGCCCAAAGGATGGAACAAAAAATAAGATGCACCAGTTGTAATATGGGAACGTATGAGAAAAAGAAGGTCCCCTATGTATTTTTAGGGGAGAATATTGGTACTTTTGCAGCATTAGTGTGTAAACACTGCGGTGAAACTTTGTTTGAATCTGCTGCTTCTGATAAAATTGAAATGGAAGTTAAACGCAAAGGATTATGGGGATTGCGAGCTCGAAGCAAAGTCTCTGAGGTGGGAAATGCATTGGATGTTCGAATACCAAAATCATTGGTGCAGTTTCTCTCTCTTGAAAAAGGAAAAGAAGTGATCTTAGAGCCGATAGATAAAAATAAGCTGCAGATTATTGTGGAATAAAAAATTTCCTTCTTTCCTTTTCTCATTGAAAAACTATTCTACACCCCATTCCCTCTGGTCCTTTCCCTCATCAAATTTAAGGTATTTTGAGAAGAATAATAGATTATCACCCTCTCCGTTGCCCTACTCATCAAGTACGCTCCGGCAAGAATGGGGAGCGCCGAAACATGCAAATTGGTTCTGCCAGCAAGTTCTCGCACTGCCTTCTTCTCCTGATAATTCCAGTCTTTCCAGAGGATGCAGGCAAGAGTATAGAGAGCATAATCCTGTTCACAGCTCCTTGGTTGATTAACGACTTGACGTAGATCTTTCATAGCTGATGCTAATTTCTGTTCCAATCCCGGCAGAGTCTGCGTCACCGCTCGTATTCCTTTTTGAGTAATTTTTCGATTACCCTCCAGCAACCCCCTAGTTATGATTTGTTCCACGGTATGGGTGTACACCGCTTGGTATCGTGCTGAGTCATAGGTCATACTTTAGTGCAAGGTTCTTGGTTTATAAAATTTACTTTGATCTTTCATTTGCCAGTAAAAATCAAAAAATCTGCCAATAGTTTCATTTTCCGGAAAATTAGGCGTAACTTTTATATAGTACATAATATTCCCCATATGGAGAATTTAATGCACCATGAGATTTCATACCTATCTGGAAGAAATATTTGGCTCAGAGATAAAAGTAAAGCTCTTGCGGGTACTGTGCAAATTCCCCCGTAAGGGTTTTTGGATACGGGAAATGGCCACTTTGATTCAAGTAAATCACCGTTCAGTCTCTAAATCTATCTTGGAGTTAGAGCGGCATAATTTAATCATTAAACAAATATTTGGAAGAAGCCATGCACTCTATCTTAATACCAATTCTTATCTCTATGAGCCTTTGAATAAGTTATTTCGACAAGAACAAATGACTCTGCAAAAAGTCATAGACCTCATTAAGAAACACCTCTCCTTTCAAGATATAAAAGTCTGCGCCATCTTTGGGAGTGTGGCAGAAGAAAAAGAAGGGTATAACTCTGATATAGACCTTCTTATTATAACTACTAACAAGAAAAAAGTAGAGCAAAAATTAGAACCACTTTTAGTAAAAGTTTTAGATCTTTTTGGAAACCCCCTCTCGCCGCTTCTATTTACTCCCGCTGAATTTGCAGCTACCAACCCTGCACTTAGGGAAAACATTATTAAAAAGAACATACTTATTTGTGGAAAATGGTAAATACCAGGGCCGTTACCCCCTCTTTACATCAGAATTACCTCCAAAAAGCTCAAGAGTGCTTCGCTAGCGCACAAGATGCTTTTGCAAAAAACCATTGGAATAGTTGCGTTATCAATGCAGTGTACAGTGGTATTTCCGCAGCCGATGCTTTGACCGTTTTTCACCTAAGTCAGCGTTGTATTGGAGAAAGGCACAATGAAGTATTGCAATTGATCAGGCAGATAAAAGTATTGCCGGGAATGGACCTCAATAAGAAAATCCAGCAGCTTTCCTCTCTCTTAGGATTAAAAAATCAGGCTGAATATGAAGAAAAATTGATAACTTCGAACGAAGCGGATCTTGCTCTCAAGCATGCAGAACGATTTTTAGATTGGGCCAAAGAACTAACTCGCTAACAAGATTAATAAATATAGACGTAAATTCCAAAAAAATGACCCACACCACCTCCGATCTAGCCATGTTTTGCAAAAAGAAAGGATTCATCTATCCTTCCAGCGAAATCTATGGCGGCATTGCTGGCTTATATGATTACGGGCATCTTGGGACCAAGCTCAAGCACAACTTTGAAAATCTCTGGCGCAGCTATTTTTTAGGTCTTAATGACAACTTCTTTGAGATAGAAGCTGCCAATATCATGCCTGAGAATGTCTTTAGAGCTTCCGGGCATCTGGAGAACTTTATCGACCCGGTTATCAAATGCTCTAAGTGCCAGTTCCAAGATAGAGCTGATCATTTTCTGGAAAAAGCTCTGCAGAAACGAATGGAAGGACACACCCCTGAAGAACTCACCAAACTGGTTCAGTCGCATCATCTCCAATGCCCAAAATGTAAATCTAATTTTCTTCCGGTGACGATTATGAATATGATGTTCCCCCTGAATTTAGGAGTAGGTTCTTCCCAGAAAGCTTATCTTCGCCCGGAAACCGCTCAGTCCCCCTATGTCAATTTCAAGCTCCAGCATGAGTTGCTGCGAAAAAAATTACCGTTGGGCTTAGCCATCATTGGCCGTGCCTATCGCAACGAGATCTCGCCCCGGAACTTAACCTTGCGCCAGCGCGAGTTTACGCAAGCTGAATTACAGATTTTTTTTAATCCCTCTAGGATCAATGAGCATCGTTCTTTTCCCTTGATAAAAGATTATCCTTTAAGAACACTCTTGGTTGCTGATCGTTCCCCTGGCAAGGTTGTCGAAAGAACTGCCGCGGAGCTCGTTCAGCAAGGCCTGCCTGCCTTTTATGTCTATCATCTCGTCAAAATCCAGCAGTTCTATCTGGAGCGCCTGCATATCCCCACTGAGAAATTCCGCCTGTATCAGTTAAATGATACCGAAAAAGCCTTTTACAATAAATATCACTTTGATTTAGAAGTAGACCTTCAGGAATACGGCTTTACCGAGGTAGGCGGGTTGCATTATCGAACTGATCATGATTTACAAGGGCATGGTAAAATCTCTAAACAGTCTCTGGAAGTGCTGGAAGAAGAAAGCGGGCAGAAATTTATTCCCCACGTGCTGGAACTCTCTTTTGGTGTCGATAGGAATGTGTATGCCTTGCTGGATTTAGCCTATGAGGATAATCAGCAGCGAGGGAACATCGTACTCCATCTTCCCAATCAACTTACTCCTTTCTACTGCGCGGTCTTTCCCCTGGTCAAAAATAAGCCGGAGATTACGGCTAAAGCCGAGCAGGTGTATGAACAGCTTCGAAAAACCTTTTCCTGCTTCTACGACGAGTCTGGCTCAGTAGGGAGGCGATATGCCCGAGCCGATGAAATTGGAACGAGATACTGCCTTACCATCGACTTTGAAAGTTTAGATGATAACGCCGTTACTGTCCGCGACCGTGAGAATACCTTCCAGGAACGAGTAAATATAGCCCGGCTGATAGAAAAGTTATCATCGTTACAGCATCAATAAACTCTCCCAAATATTTATATACCCTCTCATTCTCTTTAACCTATGGACCGAAAGGGTGGTTTTATATTATGGTTTATTCTTCTGACCGTTCTGGTAGGCATTACCTCCTTTTTGTACATCTTGGAAAAAGATGAGACACTGCAGATGGTGTTGCTGGTCATCCTGATTATCCTAGGTTTATTTGGCAGCATCGTCCTTTGGTTTGAATATATGTACGCTCCCAGCATCATCCGGCGGGATTTGAAAGTCATCAATAAGCTTCTGCTGAAGGAATCACCCTCTTCGCTTCAGGCCCAGTACCTCCATATTTACGACCACTACCTGAAATTATCCGAGAAGCAGAAAGCCAACTTTTACGGCCGAATTGCCAAAGTGCGTGAACAGCTGGAAGAGCAGATGAAAGCCGAAAAAAATCTTCAGGAGCTGCTGAATAATGCCAGTAAAGGAAACTTGGCAGTGCTCCAGCGAGAATATGAGACGGCGAGTGCTTTACTTCAGAAACTTCCGGCGAAAGTGAAAGAAATGTACGCCGCCCCGGTCGCGCAGTTAAGGGATGCTCTGGAGAAAGGCACGTAGATATACTCTCTCAAGAACAGAAAACTATATAAAAAAAGGCTGACCACAGGCATATCATGGAACTCAAGGATATAAAGCCAAACCAAGGCAATATTGATGTCGTTGTTACCGTCATCAGGAAAGACTCCCCCCGTACTTTTGAGAAATTCGGCAAGAAAGGAAAAGTATGTAATGTAGTGGTCAAGGATGGCACCGGGCAAGTGACTCTTACCTTATGGAATGATGATATTGATTTAGTCAATGAAGGCGACACCATCCATGTCCAAAACGGCTGGTGCTCGGAATATCGCAATGAAAAACAGCTCTCAACGGGCAAGTTTGGTAAGATTGAAGTCATCAAAGGGGCAGTAGATCGGAATACCGTATTCACGAATGACCCGGCTATGCTGGCAGGCGGAGCTCCTGACCAAGAAGAAAACGATGAAGATGCCGAGGAACCAGAAGAAGCGAGTGAAGAAGAGTTTATAGAATAGGTTTTTGGATAGATTTTGTATGCTGTTCTAAGTAGTATAATTTGGAAAATAATTCTCTTTTAAAATTTTAATTCCATCATAAAGAGTAACCAGCCCTAGTACTGCGACCATGGCTCCGGCTGTTCCAATTCCATAGGTAATTAAGTGTGTTGGTTCAAAAGGTTTTTCCAAGAGGGGGGCTTGGCGAGCTAAATAGACTACAGACCCTCCTATTTCAGTAACTAATGTTCCACCCATAAGCTCTACTAAACCAAGTCCAATACTTCTGGGTCTGATACATTTGGTTTCATCGGTCATAAAGTTGCTATTAAATTGTCTGGTTTAACTATTTTCTGATTTTTTTGAACTTTCCCTCAACAAGCTTTATATACTATTTTCTTTTTTCTGACTGTATGAAAATTCTTCCCTCCTCGCGCCAGAAGAAGAGATATGTCACTTTTCAGATTATGGGAAACCATACTTTCTCACTGCCGGATGTCCAGGAAGAAGTCGAGAAAGCTCTGCTGCTCTTCTTCGGCCAATGGGGATTAGCCCAGTCCTCTCCCCTGTTTCTGAAGGAAAAATTCAGCGCCAAAAACCAAAAGTTTATAATTAAAGTGAATCATAAATATGTAGATGAGCTCAAAGCGGCCTTAACTTTAATCAAAAAGATTAAAAACCAGCCGGTTATTATTCGTTCCCTGATTACGTCCGGGGTACTGAAAAAAGCAAGTTCATTGTTGGAAAAGTGAGGTGTTAAAAATGCAGCAGAATAAACAGATGATAGATAAGATGGGATATGACCGTTCTATAACTATGTTTTCTCCCGATGGAAGGCTTTTGCAGGTTGAGTATGCCAAAAAAACCGTCAAGCAGGGGCCTACGGCGATGGGCATCGCCTGTAAAGATGGTGTGGTCTTCATTACCGACAAGCGGATTTTGAGCAAATTAGTCGTCCCGGAAGCTATCGAAAAAATGTTTAAGATTGATGATCATATCGGCGCTACCGCCGCCGGTTTAATCGCCGATGCCCGGGTCTTGGTTGATCGGGCGCAGCTGCACGCGCAACAGCATGCGGTAACCTATGACACTAAAATTGATATTATTTCCATTGTCAAAGAAATGTGCGACTTAAAGCAGGTCTGCACCCAGTCAGCCGGACTCCGCCCTTTTGGAGTATCCATGCTTGTCGGCGGCGTTGAAGACGACGGGGATGTTAAATTATACATCACCGAACCCTATGGGTTGTACTTCCAATGCCGAGCTGCCGTCATTGGGATGGGTGATACAGAAATCGAGCCGCAGTTAGAGAAGCGCTGGAAAGCGGGGATGAGTGTTGAGGAAGGCTTACGGTTAGGATTGAGCTTAATGAAAGAGTTTCTGAAAGACGAATTCAACTTCGACCGGGTGGATGCTGCTTTTGTCGATGGCAAAGAACGCCGGTTTACTAAATTAAGCAATGATGAATTAAAGAAATTAGTGAAGTGAGGTTTTGTTTTTTTATATTATTTTTAGCCTAATTATTTACTTTCTCTTCCAAAAAAATTTATAAGTGCATTGTGTGCCTCTATTAGGGTATTATATCCTATCAATTGGGAATTTACCATTTTTGTAATTTCTATCAATTGTTCAATTTTTAGATCTATTTTTTCATAAAGAGGTTGTAACTGGATAGCTACTTTGTTGGCCATTGAGTCTAATTCTATCACTTTACGTGACTCTACCAATTGTTCCAATTCGCTTTCTGTAACATATTTTTTCCTCTGCCTTGCATCAACTTCCTCCCGTAATTGTTCAATCTCTCGCGGGTCTGTTCGAAATGCTATAGCTAATTTTTGGATACTTTTTTCTCTTGGAAAACGATAACCTTGATTGTAACTACAAAGAGCAGCAGGAGTCAATCCCATTTTTAAAGCTAAAGATCTTAAACTTCTGTAACCACATTCTTTCATTTTACTTTGAATGTATGGTCCAAGGGCAGGATATCTATTCTCCATTCAAGAGGAGAAAAATATTTTAAATATAAATTTTTATAATCACAATTGTGGTTATAAATAGAAAATCTTAAATAAACCAGAAAAAACATTGAGATATGGATACTTCCATACTTGAGGATTTAGGTCTTACCGGCGCCGAAATCAAAGTATTCTTAACCCTCTTAGAGCTCGGCTCCAGTACCGCTGGTAAGGTGGTAGAAAAATCTGGCTTACAGAATGCGGTTGTTCATCGGGCTTTTCATTCTTTAGCACAAAAAGGCTTTATTACCTCTATTTTAGAAGGAAAAGTGAATCACTATCAGACTGTTGAACCAAAACTCTTGCTTAGTTTTATAGATGAAAAGAAAGAACGATTACAAAAAATTCTTCCAGAACTGGAAGCTACACGAATTAACGCTCCCCAAAAACCACAGGCAAGTTTGTTTCAAGGAATTCGTGGCGTTAAAGAATTATTAAACCTGATGCTCGATACTCATTCCAAGGAATACTATGCTTATGGCGGTCCGCTTCGAGCCCATGAATTATTTGGTGATTTTTTCTGGGATAGTTTTCACCGTCAACGAATTCACAAAAAGATAAAAGCTCAATTGCTTTTTCATGCCAAACTTAGGTGGTGGGCAAATCAACTCAATAAACGGTCATTGACAACTGTTAAAACTACCTCCAAAGATTTTGAAGAATTGACTGAAACTATTATCTGTGGTAATCGGGTTGCTATCATAATTTATCTGGATAAGCCATTTGGTTTTCTCATCGAAGAACCGCAGACGGCTAAGTCCTACCGAAAATTCTTTGAACTGATTTGGAAACAGAATAAGTGAAAATAACCACAAAATATTTATAAATCAGCTAATACTATCTACTAAATGAAGTTTGAGTATTCAAAACATTGGCTTTGGAAAAAAAAGTATCGCTCAGAAATAACGGATGATATGTTTGAGTATGCCATAAGCAATTCAGATGAATTGAAAGATAAATATTGGCCTGATGCTTCCAACGCCATTTGTCGTATCCCTCCTTCGGGAAGAATACTCAAAGTAATCTACAAAAGAAACGTAAATAAAACTTTTAAAATAATCACGGCTTACTGGCTGGACTAACATGGAAAACTGGTACGACAAAGACGAGGACATCTTTAATATTCAACTTAAAAAAGAAGGCTATTGGAAGAGTGTTGAGCTACCTAATGGAGTAATAATTGATATAGCTAAAGATGGCTCCATTGTATCTATTGAAATTTTACGTGCCAGTCAAGTTTTTTCTGGTGACGTTCGTAGAGTTATTGAAGCTGCTGAAAAAGCAATAGCCTAACTATTCATTTCATTCTTGTAATTAATTGCACATAGAACAGAGAGAAATGGCTGTCATTGTCTGGTTTATCACTACCCAAAATCCCCAATTTATCAAAAATAACAGTAAGCTTTTAAAAGAGGAGTGGTTTTCAGATGGAAGTTGGAAGATAAAAATGGAGATCCCGGCGGGATTTTATCTTGAGTTTATAGAAAAGATAAATTCCATGACGCACGGGGAAATACGTATACAAAATGAGTAATGTACTGGTACAAGAAAGGGACATTGTCATCCCTGGCGAAATTCTCGCTGAAGGCATGGATTACCTGCCCGGAGAAAATACCTACCGAAAAGAGAGCGCTATTTACTCTAAAGTGTTAGGTTTAGTGTCTATTCCTGGTAGGGTTATTAAAATAACTCCCCTTGCTGGGCCTTATATCCCTCGTGTAGGGGACAAAATTATCGGCAAAGTCAGTGATATTACCTTAAATGGCTGGCGGGTTGATACCGGAACAGCCTACAGCGCTTTTCTGAATGTCAAAGATGCCACTACCCGCTTCATCAAAAAAGACGAAGATTTAAGCGAAATTATTGCGATAGGTGATTATGTGGTGGTTATTCTGGTCAATGTTACTTCTCAGAACTTGATTGATTTAACCATGAAAGAGCCCGGATTGCATAAAATATCTGGTGGAAGAATTATTCATATTAACAGTCAGAAAGTGCCTCGGGTCATCGGGAAGCAAGGCAGCATGATTTCCCTCATCAAAGAGAAGACTGGCTGCGACATTACCATAGGTCAAAACGGTCACGTATGGATTAAAGGTACTACCAATGGAGAATATTTGGCTGAACGGGCAATTAAACTTATTCAGGAGAAATCTCACCAGGATGGCTTAACCGAGCGAATGCAAAAATTTTTGGAAGATAAAAGGGTATAATAATTAAAATGGTCTACAAAAAAAGATTAGATGAACGAAAAGTGGACGAACTTCGTCCCATGGAAGCCAAAGCAGGGGTAATTCCCAATGCTGATGGCTCAGCCTATTTTAAAATTGGAAATACGGTTTGCTACGCTGCCGTGTACGGTCCGCGGGAATTGTTCCCACGATTTTTACAAAATCCTAAGAAAGGTCTTTTGCGCTGTCATTATAGCATGATGCCCTTTTCCGGTTCAGGAGAACGAATCCGTCCTGGAGGAAATCGTCGTTCGCAGGAAATTTCCATGGTCATGAACAGCTCCTTAGAACCAGTGATGGACTTGTCCGCTTTTCCCAATTCAGTGGTAGATGTCTTTGTGGACTTACCACAGACGGATGCTGGCACCAGGTGCGCTGCTATTTCAGCTGCTGCCATTGCTCTTGCTGATGCCGGCATCCCCATGAAAGATATGGTCAGTTCAGTTGCCGTCGGGCAGGTGGACGGAACCGTTGTTGCCGATTTGAATTATAATGAAGAAGCCTATCTTGGGATTGTTTCCGATATTCCGGTGGCGATGCTTCATAATACCAAAGAACTGACCTTATTGCAAATGGATGGAGAAATTTCCAAAGAAGATCTCATCAAGGCGCTGGAAATGGCAAAAATTGCCACTGAGAGGGTCTATGAAGTTCAAAAAAAAGCTTTGAAAGAGCGCTTTTCACGGGAGTAAAACATGATTGTTAACAAAGAAACTATCGTACAATTGGCATCAGTGCAAAAACGCTTAGATAACCGAACTTTAACCGAGTATCGCACCCCTATTGTTATTGAAACCGGCATTTCCTGGACAGCAGAAGGGTCTGCTCGTGTTCGCATTGGGGACAACATTGTCATTGCTGGAGTCAAGTTATCCATTGAAAAACCCTATAACGATACACCTGACGAAGGTGGAATTATGGTCAATGCCGAATTATTGCCTTTATCCAACCCCGAATTTGAAACCGGTCCTCCGGGCATTAAGGCGGTAGAATTGGCTCGAGTGGTGGATCGAGGCATTCGCGAAGCCAAAGCCATCGACATGAAGAAACTCTGTATTATTCCAGGAGAAAAAGCCTGGTTCATCAGCATTGATATTATGACTATTAATGATGCTGGCAACCTTTTTGATACTGCGGGGCTGGCAGCGTTGACAGCCCTTAAATCAGCTCATTTCCCCGTCGTTGATGAAAGCACCGGCGCCATTGATTATCATCAAAAGACTAAGGTTTCCTTGCCACTCGTTAAAGAACCATTACCCGTAACTGTCTATAAAATCAATGGTAGTCTCTTGGTTGATCCAACCTTAGAAGAAGAGCGAGCTTATGATGCACGATTAACAGTAACGACTGACGATTCTAAAACCGTTTCTGCACTGCAAAAAGGCGGAACTGCACCTCTAACGATAGATGAAGTTGGAAGAATTGTTGATCTCGCCTCAGAAAAGGCAAAATTTTTAAGGGAGGTCTTGAATAAAGCCTTACGATGAAAGCAGCTACCATTACTGAGGATACCTTGATTTATACCAAGTACGAGAAAGCCCGCATGATTGGTTCTCGAGCCCTGCAAATTTCCATGGGCGCTCCCTTTTTAGTTAAAATGACACCTGAAGAATTGCAGCAGAAACGATTTGATCCCATTGAAATTGCCTTGTTGGAGTTTAATGCCGGTGTCATGCCCATTACGGTCAAACGGCCGGTCAGCGGGAAGAAGTGAAATAATTTTTGTCTTTTAATTTTTTTCTTATTGAAATAATTTATAAATTAACAGCTATTTTGGTAATTCTATGAGGGTACAGCAAACAATAACCATCCAAAAACTGAACCAATATTTTTCCATTACCAAAGAAGCCTTAGAGAAAGTTAAAATTGCGCTGGATGAGAAGCGGCTAGAGCAAGCCAGAGATTTCCTGGATATGGCCCAGCGGTATTATGATGATGCCCATTATTTTATGGATAAGAAAGAAAATTATGTACTGGCCTTTGCTGCGCTTAATTATGCACACGGCTGGCTGGATGCCGGGGCGAGGATTGGGCTGTTTAAAGTGAAGGACAATCGTTTGTTCACCGTGGATAATTAAATAGAATGGAATGCATTTGCTTAATATAACTACTAAAAAGTACTAACTAAACCGAAACATTTATAAATAAGTGACACAATCTGTACTATAATTGTTGCAAAGGGGTTCTTGGAGTGTTATAATAATAACTTGGAGGATGCACGACGATGATTATACAAAAGGACTTTTTGAACAAGCTGAAGGACTTCGGCCTGAATTCATATGAGAGTAAGCTCTGGATTGCACTCTTGTCTCGAGGAGTTTCTACCGCTGGTGAATTGTCTGATATCTCTAATGTTCCTCGTTCACGAGCCTATGATGTTCTGGAATCCTTGGAAAAGAAAGGATTCATTATTGTTAAAATAGGCAAGCCTATCAAATATTTAGCGGTTCCCCCTGCGGAAGTCGTTGAGCGGGTTAAGAAGAAAGTGGTGGAAGAAGCTGACCAACGCAATCAAATTCTCTCTCAATTAAATGGCAGCGAGTTACTGGGCGAATTAAATGTCCTGCACACCGAAGGAATTAAGTTAGTTGATCCTACGGACAAGTCTGGCTCATTTCGAGGCCGGCAGAAAGTTCATGAACATTTAACCACCATGGTTAAAAACGCCAAGAAAAGCGTTACCTTGATGTTATCCAAAGATGGCGTGGAACGCAAGTTTGAATTGCTCTCTGCTCCCATCAAGAAATTAGTCAAAGCGGGGGTGGACGTTCGTATTTTTGTTCCATCCAGTACTCCTAAGGAAGCAGTGGAAAACTTTTCTAAGATTGCGAATGTAAAGCAATACAAGAATAGCAACGCCAGATTCTGCGTGGTTGATGACAAAGAACTGTTGCTGTATTTAACTGACGACACCAAAGTGCACAAGAGTTATGACTGCGCCGTGTGGGTCGAAGCTCCTTACTTTGTGGAATACTTCAGCGCCTTGTTTGACAAGGAATGGAAGGGAATAGGGAAGTAAAGAAGTTACTTGTGAGACTCAGAAAAAAGGAAGAAAAATGCCCTTACAACCAAATTCGAATTCAGTAGTGGTATATCACGTAGTTCCCAGATTATTTGAAGCTAAAAATTTATTTCCAAGTACCGGTGCCCTGCCTAATGCTGCTCGTATTGCTGCGCATTATGGTTGTCGCTTGGAATTTCGTGAAGCAGAACTAATTCCCAGTCCCCATATTAATCATTGGTCACATCGACCCAGCAAATGTATTAGTGCTGTTTTAGTAGGTGAGGATAAACACCAGCTTGCAGCAGCAAAGGGAGATATTCATAAGTTCTATGGTGTTTTCAAAAATTATGGAAGCATTGTTCGCACATCTGATAGAATTCCCCTTCCTGTATATTATCGTTGAGCAACCAATCATTTTTTAAACTCGTTTTCTTTTCTTAACATATAATGCTCAATTTTAAACAAGTAATTCTCATTCGTCAGGATTTAAAGCTCCCCAAAGGAAAATTAGCAGCGCAGGCAGCCCATGCATCGGTGGAAGCTGTTCTCAAGTCAGATTCTAAATTAGTGAGCACTTGGCGCAAACAAGGCATGGCAAAAATCGTTCTCAAAGTCAAGGATGAGAAAGAACTTCTTTCTTATTTGCAGCAAGCGAAGGATGCCGGACTTACTACTGCTTTAATTACCGATGCTGGTCATACAGTGGTGGCTCCCGGTACTAAAACCTGCGTCGGCATAGGGCCGGATGAGGAAGAGAAGATAGATGGGATAACAGGGAAATTGGCTTTATTGTGATAAAATTTATAAACTAAGTTATATTTATATAATAAAATGGAAGCAGTTGAAACACAAGTACGTGAATGGGGAGGATCGCTTGGAATTGTTATCCCCAAGGGTCTAGTTCAAACTGAACATCTTAAAGCAGGCGATAACGTTGAAATTTTCTTAGTCAAAAAAACAAATGTCCTCAGAGAAGTTTTCGGGAAGATTAAATTTAGACGCTCTACTGAAGATATTCTAAAAGAAGTCGATGAGGAAAGTTGGGATGTCTAATCTTATTTTTTTCTTTGATACCTATGCTTTATTTGAGATTTTCAGAGGTAATTCTAAATATACTTCCTATCAAGATGTTGTTCCTGTGACTACTATTTTTAATCTTGCAGAATTAAACTATGGGCTTAAAAAAGAAGTTGATTCAAGAGTTGCTGATGATTTTACAGCTAAATTTTTGTCATTTCAGACAGAGGTTTCTTTTGATGATATTAAAAATGCTATGTCTTTCAAAATAAAACATAAAAGCTTGTCCATTCCAGATGTAGTAGGATACATGGTAGCTTTACGTTTACAGGTGAAATTTCTCACTGGAGATGAAGGTTTTAGAAATCTCCCACAGGTCGAATTTGTGAAAAAGTAATGAGAACAGCAAAATCTTTATAAATAAACCACCTTCTTAGCAACTAAGCAATGAAAGTTCCTAAAACTCTTAAACGGTATTGTAAAACGTGTAAGAAACACACAGAGCAAAAAGTATCGCAGAACAAGAAAAAAGCCCCTTCCTCACTCAAGCGAGGATCAAAATACCGAGCCCGAAAACGTGGTTTAGCCAGGGGAATAGGAAATATGGGTCGTTATTCTAAGCCCGCAGTTACTAAATTCAAGCGTTCTGGCGCTAAAGACACCAAGAAAACTGATTTTCGTTACACTTGCAGTGTCTGTAAGAAATCCTCAATGCAGGTAAAAGGCAGGCGCGCCAAGAAAGTGGAGTTGATTTAAACATGATTACTGTACCTAAAAGCCGATTCATTAAAGTACGCTGTTCCAAGTGCAAGAATGAACAGATCATCTTTGGCAACGCCAGCAATGTCGTTTTGTGTTTAGTATGCAGCAAGGAAGTTGCTTATCCCACCGGCGGAAAATCAAGAATTTCTGCTAGGGTTTTGGAAGTGTTGGAATAAGACACTTTTCATAATTTTTTTATAGGCGACACTTCGCGGAGTAACTATGCTTGATTTTAACCTGATTGGGGTAGCAGTTTCAAAGGATGCTGCGAGGTATACCTTATTTCTGGTAGAAAAAATAGCCTCAGCTCCTAGTGCCAAGTACTTTTCTCTTCTTGATACTCTTCATCGACAATGGCAACCAGAACTTTTTCAGGGAACATTGCCGGAAGCAGCAGTCATCACTTCCTCTCTCGATGAGATTGGATGGAGGAAAACTTCTATTGAAGAGCCGAAAGATATTGAAGCTCTCCTGTATGGTGGAGAAGCATTACATCAGCGCTACGGACATCTGTCAAAGAATAGTTTTTTGCAGGGAGCACGTATAGTGGTAGCACCAGGACTATTAGATGGGTGGTACGCTCATATCGCTGCTATTCTGGCAGTCGCAACGCAGAAATCTCTTCCGGAATCACGTAGGATTTTGGATGATTGTAAGGGAAAAATCCAGGAAAGAATGGTAAGCCTGGAAGAAGCTGAAGAATTTTATGCCTAGAGGCACTATCTTTGTCAGGAACTACAATTAGAAAACTATATAAGTTCTTCCGTATTTTCCTTCCTGAGGTGATAGTATTATGGGATCAATAGAAATTCTCGCAGTCATATTAGCGGTGCTGGTATTGCTCAAATTGGTATTATGGCTCATCAATCCCAAATACCTATTGCGGGTAGCAGAAGCCATGATGAAAAACATATCTTTAATGACAGTCTTTTTTGTAGCAATAATAGTGGTGGTTGGCTATTATATCCTTCAAAGGTTTAGCATCGTGGAAATAGGCGCCTTGCTGTTGTTCTCCACTATGCTGATTGGAGTAGGTTTGCTTCCTTTATACCCAACTATATTGAAAGCAATGAGGCCCTTGATTGCCAAGCGTTTTGCCATGGTACAATCCCTGTGGCTGGCGTTCCTCATCTGGGGTGTCATTGCCATCATGGTGTTGTACGCCGTGCTACGATAATTTTTTTATTTTTGGTACTGCAGGCATACTGATGAATTTTCCTTAGCCTCAAATTCCCAGGCTACTATGAAACCCTCGCCAAATGGCCAGTGAGCACTGTACTATTCGTCAGACTGCCTTGCCCTCGCTCTCTGATCATAAAGTGATTCGTGAGCGATTTTCCGTAAAGCGAGGGTGCGAACGAGAGGGTTTCATAGTAGCTAAATTCCCAACAACATTTATAAATAGATTCCTTTCTGATACTACCATGTTCTACCAACGCACGGGAATGCCCGAGGAGGAAGAGATAGTACTGTGTAAAGTGACTAAAATCCTTCCCAGTTCCGTCTTTGTCGATCTGTTAGAGTACCCCCATAAATCCGGCCTGGTCCATATCTCAGAAGTCTCGCCGGGCCGAATTCGTAATCTGCGTGAATTCGTCAGCGAGGGGCGCCAAATTGTCTGTAAAGTTCTTCGCCTTGACCTGGAGCGCGGCCATATTGACCTTTCCCTGCGCCGAGTCAATTCCACCCAGCGGGTAGAAAAGCTGGAAGAAATCAAGCAGGAATTGAAAGCAGAAACTTTGGTTAAGAATCTAGCTAAGAGATTAAATCGTCCGGTAGAGCCATTATATGCTGAATTATCTCAAAAGGTCTTCAAGGAATATTCTCACTTGTACCTCTGTTTCAAAGACGTAGCCTCCAACGCAGCCAGCTTAGAAAAAATGGGCTTGGAAAAAAAGCTGGCAGAAGAGCTGACTGCCACTATCGTTGACAAATTCAAGGCGCCCAAGGTCGTTATCACCGGCGAAATCAGGCTGCAGACCTATCATCCCGAAGGAGTGGAACGAATCAAATCAACTTTGCATCGCGTTGAACAGGTATCACCCACGGTAATCCTCTTTTATTTAGGCGGGGGGCGTTACCGCTTAGTGCTGGAGGACGTTGATTACAAGCCGGCCGAAAAGCATCTCTTAAAAGTAGAAGAAATAATCGCTTCTTTTAATGATAAACTCTCCACTGCCTCCTTTGAGCGAGAGAAGCAGGATTAAGCATGGCCGAGCACATCCATCAATGCCCTGCCTGTAAGAAATATACGCTGAAAACTGCCTGTGCTGAATGTAAGCGCGCCACTCTTATTCCCCGGCCGATTTCTTTCTCCATTGAAGACAAGTACGGCCAGTACCGCCGGGAAAGCAAGAAGAAAGAATGGAAAGAAAAAGGGCTGTATTAAAGTTGTGTTGATAGTGCCAATTTCTACCGCAGGTTAAAATTCAGCAAAGCACCGCTCACCACAATCCCTTTGGCAACCCCTTCTAACATCAGAGAATTTTCCGCATCCCGATCGATAGTAAGGCCGCCATTGAAGTAATACATCAGCAATTGGTCTTGTTCCAAGGCATAGCTTAATTTCTCCGCCACTTTTAAGATGCCATCCCCATTTGAGAGTTCTAAATTATTTAATTCAATCTCATCGATGGAAAAGGACCGATAATGCAGATTATTAAAAGAGATTCTGATATTCCCCTTGGAAGATAAGCTCACATCATTAACCGCTATTCCCCGGGCAGTTCCATCTAATGAGAAACCCTGGTCGTCAAAATCCATCTGTCCTACAAAGCCCCGGACATTCAAATTTACTTCCTTAAGGTTATTCAGCTCTAATTTATCACCATTGACATCAATCTTGGTATTAAGGTCATCAAAATGCAGTTCCAAATCTTTGATTTTTGCATCCTTTTTAACTGCAGGAATAGTATTAAATGAAAGCGACACATCAACTTCATTCAGATCCTGGGATGACTCCTTGGCAGAAGAATCTTTATCTCTTTGATTTAAGTCCGGAAATACCTGTTTGGCATCCAGCGCATCGGAAACTCCCAATTCTTCCCCCCCCTGATTGGTATCTTTGACGGTAAAACTGGTCAGCCCGAAATTATTGGAATCATTATTCATAAACAGCACGAACAAAATTGCCCCAATAACTAAAGTTGTCATCACGATATAAAATTTGGTATGATGCTTAGGGGGATACGGTTGGGGAGCATACATAATAAACACCTCTGTTTTTAGTTGAATCTACTTATGCTCTCCTAAATTCTTTGCTTTAATAAACTTTTTGGTTCTTGAGATTGATAATATTTTCTCAAGAGCTATTAATCAGAAGAAGGAATAGTCCTGGTTTGGCTCTTCTTGTTCTGCTCTATCAGCCCTTCAATTATTTCCATCACTTTCTGCGGAGAGTCAACATCTTTCAGCTCTAACGAGCCCGTTCCGCTCCCGCTTAAGAACACCGTCCCGTAATTAAGAATGCGCTGAGCCCGGCTCTGCTGGATATTGATGTCGGGGATGAATGCCAGGGGGTGGAAATAAATGTTTTTCTTGGTTTGCTTAATGAACCCATGGATGGTAATAACTTTCGTGGGGGTGATTTTATAGCGGAGAAACAAGCGTTTTACTTCCGCAAATCCCAAGCAAAATAAGGCAAACCCCAGCGTGAGATTTCGGGGCAGTGCCGGCAACAAAACCCCTTTAGCTGCCAGCCCCACCAATAAGCCCAGTATAATGACACCACAGAGATATTCCGCTAAATACGCTTTCCGTGACTTTCGTAACACCATTAATATCTGCTCATCCTTTTCCAGGGTCATTCTGTCATTCAATTGGTAAAACTTTATATATTTTGTGGGGTTACTCCCACTAATGCCGGAATTGCCTGAAGTGGAAACCATTGTGCAACAGCTCAATAAGCACATCGTAGGCAAGCGGATTCAGTCGGCGCAAGTGCTGGAGCAGAAAAGGGTTGATAAGAGCATCGAAAAAGCTGTCCCTAGTACTGTAGTTAGGGCCTGGCGCCGGGCAAAAGCCATTATCATAGAATTAGAAAAAAAGAAGTACCTGTTGGTACGCTTAGGCATGACCGGGCATTTTCACTACGCGCCTAAACCTGAAAGCCTGGGAAAAGATGAGAAATTTGCCGGAGTTAAATTCTATCTGCAGGATGGCTCAGTTTTAAGCTACACTGATATTCGCAAATTTGGCTCAGTTCGAGTATTGAATGAAGCACGATTACAGAAAGAATTAGCACAATTTGGCCCGGAGCCCTTAGGGAAAGAATTCACGGCAACCAAATTTAAGGAAATGCTGGCCAAAAAGCCAAAAGCAAATATTAAAGTAACGTTAATGGACCAGAACTTCATCGCCGGGATTGGTAATATTTATGCACAGGAAGCTTTATATCATGCTGGGATAGATCCAAAGCGGAAGATAGGAACGCTTAAAGTCCCTGAAATTCAGAAGTTGCATCAAGCTATTCAACAGGTGCTGCGGCAGTCCATTGCCCATAATGGAACTACGGTTAAAAATTATGTTCACATCGAAGGCTCCGGCGGGTTTCAGAAATACTTAACCGTGTATGAAAAGACCCACTGCCCCCAAAAACACCTTATTACTAAGGTACGAATGGGTGGGAGGGGCACGTATTATTGTTCCAGGTGTCAAAAGTGAATAGAAAGCACATATCAATTCATAAAAGGTGATTCCATGTTTAAAGAATGGCTTACTAAATTAAAAGAGAAAAAGAAACAGGTATTTGAAAGAAAAAAATCCCCGGAAGAAACCAATGCTCTCTCCAAAAAACAGCCCCTTCCTCTAAAAGATTCTGAATATCCCAATCGCTTTCTCAAATTTTATCACCAGAATAGCCGCCGATTGAACCAGGAACGTCGCACCAGTTATAGCGAACGGAAGAAAGCCGGCATCTGTGTTCGCTGCCATAAGCCCGTAGTCCCTCATTTAGTCTTTTGTGAATTCCATCAGCAGAAACAGAAGGGATATAATCAAAAAGCACGTGCAAAGTAGGTCCATAGAGGCCACTCCTCTTTTTTACTTTGTTGGTATATCTCTCACTTTTCCAAAATCAAACACTTCTTGTCCATGAACCACGTACACTTCAAAATTCTTAATATTCCCTAGAAAAGGGCTGAGCACCTGTTCTTTCAAGATATCCGTCCCCTCCAGCAGAGGATTGAAACTGGGAACGGCGATCAATTCTTTTCCTTTCCATTTTCCTTTCAGGAAGCACTTGCATTTTTCCCGTTTGCTCCCTTCCCGGATAGTAACCGCAGGATGTTCATGCCCGATGATGATTCTTCCCGCTCCGGTACGTACCAGTTTATCCCCATGGACTATTAAAGTATCTCCAATACGATACTCCGATACAATACTGATACCGCGTTGAAGAGCAATTGGTCCCAAGAGCGGGTCATGATTCCCTTTGATGATAATAACTTCTTTCACTCTCTTCAACAGGAAATCCAGCCAGGCCAGCACCTCTTTCCACTCCTGCCGAAGCGCGGTTCCAAATTCATGCTTGAGATCACCATTGATGACAACTTTTTCAGGCTTTACTTCCTGAAGAATTCTCTCTAAGGTAATCAGTATTTCCTGCAATTGATATTTTGGCACTAAAACACCCCGGCGATGCAAGGCTTCTTCATATCCCAGATGAAGATCATTGAGTAAGAGTGCTTTCGGTTTTGCCAGCCAGAGCGCCGTTTCGATGATATGAATTCCCTTGCTTATTTCCATGCTATCGATACTGAGCAGAAATCTTTATAAATAATTTGGCTTACGATGAACAAGAGTGCCCCAGTGGCTCAGCGGCCTAGAGCGGATGGCTGTTAACCATCAGATCGTCAGTTCAAATCTGACCTGGGGCGTTTTATTTTTCCTAAACTTTTTCCAAACCAACCTTATACACTTTTGCGGCCAGTTTTTCCATTAGCGCTACATCAGCGCAATTCTTAAAAAACAATTCTGCGTATTGGTGGACAATGATTTCCACTTGCTCGATGCGAATGACCAGGACAATGGGGGTTTGGAGGATTACCTCAAACTCTTGTTGAACCTTCGTTAGGTTTAATTTTCCAGACTTTAACAGCTTGGCAGTGTAACCAGCTTTAGTTTTACATTTGCCTAAGGTAAAGAGAGGAATCATAGGACCATTTGAAAAGTGCGTGGTTTTATAACTCTTTGCAGTATTTTGACCATTAATAATTTTAACCATTAATAATTTTAACTATAATTAGTACCCTTGGGTGAAAACAAATGTTTAAATACTACTTCCCTCTATCAGTGAACAATAGTATAGAACAACTAAAAGCGGGGAACAAGGTGTAGTATTATGACTAAGAAAAGAAAAATAGGATTATCCAAAATTTCTCAACGAGCTTCTCAAAAATCCCCCGCAAATTCAGCCGACATTTCCAACAAAACCGTCCTCATCGTTTTAGTGCTGGTTATACTGGTAAGCGTCAGCAGTATCATCTTATATCTGCAGGTACTAAAAAATACTCAAAGCACTATCTCCCGTACTCCCTTGCCTAATGGAGCTGGTTTTTCTGAAGCCCCCATTCATACCCCTACCTCCGGTGTGGTAGGAATAAAAATTATTAATGTAACCAGGGTGAACTAAATGAAAGATGTTTCCAATAAAACGATTGTCACTTTATTATTGATTGCCATGGTTATTACCTTGGTTGGCACTACTGTCAGCATCAGCAAACTAAATCAATTGGGAACAGTTTTTGATGCACTAACGGGGGCACCTGTTAGCCAAAATTATGGTGAAGTCAACATAACTATATCTTCCGTTGTTTCATTCAGCCTTTCTAATGGAACAACTATTAATTTTGGAACGGGAGCATTAAATAACAGCTGCCTTTTCTGTTTAATGGATAGCAACGGTTACAATGGTTCTATTTATTCTAGTGCTCACTCTGCTGGAAATGGAAGTCAAGCAACTAACCATGAGGATGGTACGCAGGGCGGTCTTTGCTGTAGATTTTCTGATATAGTAGGATTTACAGGCCCTGGCAATTTAGGTTTTTTACTGGAAAATACCGGAAACATTAATATTTCAGTAGGATACACCTGTAGTGGAAACTGCACTCATGCGCGGTTCATTGGTGGTACCCTCAATAGGACTATGGGTGGTGTATCCATCAAAGCGACGTCCAATTCAGTTGCTGCCCAAAGTGGTGAAAACGGTGCCGCAGATGCTACTCTTTCCTGCACTGGGGGCGGGAGTTATTATCGCGATAGTAGTTGGAATATTACTAATAGTAGCGATTATACAGGTAGCACAGATCAATATGTGAACGGTAGTGGGTTTGAGGGTCATTATGTTTCGTTGAGTGCTAGGGGCCACTGGCTCTGTGGGAATTATACCCATCAACCATTAATGGCTGATGGTAATAAAGATGCGGGTGTAATAGATATTAATGTTACTATCCCCTGGGATGCTCCTGCTACCAGTGTTCAAAGTTCATTTAGATTAACGTTTAATGCCACAGCTCCCGGGTAAACCGCAAGTGGTTCTCAGAATAAGGTGGATTGGTGGATGAAAAGAAATTTTCCTCTAGTAGTATTAACTTTGGTCTTGCTGATTCTTCCTTTTACAGCAGGTTTATCCTTAGTTGGAAAAAAAATAAGCCCAATTACATATTTACCTGGTACTACCCTCTCTGCTGATTTTTCTGTTAGTGGTACGGATTTCCCCATAGAAGTATTGGTTGATGGGGGTGTTTTTAAGCATATAACCATCAGTGAAGTTAAAAATAACCAATTTACTTTTACTATTAATTTTTCTGCAGAGAACCAAATTCCTCCCGGCAATTATAATATTGGTCTAACCGTGAGGGAAGTGCCTGAGAAAATAGAAAATGGCATAAGTGCAGTAATCAGTGCTTCCAAATCCTTTGAAGTCATTGTGTATTCCTTCCAAAAAGACATTAATCCTGTTCTTTCCATCCCCAACATCAACCAAGGAAGTAAGCTTACGCTCTATCTTTCGGTCAACAGTATGGGCTATCCCAATATTGATAAAATATACGGTGATATTACCCTCTATGATGCTGAGAATAAGCAAATTGGAAGAGTAATTACGGAAGAAAAGCCCTTAGAAGGTCTGAAAGGAATGACCTTGACTTCTTCTTTTAATTCCAGTTCCTTGCCTACCGGCCGTTATTCTGCCAACGCTGTGGTTTTTTATGACGGACAATCCAAGAAGGCTAATACCACTTTCCTTATTGGCAATATGGATGTCATTCTGGAAAATTATACCTCAGAAGTCGAGCAGGGATATGCTGAATTTGCCGTACAGGTGCGTAACAACTGGGGCAACTCGCTTCGTCATGTCTATGCTAAAGTCATGGTTAATAATCAGGAATTGTTGCAAACCCCCAGCCTGGATCTCGAGCCTTGGGCCTCCCAGCAGTTGAAAGGGATTATGAAAGTAGATCAGGAACCAGGAATTTATCCCGGGGTGATACACTTATTTTATGAAGGAGAATCGAAAGAGTTTCCTTTTCAGCTGGTAGTTACTAAAGCCCCCGTTGTTTTAGCGGAACCGGTTCTGATCCAGCAGCAAATCGAAGAAGCCAAGAGCTTTAGTTTCATTCCAGCGCTGATAGTTGGATTGCTCTTTGTGGTAGTTATTGCCATCTACTTATTTAAACAAAATTATTGTCATAATCTGGGAACGAGGAAAGAAGATGACTTCTAACTATTATAAGCCTAAGTTGTTCTTGGCCATCGTGTTAGTGATTATAATGCTGGTGGTCATAGTCATAAGCTGGGCTGCGTATCTCCAATCATCCTGTTCAGCAATGCAGAGTATTCCTGCTTCCATCCAGGTCAAAGATGCCGGAAAACGCCCCTTGCTTGGTTTTAACACTAATACTGACCATCTTAATTTTGGAGCAGTTTCTCCAAATATAATGTCGAGTCGCAAAGTTGAGGTTCAGCATGATCAGGATGCCCATGTAACGGTAAGCATGGATGGTGATTTTGAAACCTGGGTGCGCATCAATCCAGCTGAATTTGACCTAAAAGCCCAGGAAACCAAAGAAGTTTATCTTGAAGCGAACGTTCCCCGAAGCGCACCGGATGGAAATTATTCCGGCCAAGTTATCTTCTGTTTTAAAGAATAGAATTTAGCTCATTTACGCCATTCACATGTCCTGGAGCTGGCGCTCTACTGTTTTGATTTTTTCCATCTTTTTGATTAAAGCATCAAGCTTTTCCTTGGTGGCAACAGACTTCTTCACTAAGAGATTTTCTTTCTGTTTTAACGCGCCGATTTTTCCCTGTAACTCTAATTCCTGCCGTTGAGTGTTGCCTAATTCCCGGGATGCCGACTTGATTTTTCGCTCCATTTGAGCGCGCACCGTACGTAATGACTGTAATTCGCTTTCTAAGTCCTGCAAAGCATCTTTGAGCAAATCTTTTTCTTTTTTTAGCTTCTTCACGGGAGCAGAGATAGTCTTCTCGGACTTAGCAGCCGGAACATTCTTTTCATTATTTAAATCTTCAGAAAGGAGCTTCTCCGCAAAGGGTTTTTCGTCCATACCATCACCATTATTGTTGGTCTTTCTCTTAATTTTCTTTACCAATGCCTTATCTGAAGTAGTATGTAGCCTTTTATAAAGCTTTTGGATATTTAAAAATTCAAGCATTTTACAGGTTTACCCTCTTTTTTGAAGCAATTTTTCTATTTTTGCCTTGGTTTCCAGGTAGGTTTCTTCTTTTATATAACCTTTGTGGTAGCTTTCTGTCAGCAGGTTAAGTTTCTGCTGAAGCCGGCTGGCATCATGGATATCCTGAACTTTAGATTCTATGGCTTTCTGCTTAATGGTAGCATGCGTTTTTTCCAGGCGGCGACTTCTCTTATGAAGATGAACTAATATTATTACAATGCCAACAATGAGCATCAGCATCGCAGGGACTGCTAATACAAAGACTGGTTTTCCAGCTATTCTGGCCGCAAGGCCAGCTAAGGCAGATGGGCGAGGTGCTGCCGGCGCAGGCGCTTCTACGGTAAAAAGTTCAGTGCTGGTGGCAAAGGAATCCTGGTAGGGTATTTTCAATGCGAGCACATATTGCCCCGGAAGTATATCTGGTGGCAGAGGAATGACTTTCGAAAAAGAAGCTTGCTGTTCTAAGGTAATTGCTTCTTCCAAAGTATACCATTGCTTACCCTGTAAATCGGTAATATCATACATCAAAGTTAAGTTCGCAGAAGATTCTTTACCTAAATTAAAGATGCTCACCGTTGCGGCCATCTCTTCCCCAGGAAAGTAAGACTCTTTAGTAAGATCGATATTTCCATCAAACAAAACTTTATCCGTTTCTACTTCCAGCACGACGACCATATATTCGTTGTGGAGCCGTAATCCTTGAGTTCCCGTAAAAGTAATAGTTCTGGAATAGACATCAGGTATGGCATCTTTGGAAGGGTTAAAGGTGAATGATAATAGCTCATTCAGTTCTTTTGATAAAGTAAATAAAGAGGGAGTGATAGTAAGCAAGTTCTCCATAGGGTTCTCAATCCGAAGATCAAGATTTATCTGTCCGTCATTGGTAACAGTCACTTTTTTTTCCAGAAGCTCTGACTTTCGTACATTTACTTTCAGTATTTCATCACTGATGTAAAAGCTTTCTCTTAGGTAGCTAATGAGGAAATAAGCTTGCTTGTCTTGTATCAAATCTAGCTGGATGCGAACATCAGCTACTTTGTCCTCATCCAAATCAAATTCTTCATATTCCCCCTGAAGCAAGGTAACCGTTTGAGGAAGGGAAGCAACCGTAATCCTCGCTGAATCTACACCGAGTTTGTCCAAGTGAATGGTATGAGTGATTCCTTTATAGGTGAATATAATTATTTGTCCTTCACGTGCACTTGACCTCTGTGTTCCGGTAATAGATTCCAGAGAGCCAATATCCTTAGGCGGGATGCTAATGCCTCCTCCTCCGCCCCCTCCTCCTCCACCTGCGGGGCCTTCTTCTGCCGGTGGAGTCCCTTCTGCGATAGTCAATAGAAAGTCATCGCTAGCGTTGAACTGCACACAGCCAGAATCCTGAACTGTAATGAGAATGGAATAGGTTCCGGCGCTGTCAAACGAGGGTGTAAAACTAATGAGCCCCGTTTGATCTATCGCAAATAAAGAGGTGTTATCATAATACGTCAGCGTTTGCCCGTCAGGCTCAGTTGCAGTCACCTGCAAGGTAAAAGCTGTTCCTTCCGTACCGGTTTGATCAGCAATTGCAGTAATACTTGGTGGCCTATTAATGCATAATTGAACCTCGCCGGAAGAAGAAGCTTTGCCGGTAAGCGGAACGGTTAAAGTAGCTGTCTGCTGAAGCATCAGAAAGGTAGAAATGAGATTAATAACAATCAATGCCAGCGCCGCACCTATGATGAGCCTCTTTTGCACCTTCATTTTACCTATAATAAAGTTCTGCTCTATAAATTTTGTCTTTTTTGAGGCTCTGTCCTAAATCTCACTTTTGTTCGTGCTAAAAAATGCCCTGCATTTTTGGCATCCTGAAAATCCCTGATTTTCATGAGGTTAGCAGCTTCTCGCCTTCGCTTTGAGTAATGGAAGACTGACATTCTCCGTCAAATGTCACGCCATTTGAGAAGCTGCTAACCTACATTTAGGAC
>DUFZ01000052.1 GCA_013331635.1 Candidatus Woesearchaeota archaeon | reverse complement strand
ATTATATACAAAATAGAGAATCAAAGATTAAATTTTCTTCCCAAGAACTAAAAAATGTAGCAAAGATTCTATTAAGGCAGGTGTAGGTAGATTGAGTCTAGCCACTCACCCACTAGACAACTCCGGCTAAAGTATATAAACTACCTCTCTTCTTAGTATCTTATGGAGAAATCGTTAGCTGTTTTTGAAGGCAAAGAAATTCGCAAAGTTTGGCACCAAGAAGAATGGTGGTTTGTGGTTGAAGATATTATTTCTGTGCTTACAGATTCTAAAGATTCTAAGCAGTATATTAACAAGATGAGACAAAGAGATGACCAGTTATCTCAAGGGTGGGTACAACTTGTACATACCCTTGCAGTCCCAACACTAGGTGGAAGTCAGCAGATGAATTGTTCTAATACTGAGGGAATTTTTCGTATTATCCAATCTATCCCTTCTTCTAAAACTGAACCATTAAAGCTATGGTTAGCCAAAGTTGGTTATGAACGAGTGCAGGAGATTCAAGATCCAGAACTCGCCCAAAAACGTATGAAAGAACTCTATAAAGCTAAAGGTTATTCTGAAGACTGGATCGAAAAACGAGTTCGTGGTATTGCCATTCGTGATGAACTAACCGATGAATGGAAAAAGCGGGATGTAGGCACAGAAAGAGAATATGCTATACTAGAAAATGCGAGATGGCTNNCGCACAAAGTGCGGAGTTAATAATAATAGCTCGCATTTTCTGTTCCGAAAACTCGCCAATAGATACGAGAGCCGTAAAGCTCCGGACGAAGTCCGGAGATAGGCTCGAGTGGCGAGTTTTCGTTACCTCCAAGTCGAGCCCTGGCCGATTTCCTGCCAACCGTAACCATCGCAGCCAAAAATTTTGCAACTGAAATCACCAATTTCAATGTTAAAAATAATGATGTACAAGGAGAAGTAAAAATAACCAAAGAACACGTTAAAAATAATAAGGAGATGAGAACAGTTTTAGCAAAAAATAATATTATCCCTGAAAACCTTCCTCCTGAGGAAGATATTCAGAAGTTACAGCGCAGAGTTAAAGCTGATGAGAATAAAAAAGTTGATCATTCTAAGAAAAATAATTTATTATTATAGATTCTCTATACTCCATCCTCGAAAAGTATAAATATCAATTAAAATGAAACTTTTGCATGGTCAGTCAAACCAAACTGCTTCTTATTGCCTGCTCTGGGGAAGAGACTACCAAGCTTACTCAGGATATCAGCACGACGTTACGCGAAGATTATGGGCTGGAAGGACAAGTAGAAGTGCTCCTCGCCCAACGCCGGGTAGAGGTAGATAAAGATATCCAAAAAGCACATCGCCACCCTCTCGTGGGAGATTATTTTCCCGATGCCGAAGTGCAGGTGGACATCGGCGCAAATGAACTTAAAGATACCCTTCGTGGAAAGCACGTGGTATTGGTAGAACATTTGCTAACTCCCTGCCGGAAAATAACACCTGAAGATCCTCAATGCGTTTCCGTGAATGATCACGTTATGACTGTCCGCGGCTTTCTGGATGTCATCTCGAACGTGGAGACGCTACAGAGAACGCTCGTTGCTCCTTACTTAGCCTACGTACGGTCTCATAGCGTAGAAAAATATCGTAAAAAGGGATTCTTTCAGTTTGATTCTTTACGCAAGATGCTCGTAGACTTCCAGCGGGATGGGCTTAATGCTATTCTGACTATTGACCCCCATTCTGAAAAAGCAGCCCAGCTGGCAGAAGAATTGGGAATGGATTATCATGCTTCAAATCCATTTCAATCAGCGCGTGCCATTAATCCTTACAAGTTAAGACTTTCCGGCGGGAATGCAGGGAAAGTGTTGAGTCGTCTCCGCCCATTTCATGAGCGATTCGCCCATCTGAAAGAACAAAATCCCAACCACCTCTATGTTGTTTCCGTGGATGACGGGACGGAACATCGAACGGAGAATTTTGTAGAACGTGCCTTTCCCCGCCTCTCTGCAGAAGATGTCTATCGCCTCATTGTCTACTTCGGCAAAGACCGTTTCAGTTATGGAAATACTGCTACTGATATCAAGCCCTTCAACCAGCATACCATTGATCTGGAAGGCATTTATATTACCACTGATGATATGGTAGCCAGCGCTGCTACCGCAAAAAAAGCGGCAAAGACGCTCAAAGAACAGGGAGTAAAGCGCGTAGAGGGGTGGATGAGTCACGCTGTGACTATGCCTACCCAGCATGCAGCAGCAAATGACCATCAGTATCTTGACGCTGTAGTTTGTCTAGACACCGTGCCACAGCATCCTAATCTCAAGGTGGAATTTATTGCTGCAAGTGCTCATCTTCTGGCCGCAGAATTGTACAAAGCCCATCATAGACTAGTTGCTTCCCGGTGAATCTAAGAATGCCACCTTGGGCTTCTCATTTCCTTCCCCATAAAACTCCATCTCCTGCGTCTCTTCATCCACAAAAATAGGCAGTTCCAAGGCTTTCTTCTTCGCTTCTATTTTTCGTTTGAATTCTTCGCCCCGTTCCTTAGACCCTTTCCCGCTCAGGCCAACTTGCGGTGTTTTGCGCAGGTAATCATCAGAGCCAAATTCCTTTCCCGAAAGCGCCAACTCTTCAAATTTGTCAAAGTCAATCCAGGTGTGCCATCCATCCACCTGCTTATATTTCTTTTTGGCAAACATAATCACCCGTGAGGGGATGTGCTCCGACACAATTTCATACTCCGGTAAAAATTCTACCAACTGCTTTGAAAAAACAACCACTTCTTCATGCATGGGCATATTATCTTTACTTAACCGTTGCTGCGATGGCCCCACGTGCATGTAGGCCTTGACTTCAATAAAATCTGGGCTTCCCAGAGTGATTAATTCCGCATATTTTTCCGGCAGAATGTCATTGATGCTTTTAATAACCGTAAGGCGAATACACGTGCGTTGTTTTTTCTGCGCTAGATATTCCAGAGATTGAATCATGCGCACCCAAAAATCCGCAAAGAGCGGAACATCTACTTCTTTCAGTAATTCCTTGGTGGGCGCATCCACACTACAGTACAGCTGGGTAATGGGATGAAGATGTTTGATGTGCTCCGGATACTGGGAATTGGTGACCAAAAAAGTTGAGATGCCATCGGCATGAAATTTGTCAATCAGTTCATTCATCTGGGGATAGGTAATGGGCTCGCCGGTTAATGACAGCGCCACGTGTCGGACTTCCTTCGACTTATTATAGGCAGTTTTGTTGGCTTTGGCCGAGCCCCCAAACCCAATCAACAATTTATGGTGTGCTTCCAGGCTCTTTTCATAAATCATATTTGGATCATCCACCTCCCACTTCCATTCCTTGGATACCGGCGCTTTATATCCTCGCCAGCAGAAGGTACAGCGATTGGCACAGCTGATGGATGTCGTCATCTGCATGCACTGATTGCTCATGATGCCATAGAATTTTAACTTGTAACAGCCGCCTTGCCCGTTGATCATATTCTTGGTCCAGCCGCAGGTCTTCACCGCGCTATGGCTGCCCACGATACGATACTGCTGTTTTTCCAGTTCAGCTTTGGCCGCGGGAGTGAGCATACTTTGGTACTTCGAAGGTCAGTTTAAAAAGATTTGGGAGAAAAGGGATATTGTTTAGACTCTATTTTCTTCCACCAATATTTATGCAACAACTTCTTGCTCTTTTTCTGCCAGCTCCCAACCAAGAAAAGTATTGAGTTCAATTAATTTCTGGACTACCGGATTAGTGGTATTTATTTTGTAGAGAGTTGCTCCTCCTAAAGTTCTGGTCAAAATAATTGTCCCATTTTGTTCCAATTGCGGCCATATTTTCTTGAGAGTTTGAAAGTTTACCTTGGCGTTTTTTGCTATCTCTGTAATCGGATAGTCAAAATCTCGGGAGTAAATTAAAAAATCCAGTACTTTGATTAAGGGGTAATCTCCTAAAGTTTGTATAAAAACAGACCGTTCTTCCATAGTGAATGTTAAAAAGTAGTGCTTATTTATATATTTTTTGGTGTTATTGGCTACATTTTTTGTAATCCAAAGCTTTTTATAACTTTATTATTTACTCAACATAAATGGAAAAAGAGCAGTTGAAAGGGTTCATTGTCAAGAAATTATTCCAACACGGTTATATTGGAGGTCGGCACACCGATATTGAAAATCTAAAGAAAGGGCTCGCTAGTCACGTACAAGGTGACATCAAGGAAGCTGCGAAAGAACTAATCAAAGAAGAAATTCTCCTTCCCAAGCCCACATCCTATGGGTTGCATGTTTCTTTAAATCCACGGAAGAGGGAAGAGATTAATAAATATTTGGAATAAACATTTTGGAGGAAAATTGATATTCACAGAACTCTATTTTCTCCCCAAACCTTTATAAAATTAAAGATTTCCCTAGTCTTAGGTTTAGTTTTCCGTGGTTTCAGGGGCTGGGAGTATTTATGGTCAGATTACATGTCAAAGATATGAAAATTTTGCGGGAATTAGATTTTGGCGCTCGCCAGCCTATTTCCCAGATTGCCCGCAAAGTAGGATTATCTCCGGAAGTCACTGCCTATCGAATTAAACAGCTGGAAAAGCAAGGAATTATTACTGGATATTATCCGGTGATTGATTTGAGTAAATTGGGGTATATGTTTTGTCGGTTTCGGTTAATTGTCGAGAATGTTGATTCAGAAATAGAAGAGAAATTCATTAATGCGGTGAAGAATATTCCACAATTGGGATGGATTATATTTGGGAGCAGCTGCCTTGTGAGTTTAATCGTGTACGCCAAGTCTATTCAAGAGGCTTCTGAAATCTATCAGCAAATAGCTCGTCTTTTCCCTGGGGTTATAAAATCTAAAGCCTTCTCCATCGCTCATAAAATTTATCATTTTCGAAGAAACTATCTCTATAACACAGAAGAAGATGAACAATTAATCTGGGGAGAAGGAGGGAAAGTTGAAATTGATGAAATAGATAGGAAAATTCTGGTTTTACTTATCCATGATGCTCGAATTAAATATACAGAACTCGCAGCCAAAGTTGGTCTCACTTCTATGGCGGTTCTGAACAGAATAAAAAGGCTCCAAAGAGAAAATCTATTATTGGGAACAAGATGCAAACTGAACGTGAGTAAACTGGGTTATTCCCATTATAAAATATCTCTCTTAATAGATAAAATAACCACGGAAAGAAAAAATTCATTGAAACAACTGCTCCGGCAATCGCCAAACGTCGTATACATAACGGAAGCTCTTGGGCCTTACGATCTCGAATTTGAGATGGATGCCAACTCTGAGCAGCAAGTGCATCAGTTCTTGAAAAAAATAAAAGAAAAATTTCCAGAAATTAAAGGATTTGAGAATACCACTTTTTATAGGATGGAGATATTGAGGTATTTTCCGGAAAAAATTAATTAGTACTGGTCAATTAAGGACACAGGCCCTGTTTAATAGGAAAATCTGGCTCTATTAAATCGCCAAGGCTACCCCTCTGCTGAATATCTATGTCTGGGTGGGAAGAATATATGGCTTGTAGTATACTTGCCCTATAATGATCCATTTCTTCTAATTTATTATCTCTCAGTAAATTCAAGTAATATTCTTTTACGCATTTATGTTCAAGCACTTTAGCGTAAACCACAGCTGTATTAAGCCAGGAACGATTACTCTGGGTTGGAACTTGCGAAAAAAGCTGACCTAATTTTCTCACTTCAAAAAGGACCTCCGCTAGATTATGGTCATTTTTTTTATCCTCTGAGATGCCCAGTAAGAAGTATGCAGCGGTAGAAATATGGTCACTAGTATAATTATCGATACTTGCTGTTCTTAATAAAGAAGTCATATCATATACCATCCGTGTCGCGTCTTCTCTATCCCTTAGAGCATAATAAAAATCAAACAAGTTATCCAAAGCAGAATCAGAAAAAAAATTACCTGATTCCATAATTATTCTCATAGCTACTAATATTCTCGAACCATTACTTGTATTGAGACTATAATAATCAACTAACTCTTTGGCCTTGGCTGAGAGGTGAAAGTTCTTCCTACTGGTGATATAATCTAAAAAATTTAAGCCATCAAGAAGTGGGTTTGAATTAATCGAAAGATCTTCTGTACCATCATGTATCAGGGGGTGTTGAAGTATCCTCTCAGTAAACTGCCTATCTAACATTGGTCCAAAAAATAATCTTGCCTGAAATTCTTCATGTGTATTCTTAATCCTTTCAGAAACAACTTGTAATCTATTTAAAGCAGTTATGACTTGTTGATCATCAAACATGGCAAGAGAATATGGCAATAATTCATGGCTGGAACTATTTTGGGCAATGTGAGGAAGTAATCTCTGAAATATAATATTGTCTACTTTATGTTCTTTATATCTTTCCATTGCCAAGGCGGTCTTGGTAATTATCCATTTTACAGACCCGCAATCAGCCAGATACTGGAAACCTTGCTCTGATGTGTTGATAGCGGGTGCCGAGACAACGTTGATATCTACTTTATCAGCTGAAGATTTGCCTGCGTAATCGGTTCTCACAACTTCAATCTGATGCTCTCCTATTTGGTCTTTTGTTGGCGTCCAAGAAATAACATAGTCACCCGAAGTAGCTATCCTATATGAAGCACCAGGCGGTAAGGCTCTAATCTCAATTTCCGTTGGTATTCCTTTTTTATCTTTTAAGGGAATGACCATTTTTAGTTTATGTCCTACCAAGCTTTCTTCAAGGGAAATGCATCTCTTTTGGTTTCTTTTTTTTAGATAAGTATCAGCCTCTGTAGATATTTGGTGCAATTTCTTGAATGCAGCTGCATTCTCTTCTTGTGCAAATTCAAAATGATATTTTATCCCATTGGCCATTCCTTCTGCTTGTAAAATTCCACTATTTTCGTTTGTAATTACTAAATCACTTATATCATTAATATCCAAAGATCTTGTTTCTTCTCCTAATTTACATTGAATTTTGATATCATGTACTTGAGCATTAGGGCAATATTTATTTTGTACTGGATTTAAAAAATATCCCCCAACCGTTATCCCAACTGCCATTGCTGTTGCAAGTAAAGATCTTCTTAGCCAACGCTTAGGATCATGTTCTTTAATCTTCCTAAAAATAGCATATTTCTTATCTCCATGCTCCTCCCACCTCTGGGTAATAAGCTTCCTTTTTGTCTCGGGAGGTGCCGTGAGTGAGCTGGTCTCATCTAAAGAAGGAATCCAAGATGCGTCCAGTGCAGCTTTTTTATCTGAACCAAAATCATCATAAGATTTATTGTAATATTCTACCCGATAGTTCATAATCGTTGCCTCTAATCCCACACTTGCAAAGAGACTTATCACTTCGTCTTCTTTAAACCTTCTCAACCGCATTCCCACCAACTTAGTTCCGGCTTTTAATTCATATCCGTTCACTGGGCAATCTTTTGCCAGAAAACAATAGGCTTGATTATATTTTCCTTCATAATCTTCCATAATAAGTCCATTACCATCTTGATCTTGGTCAAATCTTATATGATCTCGAGAAATACCCATCGCTTCAAAATAATTCAATAGAAAATCTTTATTGCTCTGGAGCAGCTTTCCAGTATTATAATCTCCTGGTTTTCGGTCATACCATTCCTGCACAAAAAGCTCACCTTTTTTCATCGTTTTATTTATACTTATTGCCACTTCATTGGGATTGTTTGCTAGGCTGATCATATTCCCCAATAACACATGAACCTGCTCCCTTTTACTTTTTTTTAATCTCTTTGGAAGATGTTGTTCAATGTCCGTTTCATCATCCATAATAATTTGTGGAGTATAGAATGAACGTACAGCTTTGTCAAGAGGGTCTTCTTTATGGAGCAACGCTAGTAATCCAGCAACTACATTTAGACCTACCGTAGTTACGTTTCTACTATAATCATGTAAGAATATTCGCTTCGCTCTTCCTGACTGAAATTCATTGAGAAAAACAAGACCTTCCTTCACTGCATTACCGCAACAATATGCTCTTATATCAAATTCTTTTGGAAATTTTTCATTATGCTTATCAAAAAAACCAAGCAGTGATTCCAAGTCAGATTGTTCTGGAATGAAGCCAGCGAAATATCGTACTTGCGAAGGAGTTGAATACAAAAGTTTACCAAATGTCAAATCCAGAAAACCTTTACTTTCAAGTTCTTGATATGCTTCGTCAAAAGCATTACGAAAATGATTTAGTTCCACCAGATCAGTTGGAGAACTAGCTAAAGAATTACACGTATCATTTATAATTTTTGGTACTTCTCTTAAAATTTCCGTTAAGAGGGAGGTATCTTTAAATGACTCTCTGGGCATAAAAGCTCCTCTTTGATTCAACTATTTAAAACTTTCTAAGAATGTTACTCAAAAGTAGTTAACTAACATTAAACCGGCTCAGGTGACT
>DUFZ01000025.1 GCA_013331635.1 Candidatus Woesearchaeota archaeon | reverse complement strand
ATTTGTAGCCACCGGGAGAAGCGGAAACTGCGAAGAAAATAAGGAAAGGCCAGGGCGGTAGCGTCTTGCCGCGTGATGGCCGCCGCCCCCGCCCTGGCCCGTCCTTACCTGTTCCCACCCATTCATGATACGGCGTAATTACCCACCCAAATTTAAAACCTTATTTAAGCACAACTTCTCCACGTGCTTTTGCGCATTGTTCATAACTGCCTTCACAATCTTCTCGCTGTAAACCGTAAGGATCATATGTCGAATATCCCATAAGTATACGGCAACTGCCATAAATGTACAAAGAAGTGATGCTCGTAGTTAGCAGGAGTAAAGAGCTAACACAGAAAAGGAATATATACTCTGCAATTCGTGAATTTATATTGGAAACATATCGTACTATCAGCTCAAATAGGTAGGCACCCGTATAAAATACATTCAGCAATACTGCATAACCGACAATAATCCAGAAGAGTATTTCCAATGGCAAATTGCGTATCGTGAGGGGCTCTCCGAATCTTGCTTTAATCATAGAGTCGAGGATATATAAGACGAGTAGAAGTGAGCCGCCCACTACGAGATTCATCAAGTTGAATACCACCCGGCGAGACTCCCACCAGCGTATGATTTCGCCACTCCGCTCAGAAGTTCTCTCTCGATGGAAAAATGGGACAGCAAGTAGTTTTTTAAAAACTATATTCATGAGTGTGTGTTTATGCAAGAATCAAGACCTGACCCCAATCCCTTTACCTTCCCCCACGCGATAATTCCAAGTAAACGGCCGAATATGCCTAGGGATATTAATGTAGGAAGGAATGCCATAAAGACCATCCCCGCACACATCATAGAAGAGGAGATTGGCTCTATAATGGTGCCATCCGTGGTATATTTGGCTGTATGCCGGTAGTCCTCGGAGGGGTAATCATAATCGACAGTGACGGTTTGTTTCCCATTGGCGGCCTTTTTGACAGAAAAATCTGCTCTATTTGCACGTTCGCTTGCCCCCTGGTATGTTTCGAGCGGCAAATAAAACGTTCCCCCCATTTCTGATAGTAGAAAAGAAGCGGAAGAATGACTTTGTTTGAATTTCTCCATATCGTCAGACGAAATCAATTCATAACTAAGTGCGTGAGATTTCTCATCGGTAAATGACGCTACAATTTGGATATAATTCTTGTCTTTATTGGGATATGTCCGTGTATATTGCAACCTTGAAATTAGCCACATGTTCGCATAAAATGCCGGGAGAAATGCCAAGACCTGTAATGTCAGTATTAGCCAGCCTGGAATGAGATATCGTTTGTCTTGCAGTCTTTTGCTGAATCGTCTGAGGAATATATAGATTAAAATGAGGCATGCCCAAGCGATAAGCAGTTGTATTTTCATAATATAATGCTTTCCAACCCTTACGAGGATTTACGCACGGTCACATTCCTATCTTCCCGGCTTTAGTCTTCCCCAATTGATTTTTAGTTTTGCGATTCCGTATTTCTCTGAAAAGAAATAAAATAGCTAACGCCAGTATACCCAAAACACCCACTCCAAAATTGGCTGACTCGGTAGTAATAAGAATTCCATTAAAACATAGCAAAGCAAGGAAACTCGCAGCTAACGAAATCCATTGGTTTCTATTCTTGTTGCAGAAAACTTCCCCGAAATATATCCCCAAGAAGCTCAACCACAACAAGAGTATGGTTGTTAGCGAGACCTTTGCCCCAAGTAACATAAGAGATTCAGGATACGCCTTTTTCCACCAGCAAAACAATGTCAAGCACCAAAGCAAAAAGACTATAATGCTCAACTTGTTATTACCGGGAGAGAATTTATTTTTCATATGTTGACTACTTCATACTGCGTGAAGATGGGAACACATGCAGCTTTAAAAAAGTATAACAGGCACGACGAGAGAAAATAATAAATAGGCCTGCGAAATACAGGATTAACGGTACGAGCTCGAAATCCTCCTCTCCGACCCAGGTGATCAGTTTATGGGAGAAGATAGTGAAGAGTAAGGAAAACGCCCCGAAAAATATTGCTGAAGTCACTATCAGCTCCAGATATCCTTTGGAAATCTTCTTGTGCGCGAAGTATATAGCCGGGATATGCCCCCACAGCATGAAAGTTATAGCTTTAAGCACATGTTTACTATCAGCGCCCAATGTGGAAAAGACCGGCAGCTCTTTCAGGTACATATATATCGGTATCATCAAAAAGACCGATAAGCCCATCATGAGAAGAAGCGCCTGGTCGTTGCCCTTATCAGGTTCGGGTTCTTCCGAGTTTAAATCGTCATAGAACACCGACTCAGCCATTACGCCGATGTAGTGGTCTCCCTCTGTCAGCGCAGTGTACGCTGCCTTATATGCTGACATGGCATTCTTGTCTATACGCAGATCGTTGGTATAGGCCCTCTTCAGCAATTTCGTGATTTTTAGTTCAAAGGCCTCGTCCGTGGTCTCTTCCATGAACTTAGCATGCATCCTTGTGTCAGTGACGTCATGCTCCTTATCTTCGGACCAGCCAAGTAGATATATCTCAGCCTCGGACAACAGAACCCCGTCAGCCCGCGCTTGAGCAACCGCTTTGTCGATAAAAAATCTCTTTCCTTCTTCCTGCGTCATATTCTCCTAATTGAATCCGCGCGTTACGCCGCCCCTGCCCTTTGCCCCCAGTGCTTATTTTCCCTGCACCCCCTAGTGTTTAGCAAGTTTAGATTTAACAATAGGGATTCTTCTGCCACGGAACTTAGGCGGAATTATAAATTCAAACTTTTCTGCGACATAGACCAATACTTTTGCGCGTAAATACTCGGTTTGTTCCTCTGGAGTTCTCTGATTTGTTATCCAGGGGTATTTTCTAGAAAGGAATTCGGTTAAGAGGGGTTCATTATCTGAAAATGCATCGACATCAATTCTGATAGAACTTGTTCCAAATCCAGTCTTAATAGATTTTGGATATGGCGAATACTGGACTAAGTTGGTGGGAATAGCCTTATCTAGAATCAGTAAATTGGTCAATTTCTCCTTTGAATGGACGCAATATATCGGGATGCTGTTTGAGTAGTAGGCATCTGGATTTGGTATCTCAGGGGATTTGCTGGGGCCAAGGTGATTCATTGTTACATTTGGCAATTTGTATATCTCAAGGATGGCGCTTTCGCCCGTTGCAATAATAATAGTATTGTCGGTCCTAAAATCCTTTATGATTGTGCCGATATCCTCAAGTTTTGCTGGGGTTGTTTGCTTAATTAAATTGTTTAATATGTTTTGTGTTTCACCGCGTGCTAGGCCTTGACCATAATTTTCTCCCCAGCCAAAAAATATCGTATCGGATTTTGGTAAAAAAGGCTCTTTAGAATCAGATACGGACATCCCAATGGAGTTTATCTCCGGTTTGTCTACTTGGGAAGAATCGGTGAACTGCATATGGTACTTAAGAATATTTCGTAATATTGCTGATTCAGTAAAGGCTTTCGTGACCAACGTTGCAAACTCATTGATTTTGCTGGTCGAGATCTTGCCATCACGAATGCTCTGTGTTTTGGCAAATTCATTTTGTTTTATGATTTGGCTTAAAAGTAAATCATAACGCGAGATATTCTCCTCTGTGCACGCAGAAGAGTATTGTTGCCAGTGAGAAATATCTTTTTTGATTTCGAGCAGATCGGATTTTATCTTGAAAGCATGTGAAGCGATTTTATCAGGTAGGGACAAAGACTCTCCCAGTATAGTATTGGAGGATAGAATTTCTAGGGAACGGACAAGATACACCTTGGTTATCCAATCAAACGTATCAATTGAATGAGCTTCTCCATCAGGTTTTGTGTCCCAGAAGGTCAAGTGCCATAAATCCTTATATTCATTTTGCGCCAGCCTAGTGTAGGCGTTGCTAAGTTGCACTAGTGAATCTGGTAATAGATTTCGAATACTGTCCCAGTAATAGCGGAGTTCGTTGGGATTCTGTGAGGCTACTAAATGCTTAAATGTCCATCCGCCTAGCCCTAAAAACATTTCAATGCGCCAGGAATTTAAAGATTCAAGGATTCCTATGGATTGTGGGAACGGCATAAATGAAAATAACTTGTTCGCGGTAGCTAATACATTTGAAAATGTTGATTCTGATATTGTGTCGACTTCCCCCTTTAGTGCCTGTGATATGTGAAATTTAAGTAGTAATTGCAGCGCTTGAAATTGCGGGAACGCAAATCCTAAAAGCGGAGAATCTACAGATGTTTCTCGCTCAAGTTTCGGAGCCAAATAATAGTCAGAGCTTGTACGCAAGGAAAGCAGGAAAGACTCAATTAGTTTATCGCGACTATCATTTTCTATACTGTCGACTTCAAGGAGCGATTCCGCAAGTCTAAGAAACTCCTGATATACGTAATGATCCCCAGATTCTATGGCGTTAGAACATATCGTGAACGGTAAATGGGCAATTCGAGAGGCAATCCGCATATTTTGGGATTCAATGCTTAAGATGAATAGCTCGTAAATGTCGTGCGTTAGCCAATCAAGTTGTCGCAGTTGATTTCCAATAGAATGTCGTAGAGCGTCAGCTGTTATATGATTGTGATGAATCCCATGAGATTGCATTTCTTCGGAGAAAGCCCCGGCCAATTCAACATATACACCTAGAAGTTCTTCTACTCGTCCAGGCGCCTTCGCGGTAATTGCCGCAGCAAGTGCATCTTTAAGCTCGCTAATCTCTTGTCGTAGCTCTTCAGAAAGGCTTTCTCCTTTGCTAATTGTAAATGCTTGCTGGATGCGGTTGTTTAGCTCCTGTTTGAATTCTTTTGAAAATGCTATCCCCCCAGTTTCTACGAAAGCGAGAGTGTTGTCACTTTCGCTTACATAGGAACCAATAAGTTTGCAGAGTGATAGTTCCGGATATGTGGAATCAATACTTACTTTTTTATCTTTGGCTTGGATTTGCTGGGCATCTCCCGTAGTGTTAATAGGGTTTGTAAGTGTGATTGCCTCATCCTTAGCCTGTTTTAATAGCCTTGAGAGCCTTTCTTCATCAATTGCTTTGATAACGCCAGGCATTAACGACTCAATAGGCCAAGAAGATGTCTTGCCCTTGTTGCTGAAGGGGCTGTAGGAAAATTGCTTTAAAAGCAAAACATTGGATTCTTGAGTTTTCAGCGTTTCATCAATAACATTTTTAAAGCTGCCTGACAGGAGCTGTTTTTCTGCTTTAATCATTCTCTGGTTGCTCAAAAGAAGTCTGAGTAGATTGTAAAAACCTTTTCCGATAAGACATGCGAGTAAAACCGCAAGTATGGTCGTGAAAAAATGTGTCGGGAAAAAGTATGCCCAGGCAGCACCAAGTATTGAGTAGACAAGGATTGGCCAAAGCAAGGTTGCCCTAAGAAATGCCTTTCCGCGGATTGTATTCTCTCTAAACTGCTCCGCGATAAATATCGCAAGGGAAATAACAAATGTCCCGGCCCATCCTATGAATTCCATTGAGGAAATAAAGGGCCAGTTGTGCAAATAATCTGTGGATCTGAAATAGATGGTCTGGAATATATCGTAGTATGGAATGCTTATAAATAATAAAAATATTAGCACTAGTGATTCGTAGGATGGAATGTAAATATTTTTGATTGGTTTTTCCAGCTCGGTATGTAGATACAAGCTGATCTTCTTAAATGTTTTTGGAAGCATAATATTTGACTCTTTACTTTTGACTTAGGCTTGCAGGTCAAGAATCAAGACCTGACCCCATCTGCACGACAGACGTTTAGCTATGGGGTGGTAACGCAGAATTATCCACTGGATTTGGAGGGCGTGCAGCACCTTTGCAAACAGGACATTCTGATTGGGCAAATAGCCAAAACAGCCATTGGTTTGAATTCTGCCCACTAAAGGCAAGCCATACCCACCTCGCGCCACACAAAGAACAGCGAATTGCAATACATGGGAACACAAGGCTAAATGCCATTAAGGCAAACCCGCTGACTATTGGAATTGAAAGATACCCATGAGAAAAGCCATATCTCATAGTAATAGCGCCACAAATGAGTACGATAAATGACAGTACGGCCTTCCACATCTGGCCAGATTTATTAATTATGGATTTATCAAACATTTTACTTCCCCCAGTGACTTGTTTTGATTCCAAACCCTGTTTATGTTCGTGGTTCCCATTTCTTATTCTGACTGTTCCATATTTCTCGGTAGCCAGTAGTCTTGTTTACCCTTGTACGTTCCCCCGATTGCTCAATATACTCCATCATGTGGGTTTTAGGGCTATATATCCGTACAATGTTGTCAGTCGGAGATTTCAACTGAATCTGTTCGTTCCCTATCCATTGAATTGAATAAGTGTAAATGTCTAGATTACTATCCAGAAGTTTTTCTGACAGCAAATTGCTATTTCCAAATCGAGTGAAAATAAATCCGTCTTCAGAACGGTTGGTTTCAGCAAACCACGCACGAGCATCATCATTAAAATTCGCTTGAACTAGACCCCATGCTTCGGTTTTATTTATTGCCCAAACTGTAAATACAGCCAGCAATGAATATGTTGATATGCGGGATAGCAATTTAGGGAAGGCGCTATCATAACTTAGGTGTCCTTTTTGCTCAAGGTAAATTAGCGCTGGAATCCAGCTAAGCAATACGGCTAAACGTAGCCAGCGCCATATTTGATCAACTGCAAACCAAGGGTCCTTAATGAACAATCCGATTATCAGCGCAGGCAGTATAGACATCCCAAGCAAACGCCAGGCTGCTTTTATAGTCTTTGAATGAATCAGGATCGGAATTGAAACTATTCCGTAGATCGAGAAAATAATGCAGGAAAGAAATATGATCACGCCTATCATAACTAATTGTTTTACAGCCCCTTTAATAAAGTTGAAATAGGGATTTTTACGGCTTTAGCCAATTTTTCAATATTACTTAGCGTAATATTCCTCTCCGCTCGCTCTATCATGCCGATATACGTCCGGTGGAAGCCGGACTTGGCGGCGAACTCCTCCTGCGATAGGCCGAGCTTTTTCCTTTCTTCCCTAACCCGTTTGGCGAACTT
>DUFZ01000034.1 GCA_013331635.1 Candidatus Woesearchaeota archaeon | reverse complement strand
GCTGAAGCCGAGGGAACTGAAAGTGCAGCTGACAGCGCTGGGGGAAGTGGTGAATGAGAATGGGGTGGAAGTGGAGAAGAAGGGGACTATTGGCGCGGCATTGGAAGTGCAGCCGGAGAAGGATGCCATGGATATTTATCTGGTGGTGACGCCCTCGGATAAGGATGGGAAGGGAACAGCAGGAAATGGGATCACGGGGGGGGTAATTGGAGTTACGGAAAGAGACTACGATGAGTATACCTTTGAGGTGGCGGTTAATAGAAAGGGCGAGAAAAGAGAGAAGGAAAAAGGCTATCCCACGGAATTTTCGTTTATTCCAACACTGAAGCGTTTCTTTGAGCAGCGAGATTCAACCTTATTTTCAGATGTGTATGGGCCGTATAAAGTGAAGAAGGGGGAGGAGTTTATCTTCTCCCAACAGGTGCTCTATGACCCTCTTAGGTTCCAGGGGGCGAATACGGTGAAGACGAAACTGTTGAAAAATGGGCTGGTGGTGGCAGAAAATGAGTTTGATGCAGAGATGAAGTAGAAACCTTAACCGCTTCATGACAAGAAAACTTAATAAATACCCCTCTCTTTATAAGAAGCATGATTACTCAAGATTTCCTGACTGAATTTGAATCCTGCTTATTGCGTTCCTATGGAAGAGCCTGCAAGAAAAGCGATCCCACTAAAACGCCGACTAACTTTGTTACGACCGTAAGCTCCCAACATGAGTTTATAACTGCGTTTATGGATACCTTTACCGAACGAAGGAGCATACTGGAAGGAGAAATACAAAAGGGCGGGCATCGCAACCCGGCACTGCTGGTCGAAAAAATCCAGCGCACGGTTGAGGCAAAGATAAGGACGGCCTTAATTCAGAAGGGTAATGTGATAGATACCATGGTGTTCCAGAAGATGGTCCGGGACTTAAAATGGGAAATCAGAACCATATTTTATGAGTAAAATAGCTAATGCTTCACCGTAAACTTTATATAGTCGCCTTCCCCTCCGGAACACAGCTTATAATCAAGGTACAAAAACGAGGGTGAATAACTATGGAAGAAAAAGGAAAAGTATACTCAAAAGAACTATTAGGAAAAACCATTGTTTCTAAATCAGGAAAGAAATTTGGTGAGGTTGGCGACCTTATTTTTGAGATTGGATCCGGAGAACTCATTCACTTGCTATTGAGAAATCCCACTACTTATACCGATAAGATGGAATTAGAAAAGACCAAAGAAGGCAGCATCCTGATTCCCTTCTCGGCAGTCATTGCCTCCGGAGATTTCATTGTGGTGGCAGAAGAAGATATTATTTAATTTCTTTACTTTTTTGTTTCCTTTTGGTTATCAATTCCAAGCAAAGCGGAACTAAATTTTTTTGATGGTTAGGGGTTTTTTATTTACTCAACTATCGGCACAGTTTATTTTGTGAGTGATTTTTGCATTTACGCCGCCGCCTAGGTCAAGAGGCGAGCCGAGAACTACCTTTGCGTGCACGAAGTTATTGGTGCAACCNNACTCACTTTTCGAACTGTGCCCAACTATCATTAATTTTATATACTTAATCTCATTCTTTGTTGTGATGACGGCTTTAAGTTTACGCTCTGTTATAGGAAGAGTAATTCCTCGTGTATTGTCTGCTCAAGAAAAGCGATTTGATCTGGAAGAATTATTAGACCTATTACCCCCTGATGCAAGAGAAGCGGCAGAGATTGGTGCGGTGAGAGTTGGTATGAGCAAAAATCCGCATTATGCTGCTAAAGCAAGCGATTTTTATGCAGACAAAGAAAGCGGTTATGATGACAGAGCGAGGTTTGAGATTCTCAAAGGCAATCCTGAAGGGGCCATTGCCATTTATGAAGAAGGTCATTTTTTTATGGATCAAGCTGCAGAAATTGCAAGGGACCATGTTGGTATTCAGAGGGCAATCCAAGTTTATGAGGATGCAATAAAAAGAAAAGATGTTGCCCGATACCATGAGGGGCTGGCACGTCTCTATGAAACACAAGGTGATGATGCGAATGCAAAAAAGCAGTGGAGACGAGCGATTGCAGGATATGAAAAAGAAAGACTGTTTGATAGAGCCGCAGATTTGGAAAGGAAACATGGAACGATTGACAAGGTTATTGAGATATATGTGAGGACAGCTGAATCAATGGAAAATTCTCATAATGGAGCAGTATATTATCAAAAAGGTGCTGAGGTTGCAGAAGAGATAGGTAATCATGAAAAAGCACTTCAACTTTATGAAAAAGCACTCGATGCACTATTAGATGATCGCTTTTTATTCGATGCCCAGCATCTCATAGATCTTGCTAAAAAAGTTGGTGATAATGATAAATTAATTACTGTTTACGAAAAGGCATCTCAACCTCAAGAGGCATATAAACTAGCTCTGCAAGAAGGATATACGGACAGAGCAATGGGAATATGTTTAGAAATTGGAGTGTCTGAGGAATTATCTACAATGGCAAAGTTTGCTCTTGATAAAGGCCATGCAGAGATGGCGATACAAATATATGAACACGCTGGTTTAGATAAAGACGCTGCAAGAACAGCATATCAATATGGCAATCCACAAAAGGCTTTAGAGATTTGCCAACCAAAAATTGATACACCGCATGAAAATGGATATTTTTCAGATCCAGATTATTATGATTTAGCAATGGATGCTGCTTTTAAGATAGGAGATGAAGCAGGAAGGCAAATAATTGGTCAGAAAGCAATGCAAAGATTTTCTGTACTGGGTAGATTTGATGTTTCTGCACAGTTCGCAGAGAGATTAGGTGATTTTGAAAGAGCAAATACATATAAGATGTTAGCTTCATTGCCAAAGATGTAGTTGTTCATCTCTTAAGTGTAGTTTTAATTGTGTTTAAGATAGAAATAAAAAAAATAAACTATCCTATTCCATAAATTTCTTCATGGCGGGATGCATGTCCATCATATGCTGNNATGCTGCTTGGCAATCTCTTCATATAACTTATATACAATCATAACGGTTAAGAGTATACCTGTCCCTTGGGATAAAGCGCCGGAGAGATCAGCTACTGATGCTAATAAACCGATGGAAGCACCGCCAAGAATAGTCAAAGGCCAGATATACCTCCCTAGCACTTTCTCCAGCACTCGCTCATCCCGCCGAAATCCGGGAATTTGCAAACCAGATGATAGAATTTGTTTGGCTTGAGATGCTGCATCCATATTTGCCGTCTGCACCCAAAAAATGGAAAAAATAACTGAGCCAACCATGAATAATAAGGTATAAATGATAGCCTGCCCCAGCATGGTAAAGGTAAACCCCCCACGAATAATGCTTTGCACTAAATCAGGAGCCTGAATCCAGTACACTATGCCACTTATTGGCGTTTGTCCCGAAAAGGTCCCTAGCAAGGGATGCCCCCATCGTTCAAATAGGGTAGCAAACAGCTGAATGTTCGCCATCAGCGCCGCCACTAAAATCACAGGTATATTGGAAGTATAAAAGAAATTTAGCGGCCAACGCATGCCATACCCACGAACCCGGCCAAAGGAGAGGGGAATCTCTACTTTCATTGCTTGACCATACACACAAATCATAAAAACTACTACGGTTGCAACAATTGCAGCTCCTTCGGACATCGCAGTCAAAAAATCACCACTGGACACTGCCTGGAACAAGGCGGGAATAGCTCCAGCAGCAATATCAGGATTGGTGGGTGAAGGCAGGAAGTTAAAGGCTCGAATAAAAATCTGCTGAGCAACGCCCCCGGCTATAAACAAGGAAATTCCGGAGCCTAAGCCCCACTTGGATACTACTTCGTCCAAGAACATGATGATGATGCCACCCAAAAACAGCTGAAAGATCAATAAGAGCNNGACAGGAGTGCCGACCAAGCTCGCTGAGGGCGCCAATCCGCCCATTAATACATACACTCCCCCTTCAAAGATGATAAAAAATAAAGATAATAATTTCTGTACACCCTGAAAACGGCTTTTTCCTTCTGGAGAGGTCAAATCAAATTTAATAATACCTGTTCCATTCAGCAACTGTAACACGATGGATGAGGTTACTAACGGCCCGATACCTAAACTGATAATAGAACCAAAGGAAGCTCCTAAGATAATTGACAAAAACTCAAACTGCTGAAGCGCATTTTCTCCTAACCCATACAGGGGAACAAAACCCATCACAAAAAAAAGAATTAAAGCAATCAGTGTCCATTTGATTTTCTCATTAAATGGGAGCTTCTTCTGTTTTGGCCCCCTTACCTGTGGTAAATGAGCCAAAATGGTGTCAAGTAAAGTCATGCTGTATCTACGCCGCTTTTTTTTCTAGACTACCGCCGGCTGCCTTAATCTTTTCTTCAGCCTGCGCACTCCACTGATTGACAATAAGCTTAAGCTTCAAAGTTGTACTTCCTGTACCAAGTAATTTACCATACCCTAATTCAGTCAGGTTAATAACTACCTGATCTCCTTGTTGCACCGCCTTACCTTGCTGTAGTAAGGTACGAACTTTCAATGAGGTAAAATATCCCACATTCAAAGTATCAAAGCGAGAAGAAACTTCACGAATGCTGGTGAACCCATGCTGACCAAGGCGCCTGGTTTTCATCCCGGCTTTCTTATGCCCAGCACGTTTACCCGTCCCGGCATTACCACGCCCGCCACGGCTTCCAGCGCCCCGGCGTTTTTTCCGAGCGCCGCCGCCATGAGTACCACTGCCTTTCCCACGATATTTTACCACTTTTTTTCTGCGGTTGACTACCATGATTACAACATCCTCTGAATCAAATTATTTATTTTATTCCCACGGTATCCTAAGGCGCCGCCGGCGGCAAAGCCCATCTTAACCCCTTTACGGCCAAAACCTTGCTGAGGCGGATTCAAGCGAAAATAAGGCTTATATGATTTTCCATTAAATTCAAAAGTCCTATATTTATAAATATTTTTACTATCATTTTTTCTTCCTAGAAATTCCAAGCCGCGTTTCTTCACTAACATCCCCAGAGTCTCTTCATCAATCTCACCCCAAGCTACATAATCTTTAACTTTGGTAATCATTCCTTTCATGGTGGGTGTGTTATTTATGACTACACAATAATTTCGACGAACTAAACGAAGCATCTGCAGCGTATCGAGAACTGGTTGAGGAATACGAAAAGCGGCACGAACCAAAATTACTGCTACTTTATTCACTTCACTTTTAACTCCACTTTTAGTTGTAGGTGCTGCTGTAGCTGGTGTCACACTACCCTTACGTACAACTGATTTTTGCTCTGCCATTATTCTGTCTCCACTTTTGGTTCTTTCAACTTTCCATTCACTAATCCTAAATGGGCAATATCTTCTGGCTTAACTTTGATTTTACTCAGGTTTCGTAAAGCATCAATCACTGCTGAGACTAAATTTAATTTTGTTTTGGTTTGACCTTGAGTTTTACTCCAGATATCTTTAATGCCGGCCATGGCTAATATTTTCGCTGATTCTTTCTCAATACAAAGCCCTTTTCCTTTCGGCGCGGGAATCAAGCGAATACGAGATGAGCCACACCTTCCTTCAATCTCAAAAGGAATAGAGTGAGGCTGATGGCAATGGCATTCCCAGCTTCCGCATCCGCGCCGGACTTGAATGAGATTCAAACGAGCCTGGCGTTTTGACTTTTCACGGGCGGGAACGGTTTCCTTGCTTTTCCCGATTCCAACTCCCACATATCCATTCTTGTTGCCGACTAACGCACAGGTCATAAATTGAATTTTGTTCCCTTCTTTAGTCTTTTTCTGCGTCTGGCGGAAGATACGCCGCTGCCCGCCGCCAAATTTACCTTTCGCCTGGCCAATCAACAATAAATCTTCCTCTAAATCAGGAACGAGAGCATTAACAACTGCTGCTTCCATAATGTTGTGCCCTTGTTCAAAGACGGTGTCAATATCAGTGATAGTGCCCTCATGGATAAGCTTTCCAAGAGCAGTCCGGGGCGTCCAGGCGACTTCTGCTTCGGGAACTGACTCTATCACTGCTTCAGCAGCTTTATTCTTCCTTGATGGGGTTGATTCTTTGACCATAGTAAGGTAGGTAATTCTTTGGTTTTATTTTTATTTTTTTTATTATTGTTTTATTTTTAATCTTATTTTATGTTTTGCTTTACCTGAGCAAAGGCGACGCTTATCTGGTCAGGTTCGGACTTTGTTTTTAAATATTGCGTAAATTGTGCTCCGGGCTTAGCGGGGTTATTTTTAACTAAAGTTCCCCAGGCTTTAATGTGCTCTCCCCGCAGGCGAGCTTCATCAGGAAACACGTCCTTGCTATCAACGGGAAGACGCAGACCAGCATCGACTACCCCCTTTATGAAAGCATAGATTTTCCCTTTATGGACCGGCCCCCTAAAACCAGTATCAACGACCGCTTCCTGACACCCTTTCTTAAGGGCAGTTTTGCCTAATAAAAATCCGGCCAAATAAGCGGCAGGCAGGCTTTTGAAAGAGTAAGTCCATCCCAAAGAGGCAAGGGCTGAGGAATCTACTCCCACCAGCACTGAATCACCCCGCGGGCCAAAAGTTATGATTTGGCCGATTATTTTGGTATTGGTCAAGCGCACTACCAGCCGTGGCTTTCGGGAGAGCAGTAATTTTAATCGTTTACTATATCTCGTTTTTTGTTCTCTCTTCCTTCGGTACAACACTGTTTTTGGTTTTCCTGATCCCATGTTTCAAATAATCTCCTATTTTTCTGCTCCTTTTTTGGAAAGTAAATTATGTTCCGTCAAATACAGCTTAATGTGCCTCTTGTTCCGAAAGTACCCACCTTTACTCTGTCGGTACAACCGCTGGTAATTTTGAGGTGAGAGTGATCCTTTCTCCCGCAACTGCCCCAGGAACTCTCGCTGAACGCGTATCTGCATGATCCACCTATTCTTGGAAGTCACTATCGCATTCTTTTTTCCTTTTTTGTTTCCCCGGCCTTGCCTTCGCCCTTTTCTTTTTTGAACAGTGATCATCCGGGCATGGGCGCGGGAATGCAAGGGCTTTTCACTTTTATATACCTTCCCGACGGCAATCAAGCCCCTCATATCTGAGCGGGTAATCGCTTTCTTGACTTCTTCCAAAGCGCCGTCAGCAAAGCGGATCTTCTGGTAGGAAGTGCCTAATACTTTTGCCGCCAGTTGTTTTTTATGTTTCATGGTGTTTTAGGTTATAATCGAATTACTGTCTTTTGGTAATCTCTTTATCAACCAGTTGTTTTTGTTGTTTTTGTTCTTTTTGCTCTTCTTCTTTTTTTACTTTTTCTTCAACTGATTCCGGAGCAGGCCCCTCATGAGCAGCTTTCTCTTCCTGGTGTTTCTTTTCTTCTTTTTTCTTTTTTTCTTCGGCTTGTTTTTTCTTTTCTTCTTCTTTTTTGCTTTTAGCGGCGATTCTTTCCTGCCGGGCTTTCTGGCGAGTGTCCAGACCAGCCTTAATTTTACCGATGGCGGCATTCAAGTCGCGTACGTTCAGGACCCTTATTTTTTTCTCCACGGCAACTTTCATCAATTCAACCCGCCGACGGGCGCTGACAGTAGAGCCAATAATCGCGCCCTGCGATGTAGGATCAAGATTGCTCAGCTGCTTATCAGTATGAATTACCACCATCTCTAAGCCGGAAGAGTGTTTTCCGCGAACTTCCTGAGGTGATCGATATCCGGTACTCACATGTTTTGGCCTTCCTCTATAATCCTGCCGTATGGCAGAATGACGGCCCCGGGCTCTTCGCCAGCGCACTTTGATACGGCGAGCGAACTTAGAAGCACGAACGACAAAGGTGGGTTTTCGCTTTTTAGTCTTATTGCGAAGTTCAAGTAAACGTTGGGTAGTAGCCATTTTATTTTGTAGTTATTTATTTTAGTCTCTGCAGCGGTTTATTTCCATCCGCTTTTATGGTTGATATAACACCCGTCCTGAAATATCCGTATGTCACGATTGGTAATCCGGCACAGGTTTTCAATACGCCCGGCCATTTGACCAGCCGCCTCTTTATCTGCACTGGTAATGATTATATCGACCCCATTGACCTTAACATCCACACCAGGAAGGAGGTGAGCTTTTCGGGGAACGCTTTCACCCAGAAAGTTCTTGACCTGGAAATCTTTCCCGGAGATCGAAACATTCATCGGAAAATGGCTGGAACAGATTTTTAATTTATAGATATGGGGCTCCTGGACACCTTCTACCATATTCTTGATGTGAGATTCAAACGAACGCATCACGGTCTTCTCACGCTTGGTAGCTTGGGGTGAAAAGAGCACCACTTTTTCATTTTCTACAGAAATTTTTATTTTAGGGTTTATGAAAGTTTTAATTACTTCTCCTTTCGGGCCTTTCACGGTTAGGGAATACCCAGCTACCACTGCAGTAATCCCCTTCACCAGGGCTACTTGTAAACGCAAATCTTCTTTCATGGTCTTTAATAGCAATAGGCAATGAGCTTACCTCCTATGCTCTTTTCTTTGGCTTGAGTATGAGTCATCATCCCCTGAGGGGTGGAAACGACCATAATCCCAAATTCATGGGCAGGCAGATACCGTTTCTCCCATTTCTCAAACTGGTTTATCTTGGTTGAAAATCGCGGTTTAATGACCCCGCAGCGGTTAACGTTGCCGAGCAAGTTAACTTTAAGGACTGACCCCCTTCCATCGGGTATCTCTTCATAGGTTCCAATGTAATTATGATCATTCATGATGCTGAGAACTTTCTTAATCATGCTGGAAGCCGGCCTGATCAGTATCTCGCGCTTCCCTACTCGTTCGGCATTGACAACTTTGGTCAAGGCTGCAGCCAAGGGGTCATTTAACATTTTTTTTTCTCCTAGCTAAATTTTTTGAATCCTAGCCCGACGGCCATTTCCCGGAAGCATTGCCGGCATAAATTGATGCCGTACTTCTTGATATGGGCGGCGGTTCTCCCGCAATTCTTGCATTTCCATAACCGGATGCCACAGGAGCGTTTCTTGGGCTCATTGAATTTGATGAACTTTGCTTTCGCTACCGGCTTATGATCCAGTTGCTTGAACACTTTTTGGTAATCGCTGGTGGTCATGGTGTGTATTTATGGTTTTTTTCTTTTTTTATATTACTTTAATCCCCTTGCTTTGAACAAAGGCAATGGCTTCTTCTTTAGTAACTTGGTGTTTTTTCCCTACGGAACGGGTATTTATCCTTCGCCTTTTGACCCGGTATCCTGGACGTTCGAGCGTCACTGCTACTTCCAAGCCAATTATTTTTAAGTCGGGATCGTACTCTAACCCCTCAATATCAATATATTCCGGGATGCCAAATGAAAAGTTTCCCATGGTGTCAAAGTTTTTTGCGGACAGGGTTTTTTCTTTAGCTGCCAGCAACCGCTGTAATAACTTTTCGGCGCCTTCACGCACGGTCACCATACAGCCTATTTGCAGGCCGGGGCGGAGACCCCATTCAGGGATGCGCTTTTTAGTAACTGTTTTAACGGGAGCCAAGGGAGATAATTTCTGAAAGAGCTTCAGGCCTTTCTTCAGCAGGTCTTCGTTCTTTCCGGCACCAATATTCAGAGTCACCTTACGGATTATAATATCTCTCATGGGGTTCTGATTAGATGAGGCGGAATCTTTTTTTGTTCCCGGTTGATTGGTGGTGGCTGATCTCATGGTAATAATAAAGCATCTTTATCGGATGGTAATAGCTGCTTTCTTTCCTCCTACAACAAAAAGGTAATCTCTGGTTGTTTCTATTTCCTGCCCAGCGGCGATGTAAACAGCGTTGCGGTCATGAATTTCTTTTAAAACACCGATATCACCACGATGGTCTCCTTTGGTCAAAAAGACGGCGGCTCCCGACTGGAGAGGAAGGATATCCTTAACTTCCAGCGTGGGCAATTGAAGCAGTAAAGTATCTCCCACTTTTGCATCTTTATCCATGATTATATTTTTTCCATCATGGAGATGGAACTGAATCTTTTTGCCGGCCAAGGCAGTCTTTCCAATAATTTTACAGGGTTTGATCGAAAGTTCAGCACCATTAATCTCAGATACAATTACCCGGCCTTTGGTGTCAAAGGCTACCCGGTATGATTTCCCAGTATCAGGAAACGTAATCACATCAAAAATACCTACCATGAAACTGTACTCTTTTCGCCTTTTCCCATCAATCAAGATGGATTTGGTGTGAAGCATCTTCTTCACTTCGGTCATCGTCGAGGCTACCTTAAGCACATCACGCAGCACTAAGCCCAATGGCAAACCCATGCCTAAGGCATGGCCGCCGGAAGTTGGCCGAACTATATAGACATTCTTACGCCGGTCAATAATCCAGCTCTTGGGTGCAGCTATTCGTTTCAGGTGATGTTTCATGTGGTCTTTACCTTGATGGTTTCAACTTTGGTTTCAATTTTAGGATTGGACTTCACAGCAGGAGCTGATGGTTTGGCAGCTGACTTGGGCTGGTGCTTTGATTCTAACTTCTGCTTGCGGCGGGCATCAGTAAAATCAACTTCAACAATAGCGAGATTGGAAGGATTGAGCTTGACTAATAATTTGCTGCCGTCTTTTTTGATAGCATCTATGCCCGCGACATAAATCGCTGCCCGCTTGATATCAACCCTTTCTACTTTGCCTTCTTTCTTTCGGTGCTGGCCGCGAAGGACTTTAATCTTGTCGCCTTTGCGTATCTGGACATTCCGAAAACCATATTTTGCGCGCAGAGGAGAAGCCAGATGAACATGCACGGCCTTTTGCTGGAGATGGAGGGGAGCCTGGGAGGTATACCGGCGCTGACGACGCGGCTGAATACTCCGCTTCCAGGATGTTGAAAAGGTTCTTGAGGTCATTTTTTTCTCTTACACAATTATGCTGGCTATTTTTCCTACTGCCGGCCATCGATCAGCAGCTTCTTTTGCGATGGGACCCTTAAAGAGAGTCCCTTTGGGATTGCCTTTTTCATCTTTTAATACAGCAACGGCATTGTCCTCAAATTTTATCCGCATCCCGTCGGGGCGCTTATATTCCTTCTTCTGGCGGACCACAATAGCTGGCACAACTGTCTTTCTCATTTCCAATTTTCCTTTTTTGACTGTTACGAGTACCATGTCGCCTACTCCGGCAGTTGGAATTCTCCCACGGCTGGTTTTTTGATTTTTAACACTCACAATTTTGACCATCTTTGCGCCAGAGTTATCACACGCTGGCACTAAAGATTCTACTTGAAGTCCCCTTGTAACATTAGCTTTAAGTGCTTTCATTTTTCTTTGCCTTTCCTTGGTTTTGTATTTTTTTCTTTTACCAAACTTGCATCTTCCTGTAATAAAGCAGTAACATGACCAGTTACTTGAATGATAACATGATTCTTAGTTTTACTCAAAGGCCTGGTTCTGGCCACGATCACCATCGCCCCTACAGTTGCATTAATACAAGCTGGATTATGAACCCTCATGCGTGATCGCCTAGTTTCAAACCGTTCATATTTTGGAAGGTGATACTGCGTAAACCATTCAATGGTTGCTGAATGATTAATATCTTTCTTAATGACCTTCCCAGTAAGGAGCTCGTTCTTCACCAATATCTTTCCATGGAAAGGGCACTTGATATCACTACATACTTTCCCTGGCGCTGGTATTCCCAATATTTCTGTATTCATTTTGTCTCTGTCTTACTTTTTAATTTCCTTTAAGCCTTTCTTCCGGCCGTTTGATGATGGTCTTTCCGTCAATAACCATGCCCCTCGTGCTTAACTTGAAGAGTATGGTATTTTTGAATAGGGTTTTTATTTTTTCTCCTTCTTGCACTTTGAGTGTGAATTTGGTTTCATCAACGATTTTTCCTCGCAATCCCAGATTGCTTTGGTTAGTTGATTGCACCACTTCGATGTTCTCCCCTATGAGTTCATGGGGGAAAACTTGTTTTCGTATCACCTTTGCCTCAAGACCTACATGAGGTCAATGGTTTCTTGCGGAAACCCCAGCTCAATCAAAACTTGCTTTGATCGAACTTTATGATCGCCCTGCAACTCGATTTGACCGTTTTTGGCAGTCCCACCGCAGGCCAATTTTGATTTCATTTTTTTGAATATTTCTTCGATATTTGCTTCCCTGGTCATCCCGCTGATGATGGTGTATTTTTTTCCGAATTTCTTTTTTTCAATTTTGATAGTAATTTTTTGTTGCTCGCGAGCAATTGTTTCACACACACACAGATCCTGTGGTAAACCGCATTGATTGCATACTCCAACCATAGTTTTTACCTAAGCTTCCTCCCTTCGTTGTAAATCAGTTAATACCCTAGCAATATTTTTTTTAGTTTGTTTGAGCTTCCCGGGACTGGCGGGATTAGCGCCTGTTGCTACTTGCACATTCAACTTAAGCAGTTCCTTTTTAAACTCTCCTAAGCGAGCGTGAAGGTCACTTGAGGACATAGTTTTGAAATCTTTAGCGCCTTTCATAATTAATTGGTCTCCTGTGTTGGATTGGTTTGAGTTGGTGTTTCTATATCAACAGCATCGGTAGCTGGCTCTTTATCTGAGGCCGTTTCTTTTTTCTTGACTATCTTCTTTTTAGCCGGTGTTTTTTTCTTGGCTACTTTTTTGTCTTCTAGTTTCTCCTCTTTAACTTCTTCAATCGAAGCAGGAGCCAGTTCCTTTAACACTTCAACATGATCGGGCATTTCAATATCGGGGGGCATAATGGCGACTTTAACTCCAATAATTCCACTTTTCAATAACGCGGAAACTTGTGCATGACGTACACCGCTAATAGCAATGTCACCGGATTTCTTTAAATAACCCTGTAAAAAACGCCAGCTCTTGGCTCTGGAGCCAGGGATTTTACCAGAGATAATTATTTCCACACCCCTCGCACCAGAGTTCATGATATTCTCCATGATTTTATGACCAATACCCTTAAAACGAGCGGAACCAAAACGCTCTAAAGAACTGGCAATGCGCTCAGCTACAATATGAGGATCAAGAAAAATATCTTTCACTTCATTAATTTCAATTTGTGGATTCTCTAATTTAAATTCGCGCTTTAAGGCTTTGGTTAAATCACGGATATTATTTCCTTTGGAGCCAACAATTAAACTAGGCCGGCTGGTATAAATAATGATTTTCTCACCTAATGGTATTTTTTTAAGTTTGATTTGTGAAATACCAACTTTCTCGAGTTTACTCTCTATATATCGCTTGATGTAAAACTCTTTGGTTTTTTGGGCAATGATTTCTCGTTCTATCATGGTATCATATTCCTCTTATGCTATCTTTGATTTTGGTGCTTTTGTAGGTTGAGCTGCGGCTGGTTTGGTTTTTTTTGTTAAAGTATCACGTTGGGTCTTTACTTTTCGTTCTGCTAAGACTACTTCCAAATGGGTTCGATGAGTACTGTAACGTTGTCGTCCTCCCGTCCGAGGAGTTGGTGCTCTATTGGCAACGAGCTTGATAATAGTAAGAGCGGAAGCATTTAATCCTTTGACTTGAGCATTGGCCTCAGCTGAACTAATGACCCGTAAAAATTCCCGCGCTGCTTTGCTAGGAAATCTGCCGGATGCCATACCTGCTTTATGTCCAACATTGCGAGTAAATCGTCTAAATGGAACGGCCCTTTCTATGTTAACTACCTCTTGTAAAAATTTTTTGGCATAGCTGACGGTCTTATACCGTAAACAATGGCTAATCTCCACGCAGTGTTTGGTGGAAATAGGAAGATTGGTCGATTTAGCCAAAGCGCTATGTTCTGTTCCTACAGTAGTAGTTGATTTCATGGGTATTTATCTCGCTGAAACGTTCTTACTGGAGCGGGTTGCTCCTATTCCCGCAGCACTATGAGCAACGGTCTTTCTGGTATGGGAAAACTCGCCCAAAAAATGACCCAGCATTTCTAAAGTTACCATCACCGGGAAATAGTCTTTCCCATTGTACACACGGATAATTTTACCGAGCATGACTGGCACAATGACCATGTCCCTCAGATGTGTTCTCATATTCTTATCATCAGCAGCTATTTTCAAGAGCAATTTTTTCTGCTCATCCGAAAAGCCTTTCTTGAGAGTGCGCCTTGAACGTGAGGGAACGAGTTCCATAAACTCTTTCATATCAATCTTCTTGACTTGCTCTTCCGTCTTTCCGCGCCACATTAATTCTTTTGCCATTTTATTTATTCCTTCCCGTATGCCTTGGTGCGATTTTCCCAACTTTTCGTCCTGGTGGAGCATTTCGAGGCGACTGCGTGGGCCGGCCTTTGATATGGGAACATTTCCCGCCAAAGGGATGGTCAACTGCATTCATGGAAATACCACAGACAATAGGATATAATTTATTTCTAGCTCGCATTCTCTTCCACCTGGTGCCAGCTTTGACAAAGGGCTTATCAAGACGTCCTGCGCCTGACAATAAGCCGATAGCAGCGCGACAATCAGGAAGAAAAGATTTTTCTTGACGTGAGGGTAATTTTACCCGAACTTCTTTATCGGTCTTGGCAACGACTTTAGCAAAGGTTCCCGACGCTCGCACCATTTTTCCGCCATCACCTGGACGGAGCTCAATATTATGAATCAAAGTCCCTTCAGGAATGCTACGCAAGGGCAGGATGTTGCCTTCTTTAATTATGGCATCAGGTCCGGCAGTAATAATATCTCCCACTCGCACTCCTTCAGGCGCGAAGGCTAATTCTTTATTACCAGTGATGTAGGATACTTCCATCAAAGGAGTACTATGGCCTGGGCAATGGACGACGTCAACAACTCTGCCTTGGGTATCTTCTCCAATATGTCTAACTTCCCCTAAAAAGCGAAAGCCCGGAGAGCGATATCTCATGGTTCCGCGTCCACGCCGTTGTTGAATTAAATTTTTACCCATAGTTCACCTAAATCAGGCCCAAATCAGCGCTTACATCGGAAGCCAGATTGCTTTTATGTAAAGTAACTTGCGCCCGTTTTTGTCCGGTCACTGAATTTTGAATGGTAATTTTGGTCACCCGAACTTTGAACAGTTCTTCTACTGCCCGTCGCACATCTAATTTTGTGGCTCGGGGATGAACGACAAACACTAATTTGTTGTCAAATTCAATGCCCCGAATACTTTTTTCTGTTGACAAAGGTGACACAATAACTTGATAAGGATCAAAGGTTTCTCCGGGCGCAGGGGTCTGAACCTCGGCTGCTTTTTGGCCTTTTTTTGTAACTGCCATGGTCTTTAGGTAAATAAGTTTTCTTTGGTAATGATATCAACGGCTTTTTCCGTCCATAAGGTCACCCGTCCGGGCAAGGAACCGGGCGCCAGGAGTTCGGCGTCCAACCCTTTCACCGGAACTATATCGATGCCGGGAATATTCTGAGCGGACCTCAGTAAGGGGCAATCTTCGCCCACGACGATGAGCAGGCCTTTTTTGCGCTGGTATTTTCGCCCACGGCGTTTTCCAATGCCGGCGCGAACTTTCTTGACGGCAGAGCGTTCTAATTCTTTGTCAAGCCCCAACTGTAATAAGGCGGCTTCGACGTCCTTGGTCTTGTCTAATTTTTCGAATTTAGAATCAATAATAAAAGGATACTCTGCTGGAAGGTAATGCCCGCGATGAGCAACCAGTTCCCGCTGCAAGGTAGCAGCCATGGCTGAGCGGATGGCTTTCTGATTTTCTTTTTTATTGATCTTAATATCCCATACTTTCTGTGATTTGGGAGGATGGGCGCGTCGTCCACCCACGGTTTGTGGTGAAAAGGCAGCCACCCAAAAAAATCTGGTTCCTCGACGGGTATGAATCTTGCGGTTCACCCGGCTGATACCAAGGCCATAACAGCCGCGATAATTTTTCCGTCGTTTGCTTAATCGAGAAGAGTGTCGTTTTCCCGCGTCAGGATGAGACCCATAGGGCTGCCGAGCTGCTGTCTGAAGAACATGAACGGCGCGCCGAATAAGGTCAGGCCGGTATTCTTCCTGGAATTGCCCGGGCAGTTCCTTGTCGCCGGACTTCTTTTTATCTAAGCCGAATAAGGGAATTTTCATGGTGTCTCTTTATGCCTCTCGATGAATATATTTGAGTGTTGGTACTTCTTTAATGACTTTGGCATTAGGCCGAATAGACTGGGTCAATAACACCGCTCTTTTTTTCGGGCCAATAACTGATCCTTTGAGCAAGAGGTAGGTATTCTTAACAATCCCATAATGGGGGATGCCGCCGGAAAAATTTATTTGAGCGGGATCTTGGCCAATGCTCATAATCTGTTTATTATATTCCGTTCGTAAATGAAATCCCATTTTTCCGGGCTGAGGAACCGTGAACTGAACCCGGTTAGGATGCCAGGGCCCTAAAGTTCCAATTCCCCGTTTGGTCTTTTCCGCTTTATGCTGTCTTATAGGAACACCGAAACGCTTTACCGTTCCCTGGAAACCTTTTCCAGTGCTAATGCCATGAACATCAACTTGATTGCCAGAATCAAAAACTCCAGTAAGGGCTATTTCCTTGCCTAAAATGCTTTTAATATAGGCCACTTTTTCATCTTTAGAATTTCCTCCCACAGCAACTTCTATCATCTGGGGAGCCTTGGTTCCAATGCCCGTTAAAATCGGCTGGGAATGAACCAATAAACGGACATCATCAAAAACAGAAATGTCATCCATTTTTTTGGCTGCTTTTTTAGGAACCTGTATTCGACGCGGTAATTCTTTGTTTAATTTATCCGCTAGAACGAGTCCCACTTTTCGAACGCCAGTTCCAAATTTGGCATAAAAAGCAGCTCCTACCGCCACCATGGGCGGACACTCAATGATAGTAGATGGGAAGGCAATTATGTCCCCTTTGGTAATAGATTTCGGACGATTATCTTCAAACTGAATATGAGTCATGCCAGCTTTATACCCGATAAAACCCAAAGGTTTAGCTTTATGTTCTACTGCCCAAGTTCGAACTCTCGCTAGGGCGTGCTTGGCTCTCTTTCGGGGCCAGTACTGCATGCTTCCTCGCCGTGGATGAGTAGTTTTAGGCATAGTAGTTCCTTTTGAGCACAAAGGGTGAACTTCTGTCTCTTGTCGCTAACTTCTTCCGATGTAACAGCCTATTGCTGGTTTCCATCAAGAAGCACACGCTTGCTGATGGGCACCTTTTCAGGCCACACATGCCCTATTCATTTGATTGGCCTAAGCCAAACAGTGTGAACCGGGTTTTTATGGTTAGGTACCCCTTTTCAAGGTGGTTTATTTATAAATATATCGATACAAAAGCATATAATCTCTATGTTTTCGAAAGATTTAAAAAAAGATCGTGTTTGATGGCTACGCTATGTTATATGATGAAGTACTACGAGACCCGAGACAAAATGGGGAATACCGCCGGATGGAAGAAATTCTCAAAACGTACCAGAAAAGAGCACAGAATGAGCGAATAGTTCAAGGGATGGTCTTTCGGCAAGTGGTTATGGACACCTATAAAGATGCCTTGCGGTGGAAAGAAACTGATCTGCCCAGAGCAGAGCAAGACGCTCAGGACTTATTGTGTGATGAACTGGCGGTTAAAGCCCTAGGATTAGAACGAGTGTTAGATCTTCATGAGGTATTAACATATGATCCTAATCCTCAGGGTGAGAATCTGCTGATGTATACTGTTCTAAGGGATTATCTCAGTGCCGGCACACAAATACTCGCCGAAAAAACAAAAATAATTTCGCATGAAGCGGCAGAACTGATGCGAAGTTGCCTCTACACTGCCCGCGATGGCCTGGCTTTTCTGATAGAAAAGATAAGACCAAGGACTATCGATGAAGAGCAATGGTTCACCCAGGGGAATGATACTGGGTATCTGCAGAAGATAGAAGAATAGGATTATTATGCTTCCCTCACTTTCCGTATGGTTGATTCTAAGGGACTTATTTTCTGGGTTAATGCCTTATCATGCCCGGAGCCATGAAAGTGTACGGTAAGCCAATTCTTTTTCCCACAGGAACAAGGAAGAATTTTGTAATGGTGCTTATTATCCCAGCAAGAACGCCACAATCTTTTTTCTAAATCCAGCTTGCAATACACGCAGCGATTCTGCGCAAAGAGCTGGGTTATATAATCCATCCCTCCCAAAACCAACTAAAGTTTTATATAGCTTACGTTTCTGCAATTGAGAATGAAATACCTATTCACTCATTTGATGGGAAGTTTCATCTTTAACGAGCAACTCAAGCGGGTAGATTTTATTCCCTTTACTCAGTTGGAGGACTATCAACACAAAAATCAAGCGGAAGAAAAATTGCGCCGGAAGCATCCGGAGGCCCAGCCGCTTCCTCAAGATAAATGGATGCCAGTTATGCAAACTTTTCAAGATCGCACCTACTTTCAGGAGTTTTATACTAAGAATTGTGAACTGACCAAGCAAGGCATCAAAAATTCGGTGTCGGACGATAATCTTATCACCCAAACTATCGCTAATATCAATGAATTAGATAAAGTGAGTAATCTGCTCACCAAGCGATTGCGGGAATGGTACAGCTTGTATTTGCCGGAATTATCAAAAGAGAGGTCTTCCCATGAACAATTTGTGAGGAGCGTTGCTGAGAAAAGCAAACCAGAACTGTTGAAGGAACTTCATCTGATGACAACTGAAAGTATGGGCGCACCGCTGAGTAAAAATGATGTGGAGGAAATGCAGGAACTCGCGCTCTTAATTACTAAATTATACCAAGTACGCCAGCAACATGAAGTGTACTTAGAAAAAATCATGGTCCGGCACTGCCCTAATGTGTTGGAATTGGCGGGAGTTACTTTAGGCGCTAAATTAATGGAACTGGGAAAGAGCCTTAAGCACTTAGCCATGCTTCCTGCTTCCACCATCCAATTGCTCGGTGCTGAAAAAGCCTTGTTTAGGCATATCAAAACCGGGGCAAAGTCGCCAAAATATGGAATTCTCTTTCAGCATCCCTTCATTCAAAACGCTAGGCCTGCGCTTCGCGGGAAAGCCGCGCGAATGCTGGCGGATAAATTATCGCTATGCGCGAGGCTCGATTACTTTAAGGGTGAATTTAAAGCGAAAGAATATAAAAAAGAATTGGAAGAGAAAATAAACAGATGAAAAACAACCATAAAATTATGGTAACTCAACCAATGGAGTTCTCGCCTGAGGAACTCAGAAAGTTACAATCATTATCAGAAATGCGAGCTGAGCATTTATGGCATCGGGCTACTGCCATTCTGGTTTTTAATTCTAACTGGGAATTGTATGTTCATCAGCGCACTTTTTCCAAAGATTTATGGCTAGGATATTATGATATTGTAGCAGGCGGCTGCGTGACCGGAGAAGAAACCTATTTGGACAATGCGCAACGAGAACTAGAAGAAGAACTGGGTATCGCCAAAGTTGAATTAGTCCCTCTTTTCAAAAACAAATATGAAACAGCTGAAAATAGGGTGTGGACAATGGTCTATCGTTGTACCTATGATAGTCCTATTACCACCCAGGCAGAAGAAATTATTTCAGGAGAATTTCTATCTTTGGAGCGCCTTGATCAGATGATGAAAGAAAAATCATTTTGCCCTGATGGAGCGAGCATCTTGCAGCGATATAGGAGGGAATGCCTATGAGCAAACTAACTCCACATAAAATCTTTGAACTCCATACCGATGGAAGAAAACTGTACACTCAAAGCCTGGTGCCTGGAAAAGCGCCCTTTGAGGAGAGAACAGTTCGAACCGGGGGCTTGGAATTTCGAGAATTTGATCCTACTAGAAGCAAATTAGCAGCGGCAATTGCCAAGGGCTGCACCAACGCAGGGATACGAAAAAATGATATTATATTGTATCTGGGGGTGAGCCATGGATACACTGCTTCTTTTGTCAGTGATATGGTTGGAAAAGAGGGGCTCATCTTTGGTCTTGATCCTGCTCCCCGGGTGATGCGTGACTTAGTATTTTTATCACAAGATCGCAAAAATATTGTTCCCATACTGGCAGATGCCAATCATCCTGAAGAGTATGTTGATAAAATTTGTCTGGCTGACATAGTTTATCAGGATGTGGCCCAGCGCAATCAGGCCGAAATTTTCATCAACAATTGTAAATTATTTTTAAAGAAAGGTGGATACGGGTTATTGGCAGTCAAAGCCAGGAGCATCGATGCCAGAAAGAAATCAAAACAGATATTTGAGGAAACCAGAAAGATGCTCGAAAAAGAATTCACGGTTATCGATTTTCGTATTCTTGAGCCCTATGAGATGGATCATTGTATGATTATTGTGAAGAAAGGGTGAATCTCTTCTTTTATTTTTTATAATCCTGCAGCTTTTTAATCCACTGCCTTAAGTTAGGTCTTTGGATATACTCTTTATCCTCCACTTCGGGGGTAATATTCCTCGCTTTTCTGATTAAAACGGGGATAACTTTTACTAAATCAATCAAAGATTGAGTCGGATCTTCTGGGGTAATATCTGATTTTGTCCCTACGGAAAATCTAGCCGCATTGGAGAGATGGGCAAAATAAATTTCTGGGAACAAAGCGAGATCTTCTAGAATCACCCCGGTTATCCCAACTTCTTTTACTCTCTGCCCCAGGCTAGTTTCTTCCTCAGTCAATGGAAACCAAAGTTCATGAGCTCTACTGTAAATATCAAGTGCCAGAGCATGATGTGCCAAGTCGTATTCTAATGGAAGCCCCTGCTTCCAAAAGTCTGATAATCGATGTCCGGTAAGGCTCATTAAGGAAGGTGCGTGTAGGTCTATGGGGATGGTATTTTCAAAATAGATGGGAAATTCCCCAAATTGTTCTCGAATTTCAAGAAGAAGCCCTTTTTTTCTTTTGATAGCTACTACAATATCTTTACTATCAACCATTGGTTCTAATTTGGTCCTATATCCATCATTCCCATCTAACTGAAGATGAGATGCCCCATATTTTAAAGCTAAATCTAGTGCATTAAAAAGATAACTTCGACTTAGCTCTCGCACTGCCCGATCGGGGGAAAGAGGATCATATATTACCTCCGCTTTCCTTTTTTCTTCACCCTGATAACAAAATAGTTCTACACCCCAGCGTGGATAACTATCCCTACATATCTTTACACATTCTTGGTTTTCCTCAAAATTGCCCCCTAAGAATATTTCCATTCCGATATCCTGAGAAGCCAAATCTGCTAACGCAAGAACCTCCTTAGGAAAAGGATAACTTTTAACCCATAGCCGGGGAAAGTTTTCTAAACTACTTCCAATTATCTTTCTCATAATTCTTTCCTCACTAGGTTACATCACTAAAAACATCCAAAAATTTCACTCTTTCTTCTTGATATGGATAATATTCACCGGACACACATCCGCCGCTTCCTGATTGATTGCTTTGGCTTCTTCGGTGTTGATATCTAATTCCCAATTCTCGCCTTTCTGGACTGCGCCTTTTAACTTGGCCAGGGCCTGCTCATCCATCTCCCAGTAATCGGGAGCAATGGCGGCACAGGCACCGCAGCTGATGCAGTCTTTCTTTATATGAACAATAGTATGCTTTTCCATGGGTTTGTGAGTTATATCCTCTAAAGATAGTTTATTTATAAGATTTCTGGAAAATATTCTTCTCTTTTTTTCTTTGTTTCTGGCTCTAAAGCCACCAAAAAGCTTATATAACTCAGCTACATTGTTTTCCTCATGAAAAAGAGTGTGAGCAAAGTACTTTTCACGCTATGTGTACTCCTTTCGCTTCTGTTGGTTTCTTGTAGCGGAAGACCAGCTGCCGGTGAACGTCCGCAAGATACTGCCGCGGCATTAAAACTGGTTCAAAGTGGAACCCAAGGAATAGAAATTAGTGTCCTTCCCAACTACCCACCCTCTTTACTGTACGACCAAAATGAACTGATTGCTTTAGTTGAAGTGAAAAATCGTGGCAATCATGATGTAGAAGCACAGGACTGCTTTGTCCAAATCTCTGGATTTGATCCAAATATCATAACTGGAACCTTCAACGGTCCTCGCTCTTGTGCTGATACCGCCGGAGGCGTTCTGGAAGGAAAGAATGTCTACAACACACAAGGGAGCAACAATCAAATTGAATTTCGCTCTTCCAATGTCGCGTTGCCGCCGGGAGTCTTTGAATATAATCCCACCCTTAACTTCCTCACCTGTTACAATTATCGCACCACTGCCAACCCCCAAGTTTGCGTCGATCCGCTCTTCTATCAAATCACTTCAGAGCAAAAAACCTGCGTTCCTGCTGATGTCAGCACTGGCGGCGGTCAAGGCGCACCGGTAGGAATCAGTTACGTTGGCGTGGATATGATTGGGAGCAAAGCGGTATTTGAAATCAATGTGGTCAACTTGGGAGGAGGACGAGTCCTCAGCCCCCGCGCTGACATTCGAAACTGCGGACAGGCATCTTTGGAATACACTGACTTGGATAAAGTAGCCTACTCGGTGCAACTGAGCGGTGGCAGTTTAATCGATTGCAAGCCACGAGATGGAATGGTGCGCCTTAATAACAATCAAGGAAAAATTGTCTGCACCTACAACATTCCCGGTGCATCATCCTATCAAACCCCATTATTGATTGATTTAGATTATGGATATATCCAATCTTTCCAAAAACCGATTAAGATTATCCAGACCCCCAGGTAAAACATTAACAACTTATAACCCACCCCGACAAGGAAAAGATGGGGATATCTTTCTTTGAACTCTGAGCCTATTTACTCCACGAAAGAAATTCTTAAATAGTATAATGGCTTTAAATAAAGCATGGATATCATTACCCTTATTGGCATTGTCATTCTAAGCTTACTGTTGGTTTCCGTCCTGCGGTTTCTGCTCAAGAACCTGCAGGTGTTATTCTATATCCTGCTGCTGGCACTGGTGGCAGTCTTTATTTTTGGAATATCATATTCGGAGTTGATTATTGGAGTGAGTAAAATTCTCTTGTGGGTATTCTAGGCAAGCAAAACTTATAAACTGACACTAACCCGAACCTAGACTATGGAATCAACCATCTGGACTGAAAAGTACCGCCCGAGCACTTTTGCAGAAATACGCGGACAACAGGAAATCATCGAAAAAGTTGAAGCGTTTGTCAAGTCCGGCAATATGCCCCACCTGTTGTTTTCTGGACCAGCGGGAGTTGGAAAAACGACTCTTTCTTTGGTTATCGCTAAGCAGCTCTTCGGTGAAAATTGGCGGGAAAATACCCTCGAACTAAATGCTTCTGATGAACGGGGCATTGATGTGGTTCGGGTGAAAGTTAAGGACTTTGCCAGAACCAAAGCTATTGGCAATGTGCCTTTTAAGCTCATTTACTTGGATGAAAGTGATGCGTTGACCAAAGAAGCGCAGCAGGCCCTGCGAAGAACGATGGAAAATTATACCAAGACCTGTAGATTTATTTTATCATGTAATTATAGCTCAAAGATAATTGATCCGATCCAAAGCCGGTGTGCGGTATTTCGGTTTAAACCTTTGTCGGAAACTGAAATTATGCCGGTTATCGACAATATTGCCAAGCAAGAAAATATCAAAATCACTCTGGAAGCAAAGAAAGCACTGTATGAAATTTGTGATGGGGACTGCCGACGGTTGGAAAATATCATGCAAAGTTGTGCGGTGCTTAAAAAAGAAATTGATGCGGAACTCGTCTATTCCATGGCTTCCGTCGCCAAGCCTAAAGAAGTCAAAGAGGTATTAGAATTAGCCCTGAAAGGAAACTTTCTGGAATCACGCAAGAAATTACTGAACCTCATGTTGGACTATGGGCTCTCCGGGCTTGATGTCATCAAACAAATCCAGAAAGAGATCTGGAACCTGACTGCTGCGGATAGACAAAAAGTTGAATTGGTGGACCAATGCGGGGAAGTGGAATTTCGCATGGTGGAAGGAAGCGATGAGTACTTACAACTGGAAAGTTTTCTGGCCTTTGTGATGATGGTGGCAAAAAAGTAGTTGTATTTCAGAAGAGTTATAAATGATAGTTTAGGGGGTAACTTTATGATTTCATCGATGAGCATACGGGATCCTACGGAACGAGAAGTGCATGCAACTATATCTCATATTGAAGAAGTTGATCCTTCCTTTGCCCGGGAAATTCGCCGAGCCCGGGAAGGGAAACGGTTGCCCTGGGTAGAACGGCCAAAAGATAAAGGAAATGGTGATTTTCTTATTAATGTCAATGACGCGGTCAGGCTTTATGTAGAGTTACACCCTCTTCGGACCGATGCCGATGCCCGACGGCTGCAATTGTTAGTGGGAATGGCTGAAAGTTATTCCGTCGGCCATCGCGTGGGATGGAATTACTTTTCTCCTGAAGGTAGAGAAGAAAAAAGAGTGCGTCGTGGTGAAGGAAGAAAATTAGAAGTGATTGTTGCTAAGGGAACCGACCAAGCTTTTCCAGCGTTGTTCGCGTTAACAGATTATGTTCAGCAGTGGTGGGAGCAAGAAAAGTTGGTAGTTAATCGTCAGGTTCGTGTCGGGCGGGTGAAGGAAAGGAAATACGTTCCTCCATTAGAGGTTGTTACCGTGCCAGAAGTGGCTGGTGGCGCTGATATTCCTGATTCAGCATATGTCACCAAGGCAATGTCAACGATGACTCGGGTACAGCCGGAGGCTTTGGAATTGCGCTTTTTTGACCGGCAGCGGCTGAAGAAGATCGGCGGACCCTATGGGATTCGGGCGATGAGTGTATTATATTTCTCTTTCCAGTTTCCCACGATGGCTTCCCAGTTTACCAGCAGGACACTGGCAGAACGAGTGTTTTATGCGCCGAAAGAAGTGGTAGAGAAGACGTTTGAAAAGACGGGAATCTCTCCTCGGGGAGGCAAGGCATATAGCACTCAGGATATCAGGACGTTATTTGGAAGGGTGTTTATGGTGGGAGTGCAGAAGTATTGGTAAAATTATATATAAAAATATAAAAAAATAATTTATCTCACACTTTCCTTAATCCTTAACTTCTCTTGTATTAAGTCTTTATACACATACTGGAAAGTCAGGCGCACCGCTTTAGTATAAAGTTCATCATCAGCTAAAGGCTGTTTCAAACGGCAGATGATCTGCGCCGTTCCATCAATCAACCGGGCTTCGTTTTCCCGTCCGCCGGATTTACATTCCCATTTTTCTGGTTCATCTACGGTATAGGCAATCTGGTCAAAACGGGTATCGAATTCCTGGCCAACGGTGGTGGTATCCCCAGTTCCAGCGTTCTTCACATCAATTTTCAATAAGACCACTCCCTTGCCGGCAGTATCTTCAGCAACGGAAGTAACCGTCACGGGAGCGCCTGAGACTGAAAAGGTTTTGGCTTCTTTCACTTCGCATACTTTGGTATCAGTGATATCTCCTTTGAAGCAGACATCATTGACTATCAGATGAGTTTTATATTCATACCAGTACTCTACGTTCCACACCACATCCTGAAATCCAGTGACGACACCTTTAAATTTGGCGCGCGGCGTACTGGGTGTGAATGAAACTATCTCTTCTCCACCGCCGGGGTTAAATTCAGAAATCTTTTCTACCTCATGGCTATTGGCTAATTCCCAATTTGCCGGCACAATATTTTCATAGCTTTCTTTCGGCGGACCTAATAAGCGCACCGTGGCTTTCCCTACGGGCAGGTTTTCTTCCCCTTTATTCTTGAGAACCACATCAATGGAAAAATCTTCGGTATCAAAAATAGTATAGGTATCAGCTTCTTTGACACTAAAAGGCTCAAAAGAAGCAATTACTCCTTCAGTGCCGCCAATAAAAGCTCCGCCACCGGTGGTGGTTGCCTGCGGAGAACAGGCTACTGCAATCAAACTCACGAGAATCATTATTCCTAATACTATTTTTTTCATAATCCAGCCTCTTTGTCGTTATATATTCTATTACTTCACGATAATTCTTAGAATAAAAGAAGGGGAGTATTTAAAGTTTACGAGTGTCGATGGGGTGAAAAAAGAAAAGAATTTACGCTGCAATCAGCAGCCAGGCGCCGAATTCTTCTGAATCGCCTTGAATATACTGGTAATGAAGCCAATCTTTAATGTATTTATGAGTAGCCATGCCTTTTATGCCTCGGCATCATCAGCATTGCCCGTTGGCACAGCGCTCTTGGAAATGATTAACACATCGCCAATGGCTTTCACCAGCTGATGAGGAACAATAACCCCTCGGGCACTTCCCAGCACCCGGCTTAAGAAGGAATTTTTGGATGCTTTGATTTTCCAGCCGAAAACTTTATTCCCGGAAACAATGGTATCCTCGACATCGCCAAAGTAATCCCCTGCATCGGTAAATACCCGTAAATCATACGTTTCAGTCACTTTCTTCATTTTTAGCATTATAACCACCTCATCTGATGGCGGTTTTAAAATTAAGTAGCTTTAAATACTTTTCGATGATAAAGTAGCACTATGCAGCTGCGAATCGTCGGCACTTCTCATATCGCTACGCAAAGCGTTCAGGAAATCACCAAGGCCATCGAACAGGAAAAACCGCAGATAATCGCCTTGGAACTGGACGTTCAACGGGCAGCAAGCTTATGGAACAAAGAAAAACGTAGCACTAACTTGCAAGCGATATTTTCGGTAGGAATAAAAGGTTATCTTTTTGCCAAAATAGGACAAATTGTCCAGCAAAAGCTAGGGAAAATAACTGGCATCTCTCCCGGCTCGGAAATGAAAACAGCCATGGAGATAGCCCATAAGCAGAAGCTTGAAGTCGCGTTTATTGATCAGCCGATTCAAATTACTTTACGTAACTTCTCTCAATCTATCGGCTGGAAGGAAAAGGGACGATTCATAGCTGATATCGTCAAAGGACTTATTTCACCCAAAAAACAGTTGAAAGAGATGGGACTAGGTACGTTTGACCTTCACAAGGTTCCTGAGAAGGCCTTGATTACGGCCATGATGAGCCAGCTTAAAAAGCGCTATCCTTCGGTGTATAAAACTTTGGTTGAAGACCGGAACAAGTACATGGTCAAGAAATTAGTAGGGTTAGTCAAAACTAATCCCGAGAAGAAAATTCTGGTGATTGTGGGAGTTGGCCATAAGGAAGGGATGGAAGAATTGCTTGGGAAGATAGATGTGGTGAAATAGCTACATCGCTTTAATCGTCTCTAAATCTTTCAAGCGCTTTTCTGCTGAGACAGAGGTGGAAAAGAAATGCCAGAATACCTTCTTTAACCAATTGATCCAATCTTTATCGGTAATAGAATAAAACAAAAATTGTTCTTCCAAGGCTGTTTTTAAAAAATATTTTTCTTTACATCGTGCCAATAGAGTATCCACAATAAAAGCCCGCAGTGGCTGCTGATGGTGCCGTATTTCAATAAGCTCCTTGCCAAACTTCTGATTGAGTTCAAGAACACGAGTAACATTCGCTTGAGCATTCAGGTCAACATTGGCGATAATTTTGATAGGAATACCTTTCTGACACAGAATTTTAAAGGCTTCTAACAGCGGTTTTTCTTGTTGCCTTGCCTGTGCCCACGATACATCACCAGAAAAAATTAAGACTTGCTCTTGTGCGCTGGCAACTGTTGAGATCAAATCTTGTTTAACATTAAGATTATGTTCCTGCTTTTCTAGAAAACACTGCTTTTGAGTATCCTCAACGTACTGATAGATATCAAAAGGACTAAAATCTTTTTTATGGCGAGCATGGATAATCCGCTGAAAGAGAACTTCCTGAAAGGTTGACTGGTTCTTGCTGATAAGATTCCAATAGACAATTTTGAGGCCACCTTTAGTTCCGGCACGAAAAGTGGTGGTAGCAATTGTTCCCTGTTCTTGAGCAATTTGGTTAACATAACTCTCAGCGGTACGCCAATTCTTGCTAATAAGCTGGGCAATATCCTGAATAGTTCGGGGTTTTTGAGCAACGAAGTTATTGATCTGCAATGCAATATTGGGTGTGAGCATTTTTCTCTAAAAACACAACACCATGATAAATATTGCGGTAGAAAAGAAGATAGGTTCTACAACACAAGTTCATAAGTGAGGTAAAGATGGTTAAAGCAATTTTTTTAGACAAGGACGGGACACTCGTAGACAATTCAGGGTATCCGACAATAATTCCCACAGATAAATTATTGTACCATGATATCTTAGTAGGATTATCTTGGCTGCAGCAACAGGGATATGTCTTAATTTTGATTTCTAACCAATCTTGGATTGCCAAGGGCAGACTTAGCCAGACGGAGGTTCAGATGATTTTTTCTTCCGTATGGCAGCAATTACGGCAAGCGGACATTTTGATAAAAGATATGTTCTACTGTCCCCATGCTAGTTGGGATAACTGTTCCTGCCGCAAACCGTTGCCAAAGCTTATTCTCAAAGCGGTGAAGAAGCACGGGATTGATTTGAGTAAGTCCTATATGGTAGGGGATATGGAAGATGATATTCTGGCAGGACAGCGAGCTGGAGTAAAGACTATCTTAGTGCAAACTGGTTGCGGAAAGAAATATGTTTCTACTGTAATCCCCGATTTTATTATTTCCAATCTCAACCATATTCATGAAGTGATTGATAATGACTGATCATCTGAACACACAGTTTCATCTTCAGCGTGAACTCGTTGAAGATCGGATTCAACATTCTCTAGCCATGGATAGAGAGCAGCATCGTTATGTCGTACCTTTACGAGCATTGGAAAACATTGAACAGTTAACATTTATGACTCAGGAATTATTGACGGCTTTACTCCAGCATATTCCTCTGCGACGAGACTGCGAGCTTATTTTTCCTTATCGGCACACCATGCCGCAGGTGTATCATCTCGATCCGCAAAGTATGCAAGTTGGCCAGACCTTCATACTTGAAAGTAAGTTGTTGGATTTAATGAATAACATGAGAAGTGTGTTTGGCACTTATTTAGTTAAAGGAATTAGCCATATGCTACCCGCTCAAGTCTATGGGGTTGACCATACCAACCAAAAAGTGATGGCTCTCTACATACCACCTCTTGTTGAAAATTGTAAAGAAAAACCAGTTCTGGTGGATGGGATGCATAGAAGCTATCTGTGTTTGGCAGCAGGAACAACGATAACGGCCGTGCATCTCATAGATGTACAATCGCCCCTGCCGTTTGACCCGATCAACTGGCGACAGGTGAATATCGTCCAAGAACGTCCCCTTATTGAAGAACGCTATAAGAATTTGCAAAAAGAGTATTACCGGGACTTGGGTTATGTAGGAATTGATGGATAACGAAAATAAAACGAGGTGAGACCATGAAAAAATATTTAGCAAAATACACCACCAGAGCAGCAATGTTTGATGGCGGTGCTTGGATGCCTGATCCAGATTCACATCACGATGAATTCCGTTTTGAGGCGGACAATGATGGGGAAGCACAAAAGAGAGCACATGAGCAGAAAGCAGTTATTGCTAAACAGTACTTTGGTTCGAACATCACACTGGATTCTCTTGATCAAGTAAGAGAAATTGTGCAGGAAACTGCAAAGCCCGCATTACAACGAATACACTTCCAACAAGATATAGGACAGTTAGTGAGTGAACTAGGTGTTCTTTATGAAGGAAACAGATTAAGCACCATTTCTGCTCGTTCTGCAAGTAGTCATCCCGATCGTACTTGGGCAGAAAATGATGCCTTAGTCAAACTGATAACTCTCGCAGAACAAGAAGGAGCTGATGCCTATGAAATCATCAATAGTTCTATTGAAGACAGCCGACAGGAATGTGATGGAACGCCCTATACGGCAACGGTCACGGCGATTCTCTATAGAAGTTAGGCGTTATTGAAAACTTCGCTTTGCTCAGCTGCCACCCACTTTTGGTCATAGCTCACTACACTTTATAACGTATGCAATCTCTGTTAAACTCCCAGAACGAAGTGGAATGAGAGTGCAACGCGGTTAACCGAATGGAGAAGTTCGTGACTCGCCAAAAATGAGTTATTATCATAATTGTTGAATAATAAGAGTTTAACTCTTTAGTAGTAAGATAAACAAAAGATTTATAAATATATTGTGTTTCTCAACATTACAATGGTGAAATCAAACGAAGAAATGGGATATCTCCTTTCATTCAAGGAAAAGGTATACGCTGCTGTGGTTGGAGCCGCAATAACAAGTACATGCGGAGTTGGTCTAGGTCTTGGCTACAACGCAATGGAGTCTTATTTAACAACACAACCAGAATCAGTTCAGGTCATTGGAGATGAAAGACAAGACGCCGGAAGAAATATTTCCGACTTAGTTAAAGAATAAATTTTTTGTTCTATTCTTTTTTTTATTTTTTCCAAATTTTTGTTAAAACAGTAAAATAATTGGGAAATGTGGATAGTCAAACAGCGTTTGAGTGACATGCCCACCTCAAAAATTGCTTTAGCTTAAAATATCAGCTCTCATTATAAACGCCCAAAGAAGTTTTGGAACAAACTAGTTTCGTGATGCGAACCAGTTTAGGGATATCAGAATTCACTTTTCATGCAAAATATTTATAAAATAGCCACCCCCGAACAGATATTGGTAGCAGTGGCAGGAAGCAAAGGGACCCGCAAGGGAACCCAGGAAAGTCCGCCCACCTCAAAGCGCCACTTCCTAACGGAAGAAGGGGAAATCCCTTGGCTCTGGCTTCAGCAACGACACGTCCTGCAAGATGGGATGATATGGCGAAGTCTCTTGTGAAAGAGAGGAGTTAATCTGTTGACGTCCTTGCAGGGAACGATGAAACGGCGAAACCTTCCAAAGTCACACTTTGGGTGTCTAAATCATGAGACATGGCTGGTGCAAGTTCGTATGAACGCTCAGTAGAATGCTTCCAATGGCCATCGACAGGAGTCTTGTACTTTTGTTTTGGGCCTCACCAAAGGCGGCTTATGCCACTCTACCATTTTTTTTTAGAAAAAAATTGAGTAAAAAACCAGATGCATTATATTGATTCATTTCAAAAAAATGGACCAAACGGCGGGCATAAAGCCCACCCAGAAAAAATGGAGTAAAAACTCGTATCATTTATATCGACAAAATTAAAAAAGTTTGATCAAAAATACATCTATTAGTATAGTATTAAAAAAAATTATAGCGCCGCTCATGAAACCTCCCGAAGACTTTGATTCCATCGATGAACTTATCCGTGAAGGAAAAGAGGGTGTATGTTCCTATTTGATTGCTCGTGGTGCGCTGGGACAGCCGGAGTATGAGCCTAGTGCGTATTTTGAACGTGCGCTAGATCTCTTGCACGATGCACCCGATTCAGAAAAAGAATATCGAGTCCGAGATCAATGGGGATGGTACTTAGGATCTATCGGAAACTTTAAAGCGGCCATCGACCAATTCCAGCAGGCGGTTACCTTAAAGCCAGGCCAATTTCACACCCAATTTAATTTAGCACAAATGCGCCATCTTCTGGCGGAGCATAGTTCTGAGGAAGAAAAACCAAACTTATATTCTTTAGCTTCACAGGAATATGCTACCTTAGCAGGCCAAGTTTCTTATTTCTCCTTGCGAAGGTACTCCCTTCGACTTAAAGCCATACAAGACTCGTTTCGCGCCTGCCAAAAAAGAGCGGGGTCATAGAATTTCAAAAAAGGTTCTAATTTTTCCAAAAACTATTTAAAACACCTCCATAATTAACCGAGTATGGCAGAAGATAATAAAATTCGCTTGCCCTCTGGACAAGGAGGTCTAACTCGGTACTTTGATGAATCGTCCTCTAAAATAGAATTCTCTCCCGGGGCAGTTATCGTGCTGAGCGTCGTGGTCATGGTTATCATCATTCTCCTCCATCAGTTTGGCGGACGATTTTTCTAACATGTTGCCTGGAATGAATCCTCGGAAAATGCAGCAGATGATGAAACAGATGGGCATCCAACAGGTTGAGATTCCTGCTCAGGAAGTTATTATCCGCACCGCTGATAAGGATTTGATTATCCGCAATCCTTCGGTCATTAAAGTCAATATGATGGGGCAGGAAAGCCTGCAAATTTCAGGAGATATCGAGGAACAAGAGCGTTCTCCTGCTTCGGCTATCACCGCTGATGATATCAGAACGGTCATGGAGCAAGCGAAGGTCAATGAAAAAACTGCCCGAAAGGCGCTGGAAGATGCAAAAGGAGATTTAGCTGAAGCTATCCTTAATCTGAGCAAAAGCGACGAATAAATATTTATAGTTCTTTCTCATTCAATGATCGTATGACCGCCGCTCCTAACTATCTAGAATTGCAAGAGAAAGCCCGGCAGCAGTATGAAGCTGCCTGGCACTTATTTCACGTCACTTTCCCTTCGGTTAAAGATCCCCATTTGCTGCTGGGCATCATCAGCAATCTTGCCGCTTGCCTGGAAAAAGCCATGGAAGCCATCCTGGCCTACGAACGCCAGCTGCAATTGGTGCCTGCTTACGCCAATACCTTTGAGAGCAAGCTCACGACTTTCCGCACCGCCTTACGGCGAAACCATCTTTCACCAGAGTATATCACCCTGCTGCTCTTTCTCCGAGAGTTAATGGAAAGCCATCAGAAAAGCCCCATCGAGTTCAAACGCCAGGATCGCTTTGTTATCGCAAGTAAAGATTATCAACTGAAAGTCGTCGATGCCAGGGATATTTCCCGTTATTTGGACCAGTCCAAGGAGTTCCTTACCGCCATGGAAGGCATTATAAACAGAAAATAATAAAAAGAACAACGTATTTCTGTCTTTTTCCCACCATATATACTGCATATGAATGAATACTTATTAGAAGCCCGCGAAGAACTCAAGCGCCTTGAGCATATTATCTACGTCAGCTTGAAATATTCCCGCACGGTGGACATACTCATCAATGCCTTGAATCGCCTGGTAAGCGTCTTTGACTTGATCATCGAAGCCTTTCTGGAACAAGCTAAGGAACAAAGTCGGCTGGACGCTCTGCCCAAGAGTCCGGCGCTACGAGCAACCAGGGTGATGGAATTATATCCTGATGATGCTGAATTGCAAAAATACATGACGTTCTATGGATTTCTCAAAATGGTCCTGAAGCTTCCCCAGCTCAAGCGGGAAGAATACCGCCGGCATGTTACTTTAATTGTTGAACTGGACCATTGCACCGCGGAGATTGATATCGACAACCTGGTGAATTGCGAGCGGTTCGCGAAAGACTTTTTTACTTATGCCTGGAAGACTATTGTAGGCCTGCCGGAAGAGGATTGAGATTCTAGGAACAATTTACCGAAAACTTTATAATAAAGTAACCATAATTGTATCTATTCTAAAGTAGAAAATAGATAATGGGTGACTCTTTATGAAAATAACTAAACAACTTTGGTGTGTATTTTTGATATTGATTCTGGCAAGTGCCGTGAGTGTCGTGGCACAGGATCCTGATACTGATGGAGATGGAGTAGAAGATGCAATTGATTGTGCAATTCAGGACCCGCTATTTTCAGTTCCCCAATATACTGATCGGGATAATGATGGAGTTAGAGATAGTAATCTAATTGCTGGTTGTAACAATGGTGAAGTTCAACCCGGATTTACGAAAAATGAAAATGGACCAGATAACTGCCAAAATGTAGCTAATGATAATCAATTAGATACAGACCGTGATGGAACAGGAGACACCTGCGAAAATATCAATCAGTACCAGGATTTAAAAGACCAATTTAATAGCTACGAGGATGATTATCGCTCTTTAAAAAGAAAATATACCAATGCACTTGATAATAATGATGATTCTGGAATTCGACGATATGAAAACAGTTTAGATGATCTAGATGATGATCTTCAGGATCTTGGCGATGATGTCGATGATCTTATTCAAGACATTCGAAACGAACCTAATGAGGATGATCTTCAGGACAAATTAGAAAATCTTAATGATGACATCAGTGATCTGCAAGATAAAATTACCGATGTCCTACAATCAGAAGATAGGTATCACGATGATCGATATTATCAAGTATATGATCATCAAACCATTGCTCCAACGGCAGCAATGACTGCGCCTGTAGCAGCTTTGCCAGCACGAGCACAAGTTACTGTGGAAGCCTACCCCTACAATCCACCAACCAGTACTGCTAGTGTTGCTGCCAGCCAGAGTGCAGGACTTAGCTTTGATGACTTGCGTTCAACCATGTGGTTATTTGCGGGAATCGTTATCCTTGCTGGGCTGATTGTCTTTATGGTTGCAGTACTGCTGCGGTGAGTTTTTTTTCTAATTTATTTTCTTTTATTTTGTATAGGAAAGGTTAAATAGAATTTATGGTAATTACCATTTTATAATGCAAAAAGTTGATGCTACGGCAGAAAAGAGGCATCAGCAGGCCTGCTTTCAGAAGCAGGATAGTTATACTGACCCCATTACTGGATATATGGTTTTTACGCATTATTTCTTACAAGCTCGGGGGTATTGCTGCCAGAATGGATGTCGGCATTGCCCCTATGGATTTGAAAAGAATGAAGATGAAAACTAAAAATTAGCCAAATATTCCTACAAAATATCTTCAATGGGCTTCTTGCCTTTCAATTTGGGAGCTGATTCCTTGGCCTGGGCGGCTAAATCTACCCCTAGATCTTTTAATTCTTTGATATGCATCTGCATCAATTGTTCTACAATTTGCAGGATTCGAAGCAGTTCTTCTCGCTCCTTGCTTAATGTAGCTAGTGATCCTTTATGAAATCCCATTTTCTCCCCTTCTGCCAGGGGAGTTTCTTCTTTTTTCGTCATACCGCTTCAGTAAAAAAGCCCGTTTATTAATCTTTCGTAGAAAAACATATAAACAGTGTCCTGCCCAGCTCTTTAAAAAGCGAGGTGTTGGTATGGCTAAACGGGTGGAATCTCCTTCCTCTATTAATACTTTTAAGCAATGTCCGCGTAAGTATTATTACCAATACATCGCGAAGCTCCCCACCCTGCCCAATATCCACCAAGTGCGGGGAAACATTGCTCATTCTACCTTAGAAAATTTCTATAATCTGGACCTTTCCCAATTCACGGAAGAGAATTACCATCTTAAATTTCGGGAAGCTATCCAAAAATTGTTTGTCCATTATTGGAATCACTATCAGCCCCAACTCTGGGGATTACAGCTTAACAAGGACCAGGAACAGTTCTACTTTGAAGAAACCATGCTTATGCTTATGAACTGGACCAACCATTTCATCGAGGACCTTGCTACCCAGATGCAGAAAAAAAACCTGCCCCTGCCGGAGGCGTTCCAATACTTAACTCCATTGCGAGAAATGGAATACACTTCTGACAATTATTCTATTCGAGGCTTCATCGATGCCATCCATCATCTGGAAGATGAAGTCCATCTGATTGATTATAAAACCAATGCCAATCTGGAGGTAAAAGACAGCATCCGGCTGCAGCTGGCCATTTACTGCCTCCTGTACCAGGAAAAACATGGAAAAGCACCATCAAAAGTAGGAATTTTCTTTCTCCGCCACAAACTGAAATTGATGAATGTAGACGAAGAACTCATCCAATTGGCTAAAACTGAAATTGAGCTTATCCACGCCCATACTTCCAGAACCGAAGACCCGAAAGATTATCCCCTCTGTGTCAGTTCACTCTGCAGGTGGTCAACCGGGCAATGTGACTTTTTTGAGACCTGCAAGCCTTTTGATGCACCAGAAGAGATTATCAAACTAGCGCCATAGGCACCATAAAGATAACTCCTATTTCCCAAGAGCTAAGAAACTCTGGCGGATAATCTCTTGATATACCCCAACATTTTCCAGCACAAAGGCTTCTACCAAGGCCCCGGCAACTAAGAAAACCAAGGAAAAGACCAGCAGGTACAGGTTAAACCCAAACACTTCCATAAACCGCTCAGAGGCAAATTCTTCCAGAAGAACGTCCTTGGATATCACTGACCCGGAAATAGCAGCCAGGAAATAGGAAATCGCTTCAAGCATCATGTGGGGAAATACGACTAACATGACCAGACCAAAAACAGCAATCGGACTTTGACCGGAAAACTCGGCGGCAGTCTTAGCCGTAAACCCAAAGATGGTCCCCCAGACCGAAGCATTCCAAGTAATAAGGAAAATGGCTCCGTCTCCTGTCAAGAGCGCCAGAATGAAGCAGGCAATTAAAACCAAAAAGTTGTTGCTCAACAATTCGTAGAACAAGCCGCTGGTAAAAAGACCTCCGGCAACCGCATGGCCGGCAAATCCTTCCCCTAAACGGATTTCCAACTGCTCACGAAACAACTCGTTGGTCTGCAACCCCGGCAACAAGATGGTACCTAAGGAATACGTTAACAATATCCCTAAAAACAAGAACACATAAATCCGCACAATCTCAAGATCATCCCTCCATAGCGCACCCATGGTAACGTGCTTTTCCATGCTCTCCTGACGCTCTTCAATGGAAAATATTTTATACAATTCTGGCAGGAGCAACATAGAGGTAAAGGCCACTGCTACTAAAGCTGGATCCCCTGGAAATAACACGGACGCAATAAGAATCGCAATAATCGAGTACACAATACCAAGAATGAAGGCATATCTCCCTTTCTGCTCCAACCAGTCCTCGGGGAAGATATGTTCTAAAACCATCTATCCTATCACCTCTTTGCTTCTGAGGATATTCCCGCCCTTTATATAGTTTACTCTCGCCTTAAGTGCTCAAAACGAAAAGTACGAAAGAAAAGACCACAACCTTTTTAAAAAAAACACCATTACTACACAAATTAGAGGGGAGGCTTACTATGGCATCAACAATGTGGATTACAGTAATTATTGCAGCTATCGTGGTTTTATTTATAATTTATATTTACAACAGCCTGATTCGGCTGCGGATGAGAGTGAACAATGCCTGGTCGCAGATTGATGTTCAACTCAAACGCCGATATGACCTTATCCCCAATCTGGTGAGTGCGGTCAAAGGCTATATGAAGCATGAAAAAGGGGTGCTGGAAGAAGTGACCAAAGCCAGGACTTCTCTGATTACCGGTTCGATGGCGACAAAAGCTAAAGCCAGCAACCAGATTACCGAGGCACTGAAGTCTATTTTTGCCGTAGCCGAGAACTATCCCCAGCTGAAAGCAAATGAGAATTTCTTACAGCTGCAGGAAGAATTGTCGGGAACTGAATCTAAAATATCGTATGCCCGGCAATTTTACAACGATTCCGTGATGGCTTTCAATGAAGCAATACAGGTATTTCCCAAAAATATCTTTGCCAGATTGTTTGGTTTTGAGCAGAAAGATTTTTTCAAAGCAGAAGAAACAGAAAAGAAAAATGTCAAAGTTGAATTTTAATTCACTTTTTTTTCATTTTTACTATGGGCATTTACGAAGAGATCAGCGGGAACCGTACTAAAACCATTCTTCTTATTAGTGTTTTTCTCGGATTTGTGGTGGTGCTGGGATTAATCATCGGTTTAGTGTATGGCAATCAATATTTTGGACTCATTTTGGCGCTGATAGTTGGAACAATTTACTTTCTTATCAGCTACTATGCTGGTTCATCGATGATTTTATCCATGAGCGGCGCGAAAGAAGCAGCCAAGCCGGCGTACACGGCTTTGATTAATACAGTGGAAGGACTAGCTATCGCTGCTGGACTCCCAAAGCCACCCAAAGTATATGTCATCGACGACAGCGCTTTAAACGCTTTTGCTACCGGGAGGAATCCTGAACATGCCTCTATTACCGTCACTACTGGAATGCTGCAGAAACTAAATAAGCTGGAACTCGAAGGAGTCCTGGCCCATGAAATGTCTCATATTAAAAATTATGATATCCGGGTGATGATGCTGGCATCGGTATTAGTAGGATTAACGGTCTTATTATCTGATTTTCTTTTACGCAGCTTTTTATGGGGAGGGAAGGGAGACAGAAAAGACAGTAATCAAGTCACCCTTATTTTGATTATTGTGGGGATCGCTTTAGCAGTATTGTCACCATTAATAGGACAGCTGATACAATTATCCATTTCCCGCAAACGAGAATACTTAGCTGATGCCTCAGGAGCATTATTGACGCGCTATCCCAAAGGACTTGCCGATGCCTTGCGCAAGATTAAAGGCGATCCTGACCCGTTAGTGGATAAAGCCAATAAAGCGACGGCCCATCTATTTATCTCCATGCCTTTTCGGCATGACCATAAAGAATCGTTCATGCAACGCATGTTCGCCACCCATCCGCCGATTGAGGAAAGGATTAAAAGATTAGAGGGGATGTGAATTTTCTCAAAATTTATCGTAAAAATTATAAATATGTCTATTATGTATAACCCAGTATGGCGCATATAACTTTAAGCTTACCTGATGAAGCGTACATGGAGATGAAGCGACACCCGGAAATTAAGTGGAGTGAAGTTGCTCGTCATGCCATCATAGAAAAAACACTCTTGCTTAAGAAAAGTATGCACACCACTGAATTTGTAAAGCTCCTCTCAACAGAAACACGCAAGGATCTCCAGCAAGTTCCTTCAGAGAAATGGGCAGCTTTTACTAAAGCGGTGAAAAAAGCAGGGTGGAAACGAACGAAATACTTGACACGAGCGTAGCTCTTGATGCCAAAGAAGGAATAATTACCATTTTTACTCTTATTGAGCATCCCCCTTGCGCGGAGAAATTCTTTGACATTTTATTTCCTGAAACCAAAGATTATGTCATAGCCTTAGAAATTGCCAAGAAATTAAGGCAGCAAGGAACACCCGTTGGAGCAATTGATATGCTTATAGCAGCTATGGCCCTCAATCGCTCTCTGGCGGTGCGTACGTGTGATGGAAATTTTAAAAATATACAAGTAGTAATGCCTGAACTTGGTTTGAGATGAAATCATGTGGGTAGCTAAATTTAAAATCAAGCACAAAGACGGGAAATATATTTGGTGAGTTAAACTATCATCTCAAAATCCTACATACAAATTCAACCAGGCATTAAGATGGGAAAAATTATCTCTTTCTGCTTGTATGGTGGCATGAGCTTGCGGATGAATCTGAAATTCTCCGCCCGCCTGCATCGACAATGAATGAGGAGTATATTCGGTCCGTAAGGTTGCTTTTACTCTCTCGGTAACTTTTTGCACTGCATCTACCCGTACTTCTGCTCCCGGCAAGGGTGTTGAGAGGGGAAAAAACTTTACCACTGTCGATAAGCCATGGAGGGGTTGGGCAAGATGTTCAATCCCCAGTTTGGTATACTGCCATTCTGCTGTTCCGAGATATTCAGCAGCAGCGCCCACTTTTCCTAGCCTAAATAGAGCCTGCCGAGCACTTCCCTCCACGTACACGGTAGAAATGGAAAAGGGAGCAGTTTGAAAATCCATGTCAGCATAGGAATATACCTGAAGCCAATCCATTGGATTGCTGCCACCTTGAAGACGAACTGCCGGAGCTAAGGTAGGAACGGGATCAAGGCGACCCCAATTTTCTGCAGATGCTTCTGCTGGAAGGGAAAACAACAACGCGGCGAGAAGGGCTTTTTTCATCAACAAACCAAAGAAAGAAGTCTATTAAATACTTCGTATTTGAAATTTTGTAATTTGGGTACAAACAACCGGATTACCTCCTATAATTCTTTCAACCTTTCCAATCCCCTCTTCACAAACTCTTTCTTCTCAACTAAAGCTGTCGGACTGCCGCCACCATGCCAGGTAAACCGTGGTCGGACTTGGATGGGAAACAAGCGTTCATTGACATCATCAAAAATAACTGCAGCTCCTTTGGCATGGGGCAAGGCATCTAATTCAGTGTCCAGCCCTTTGCGCATATAGCTCTGCATCAACTGCCCTAAAGCATCGACGTCCATCTTTGCCGTCACTCGGTGGGCTAAGACTACATCCGCCTGCGTCATGACATCGGTGTGAATTTTTGCTGGCTGCTGAGAGGCTAAAATCAAGGAAATGCCCGGCTGACGGCCTTCCCGCAAAATGGTGATGAGCGCATCCGTTGCCGCGGTCTTGGACCCATTCGGAAGCAATTCGTGGGCTTCATCCAGTGCCAGCCACACTAAGGGGTCTTCCATTTTTTCTTCTACTGATTTGGTAAAATAATGCATCGCTGCATCCACAGTTTTGAATTCTTCCGTTTTTCTGGCTAGCATACGCTGCTGGAATAAACTTCTGGCCACTAAGCCCACGACTAAGGCTTTAATGGCCCAACCTGAAGCCATGGTCGCATAGGGGCTTAAATCTAACACGGTCACTTGGCCGCCAGCGACGATATCTTTCAGGGGAGTTCCTTCTTTGGAAAAAATCCCCCAGCCCCGGGCTTTTTCAAACTGGCTGCTGACAATATGCTGGCTTACCAAATCACTTTCAGTATCTTCTTTCACCAAGCGGATAATTTCGTTGAGGTCATAACTGGTGCCTTTTTTATTTAGCTCCTGCACTACCCGGGTGAGGAGCACTCCTTCTGCGGAATTGACCGCAAGTTCAAAAGAGATGCACCAATCTTCTGGTGCAACGTCAAGAGGCCGGATGGAAAAAGGAAAGTCAGTGGGAATGCCTTCATTTCGGTACAGGGCATAAAAACCGCCTGGGGTGTATATTTTAACGTCTAAGGGCTTGGGCTCAAAGCCCCAGCTCCGGACCATATCGGCATCCTGAAAATTGGGATACTTCATGGTCCAATAAATGCCCATGGTATCGAGCAAAAGAATAGACAAATTTTGTTTGATTTCAAGAGGTAAATCCGATAAGCCTTCGGCGATAGCGCCGAGCGAGTAGCTCTTTCCACTGCCCCTTTTGCCGACGATAAACATGACGTGCGCGCCGGCTACATCCATATAGACTGGATTGGAAAGGGAAGTGGTTTGTCCCATCTGCACGTATTGTTTGCCTAAAATAATCGTTCCTTCTTTGCCAAACTTTTCTACATCCTTTTTAGAACGCCCAATAATAACATCGAACACCATTTTGACTATGAATCAAAGAGAAGATAAAAAGGTTACTGTTATTTTAAAGATAATAAAATTAAAAAAAACTTACAACAATTCATCCGTCAGCACATTGACTTTGGATTCTTCTTTGACTTTGGAACTGGTTCCAACCAGATAGGTTATTCCTAACTTCTCTGCTAATCGTAGTAAATCAATGTCAATAGCGCCATCTAAAGCCAGAGCGTAAATACCGCCATTGAGGCTCTTAATTGTGGTTCCTAGTTCGCTCAAAGGCACTTTTCCTAGCACATTCAGGTTTTGGTCAAAGATGCAAGCTCCCCGTGTGCCAAAGAGATTCTCTAAGGTGCTCTTGAAAATTTTCTTTTCATCACCGGGCTTTCCATTTTCTTTCATCCCTCCCATCCGGGGAGCTGGACTGGGATTAGGTGCAAATCGAGGTGGGTACCGATTGGGTTTCTCCATACTCGGAGCTTCCTGCCGAATTGGAACGGTGTTTTCCATTCGCCGAACTGGCGACTGGGCGGAACGACCATTTCTATCGCCAAAATGTTGCTTGACCGATTCGGTGGCTTCTTTAATAAGAGCACCATCACTGTCAATCCCCATATCTAGTTTTACCTGCTCGGCAGTAACCCTACCACGCAAGGCTTTATGCATTTCTTTCTTGGTAATTTCTTCTACTTCCTTCCCATCAGGAGCCTTACAGACAAAATCAATCTCAGAGGTGCTCAGCAGTTCCCGGATAATCAGGTCTCCACCCCTATCCCCATCAACAAAGGCCGTCACCGTTTTCTTCTTGGTGAGATCTTTAATGGTCTGTGGAACGGAGGTTCCGTTCAGGGCAATGGCATTCTTGAACCCATGTTTGAGCAAGTTCAAGACATCGGCTCGCCCTTCAACGACAATGATCTCATCGCTTTCGTCAATAGCCGGACCGGCAATCAATTTTTCCCGACCGTATTCGATTACTTCCATAACCCGCACGGCTTGGGAAACTTCATCGGCCAATTCCTGTGAATCAGGTAAGGTATCATCCATGAGCATCCTCAAGAGAACCTTAGCCCGGTCAATGACAAACTGACGCTTACTGATACGAACATCTTCAATTTTTTTAACTTCAATTTTAGCATTGCATGGCCCGATTCGCTGAATTATCTCCAAAGCAGCGGCAATGATTGCCGTTTCTGTTTTATCCAAAGAACTGGGAATGATTATTTCACCGCTGGTTTTTCCGGAACTGGTATTGACATTGACTTCAATACGCCCTATTCTCCCGCTCCGCTGCAGTTCCCGCAGCTCTAAGTCGGTTCCGAGTAAGCCCTCGGTCTGGCCGAAAATTGCGCCAATGACATCGGGACGGTCGACAATGCCATCGATGATAATGGTGGATTGAACAATATACTTTGCTGCGACTGGACTGATTTTTGCCATTTTAAGGTATCCTCCGGTATTATTGATACAAGAAAGCGTATGCTTTCTGTACTGAAAAAGTTTGAAAAACTTTTTCTGGTACAAGAAAGAAATTCTATCCCTACCAAACATTCAGGCCCAGGGTTTAAAGGCACATCCTGGTGAACGATGGAAAGATGAATATGATTATTCTCTCTTGCACATATCTGCTAGAAAAATAGAACCTGCTCTCAACTCTACCGGTGCACACAGCACCTTGAATGAATGGTAAATATGTGAATAGGCACTATCCTACTTTTCTAGGTGATTATGAAACTGAAGCCCGCACCACTAACCCCTGTGTTCATGGCTTGGTGTTTACCGTTGGCTCGAACAGGTACTCTCTGTGTCAGGCTAGAAACCAAAAAAGAGGCTTCTCTTTATAAATTGTTGGGTGAAAAGTAATACTTCAGCAATCTGAAGCNNCATTTGACGGAGATGTCTGCCCTCCATAAAACACTGCGAGAGGCGAGAAGACGGTAACGCTTCACTTCATAAAGCTGAAGTATTACGGTGAAAATTTTTAAGCTAGAGCAAAAGGCCAATTCAACTTACAATAACAGATGAAATATAAAATATATAGAAAATGTTATATGTTCTTTAGATCCTTTAGGCTTAGTAAGAGCAAGGTGGGAAAAAAAGCATTCCAAAACCACGCTTATTATGGCTTAAGAGCTTTACGTATCAGCGCTCAGATAATCTATCAACTTCTTGTTGATGTAAGGGACGATAATGTCCACCGGACCATACCTTGGCATCAGGAAAGGGCATATTTTCTAATCGAACAATTCTTCCTGGGAAAGGAAACCAATTCTTACCATCAAGAACATTTCCCTCTAAAAATGAAGAAAATGGGATAAATGGTCAATACTACAACTTCGACCTAGTTTACTTTCGCTGTGCTTATAGTCAAAATGGTAAGAAATTATTGGTTCTTGGCGTTCTGATGGTGGTGATAACTGCGAAGCAAAAATATATCCAATTAGTTCATCCATTTGTATCTCCTATAAATCTTAACTTATATAAATTATGAAAAAACCCCAGCAGGCCTTGCGACCCGCTGAGGAAAAGAGGTGGTTTTGAGGTGTTTGTAACTAAAAAGTAGGTACTAATATATAAAGCTTTTGGTTAAGTTGTTACTTTTAAGTAGTTTACTAAAATAATTCTATCTGCCGGGGTAGCTTCCCAAGATAGAACTCCAACCTCTGTTCCGGCTCTCTGGCCAGCGCATCCAGTACAAACTGCTGGGCATCTCTCCCAAGTAAAGGCTTCACCAACTCTTTTGCTTTCTCGGCTATCCTGGCAACGTATATCTCCCAATCGGGCTTAATCTCATGGACGAACCGCAACCACCGCTTCTGATATACTAAATCCTTGCCTTGGTACGAAGGCTCTTGGATAAAATCACTTCCTGCTTCGTCTTTTTCTCGGGTTATGATGAATTTTTTTCCTTTCAATAGCTTAGTTTGGCTCTCCTCCTCGGAATTCCATTCATAGAAATGAATCTCCTCACCCGCTTCATAGGCTCGGTATTTACCACTGTACCCAGTCTTCCACACCAATTCTTCTTTTGGCACTTTATGACACCCCAAGGCATCCAGGTTTCTCCATAAGCCCGTTAGTGCTTCTTCCATTTTCCTCGCCAGGATATCATCAAGAAATTCACCGAAGGTGTCCATCTCATAGACGCAAAGATGGTGCATCGGTTTCTTCTCTCGTTTTATTCCTTCCCAGGCTCCATGCTTCTGGTAATATAAGCTGCCCCCGGCAGCATAACTGGTTTCGATTTCATCCACTGGAATGACCGGGCTTTCCGGCTGAGAGAGCGCAGCGGTATTCCCTTGAAGATATAAATACCTATTCTGGGCGTGAACCACTTTCAGGCCATGCTGCTGCAGGTATTGGTTTACGCTATCACAGAAATTTTTCAATCGTTCCTCGAAGGTATCCCAGCCGGCTTCCCAGGAGCCCCACAACATCCGGTTTTTCTGCCTTACTTTACACCACTGCCTAAATTCTTCAAAGAAAAGCCGAAAGGAAACACCGCGCTGGGCCAGATACTTCTGATCCGTATCCATCATCAAGGGCAGCAAATCTTTTTGGGCGACAGCTGAGCGGTTCAGTTTCTCTTCCAGCCCTTGGATACGGAGACGATTGGCCCAATTCCAGCAATAGTCACGGAACTGCTTTCTTTCTTCAATCTTGGGAATCATCTTCCTGAGCTTATCCCGCTCAAAGCGGTAGGCGGCATAATCTTTCCACATCCATTCGGCCAAAGCATCTTCATAGCGAGCCAGGAAAAATTGCCGCTGGGGGTCATCTTTATATTGATCAACAGAGCCATAAAATTGCTTGGCTTCAGGGAAAAACCAACTCACGTCTTGACGCAAAACCCGGCCTAAAGGCAAATATACTTTGGTTATTGGTGAAAAAACACCTTCACCTGAAGAGGGAAAAGATTTTTCAACGGCTCGGAATAACCTATCTTTCACTCTCTGCTCATACTTTGTAAAAACGGTAAATCGGGAAAACAAGGCATCACGAAAAATTCCCACCTTTTGAAAAAATTTGCACTCCAAATAGTCTTGGATGCGTTTGGCATCATGCAACAGCAAAAAGGGATTGATGGTAAATAACTGAGACATCTGAACTACGTCTTCCAGCCCATGATGAAACACTTCACTTTGAATAAGCCGAGTTACTGCCAGCGCATCTTCACCGACATACGATGCAATGATCTCGGGAGCGGAACGATGGGCTACTAACTGCTGTACCGGGGGACTGGCAGCAATTGATCGACTTTTGCAAAGATGCTCCAGCTCCGCCTGTTGTTCATAGGTGATTTGTTTTTGGAAGGACGCCTCGCCCAGCACGTGCTTTGCCACCGTTACTAATTTTTTATTGGGAAGATAGTCAAATTGGGTGCGCGCCCAACGCAAAGGGTCGAGCACCTCCATACTTTTGATGCCAATACGTTCAAAAAAACGGAGAGAAGAAATTTTCTTGGGCTCTTCTTCATCTTCGCCGATAGTAAACTCGCCGGCTTCCCGTAATTGAATCGCATCAAAGGGAACGTTATAGGTGACAAAAATGGACGGCTGACGGTAACGACTAATACGATGAGCTACCTGGGCAACCAGATCAAATTCATCGAGGGCTACCTTGGTCTGGAACCCTTGGACTTCAGAGGGCAGGGCATAAAGAGATACGATATTTTTTTCTAGGATCTGTCCCCGCTGAAGAGCGATCAGGGCGGTCCAGCTTATTTCTTCTTCATCAGTGTTAAATAAGGGCTTTTCGATATCTAGCACTACCATCGGCTGCTGGAGAATTTCATCCAAGGTGCGTTGACGGGCATAGGTAATCCGGTTCTGCAGGGAAACTTCTTTTTTTCCAGCTTGTAATTCTTGTATCAAGGTGGCATCGACTTCTACTACACTTCCTTTGGGCGCGATAGTCCATCGCGCGAGTTTACTGTAGCTTCCGCGATAGAATTCTGCCGGCAGAGGGGAAGGAAGACGAACTCGGGGTGTTTTATCTTGAGGTATTAAAGGAAGGGAATCAAGGGGCCAGCCTTCGGCCAGGACATTTAAAATGGAATCAATGGTGGGCTTATGTCTGGATTGTACTCGAGGATGCGCATACAAGTGATCACGAAGGGCGGAAAGGGAATACGGCTTTCGGTGTTCAGGAGGATGTTCTATCAGATAGTCAAACATACGCTGGACAAAGCGATGCTGCTCGGCCAGGTGAGGATGGTCCACTAGATAGCGCTGGAGCTGCTGCAGGGTATAACACTTTGATTGCACTACCGACAGAGGCGCGGTTACTTGCACGGTGTCAAAGAAGGTGGAAATGATACGCCGGGGTAATTTTTGTAAAGATGAACGCCAGCTTAACTCATGAATAACCCATTCCAGAACCTCGCTCGACACGCGTTGCAGGGGAAAGATATGCTGATAGTCAGTAGCGGTAAAGCTGCCCAGCCCGGCTAGTGATAACTGCAATTTCTGTCCTACCACCTTTATATTCGTCAGAATAGTCTGCACCATTCTACCATCTTTTTTTAACATATAAACTTAGTTCAAATGCAGCATAGACACCCAAATCTATATAAAACAGGCTTCATTTGAGTGAGCATGGCCCAATTCACCTATCAGGAACGCTTTAGAACTTTTAGAGGTGTCTTTGATGCTTTTACTGATAGGAATCTCTTTGAACTGCACAGCCATAGGGTCTTTGAGGACCTGGTTTCTCCGCTGGAAGTGGGGAAAGAAAGCAATGTATTTATTGCATCTAAAGGGAATAAGAAACTCATCGTTAAAATCTATCGCGTCCAGAACTGCGATTTTAAACGCATGTACAATTACATCCGTAAAGATCCCCGCTATGAATTTCTCAAAAACCATCGCCGGGAGATTATCTTTGCCTGGGTGCAGCGAGAATACAAAAATCTGCTCAAAGCCCACCAGGCGGGTGTCACTGTTCCCAAACCTTTAGCCTGTAAGTTTAACATCTTAGTGGAAGAGATGATCGGGGATGAAAAGCCGGCACCCCAGCTGAAAGATGCTCTACCACTCCATCCACACCAATTTCTGGATGAGGTCATTGCTCAAATGCAGAAACTCTATGCTGCGAAACTGATACATGGCGACCTTTCGGCTTTTAATATCTTAAATGACCAGGAAAAGCCAGTTTTGATAGACTTTTCACAATCAACTGTTCTTAAGACTCCTAATTCAGAAGAATTGTTGGTGAGAGATGTAACTAATATTATCCATTTTTTTAAGAAACTAGGAATAGCGGTCAATTTTGAGGAAACCTTTTTAAAAATTACGGGAAAAGAGTACGTTAAAGATTAATTGCCAACACCATGACCAATACTTCAGAAAACCAGGAATTTTCCTATGAACTTAAGATTCCGCAGGAACGCATTGCGGTACTCATTGGCACCAACGGTGAAACTAAAAAGGAAATAGAAAGCACCATGCACGTAAACTTAGAAATAACTCCTGAGGGTGAAGTTGCCATCACTGGCCACGATGCGGTGACGTTATTTACAGCCAGGGAAATAGTTAGGTCAATCGGCCGGGGTTTTAATCCTAAAATTGCCTTGCAGCTGGCAAAATCCGATTACGCTCTGGAAATCATTGACATTTCTGACCTTGCTGGCAAAAATAAGAATATGATGGAACGGCTTAAAGGAAGAGTGATTGGCAAGGGAGGAAAATCACGCGAAGAAATTGAACGACTCACCGAAACACATATTTCCATTTACGGAAAAACTATTGGCATCATCGGTGAAATAAGTCAGGTGAGCATCGCCCGTCAAGCCGTGGCTATGCTGGTGGAAGGCTCCATGCACAAGACTGTCTATCATTTCCTGGAAAAGAAAAAGAAGGAAATGATGTTTGGGGGGTGAGTATCTTACTTTACCTTTGGAGTATACATAATTATTTAAAGAACAATTTTCTCTTATCATTTGAAATGGATACGCCTTTTAGTTTGCTCGAAGAAGCGCTTCAGGAGATTACCGGAAAAGAGTCGTATTATTTTGGACTTGCTCCTGCTGATACCAGGAAAGGTCAATTCTATCTTTTGTGTGGAACGATGGGAAAGTTATTAGTAGAAGAACCCTATCTTCTGGCACGATTTCATACCAAAACCCCTTTTCCACGTGACGACCTTCCTTCATTTTTCAGTCCACAAGAAAAATGGAAAGATAATGGAAAAAAAGGAGTGATACAATATTTGAATAATTGGCTTACCGGACAAATAGATACAGGAAAAGTAAAAGGAAGAGAATCAGACCAACGACCCAATCCAACAACCTCCTACATTCATCTGTGGGATGGAAAAAATACTCCCTCAATTGCTCGGGATGATTCAGAAGAGGCTAGTTTAGAAAGTCTCAGTAGCATGCCTCAGTTTGATGTGTATACAGCACCAAGTGAGATTTTTAGAAAATACATCCAAAAAGCAGAAGCGCAGGGATTTATTGATTACAGTTTAGTATCGCCTTCCGTCTCGTATGTTCTTCAGCCACATTTCCAAAGTGAGTTTGAAATGCACTATGTTCATGGTTCATCTGCATATCTTAAAGAAAGAGCAACTGAAGCGATAAGGATAATGGATGCAATACAACCACGTGTGCCTTTCATGGAAGCATTCTTTGAAAAAGCTAATGGAAAGAATCCATTATGGGCAGTAACTACAGAAATTCCTGAATAGAACATTTAGCCAATGGAAAAATTAAGATCCGAATTACGGCGAAAAAGACCCAAGTTTACAAGTTTGGCTCGACCTACTCACTGGGGAAAAGGAACTGAGCATGTAAGTGAAGAAATAGATTCTATTTTGTATCATACATAATTATTTAAAGAACAATTTTCTCTTATGATCTTGATATGGACACACCTTTTAGTTTGCTCGAAGAAGCGCTTCAGGAGATTACCGGAAAAGAGTCGTATTATTTTGGACTTGCTCCTGCTGATAGTCGGAAAGGAGAGTTCTTTCTTCTGTGCGGAACAACGAATGGGATGTTGCAGGAAGAATTACCGTATGTTTTAGCAAATTTTTATTCGAAAACCCCTTTCCCCCAGGAAGATTTTCCTTCTTTTCTTACTCTCAGTGGGAGCGCTAAATCCAGTGGAAGAGAGGATGTTCTAAGCCATTTGAATCGCTGGATTTTGGAGCAAGTTTATAGGGGAGAATCAGACCAACGGCCTAATCCAACCACGTCCTATCTTCATCTTTGGGATGGTGAGAATAAAGCAGTTTCATCTTCGAGACTCGATGAGGATAAGCATTCCCCATTGCCACAATTTAATGTTTATTCTGCACCAAGTCAAGCGTTCAGAGACCATATCCAAAAAGCGGAAGAAGAAGGTTTAGTTGCCTATAGTTTTGTATCGCTCCCAGTATCCTATACTCTTGAACCTACTTTGCGTAGTGGATTTAAGCTTCACCACGCTCAAGGGAATGCTGATTATCTAAAAGAAAGAACTGCTGAAGCTACTCGAATAATGGATATTGTGGAACCTTACGATGAACGAATGAAAAAGTTTATTGGAGAAGTTAATAAAAGAAAATCTCTGGGCGGAATTTGATTTTACGCTTTGCGTATTCATGAACCATAAAACTTTTTCTCGAGATAGAAAATTGTAATTTTTAAAAATAATTAACAAGTCTTACCACAACCCTTATAAACCTTTTCCTGTTTTCTGAAAGTTATGCAAAAAACAGCGGAAGAACTGGCCAAGAAACAACGAGAGATTTCTATAGCTGAATTCTTCGAGAAGAATCGTCATTTACTGGGCTTTGACAATCCGAGAAAATCACTGCTAACCGCCGTAAAGGAAGGGGTTGATAATGCTTTAGATGCCTGTGAGGAAGCTCGGATTCTGCCGGAAATCAACATAGAAATTATTCAGCTGGAAGAAACTCGCTTTCGTCTTATCATGGAAGATAATGGCCCAGGAATTATTCGCAAGCAAATTCCCAAAATTTTTGCCAAATTATTATACGGCAGTAAATTCCATAAATTATCCCAGACCAGAGGCCAGCAAGGGATTGGAATTTCCGCCGCGGTGTTATATGCCCAATTAACCACCGGAAAACCAGCAACGATCATGTCTAAAACCGGGAACAAACAGCCGGCGCATCAATTTAAATTAAAGATCAACACCCAGACCAATGAGCCAGATATTATGGAAGATATCGAAATCAAGTGGGATGAAAAGGATCACGGCACTCGAATTGAAATGGATCTGGAAGGTGCCTATATGAAAGGACGGCAATCGGTCGATGAATATCTTAAGGAAACTGCCATTATCAATCCTCATGCCACCATCATTTACACTAACCCAGAAGCACAGCAAACTCTTTTTTCAAGAGTCACTCAGGAATTACCTCAAGAGGCAAAAGAAATTCAACCCCACCCCTATGGAGTGGAACTGGGACGGCTGATCAAAATGATGGAAATGACCGAAGCAAGATCCCTGCAACAGTTCCTGTGCTCAGAATTTTCAAGAGTAGGACCGGGTACAGCCAAGGAAATTTGTGAAAATGCAAAATTGCTTCCTACTATGAAGCCAGAAAATATAACGAGGGATATGGCTGAAGCACTCTACAAAGGCATTCAAGCGACCAAAATCATGGCCCCACCAACTGACTGTCTGAGTCCCATTGGACATGATTTGATTGAAAAAAGTCTTAAAAAAGAAATCAATGCGGAATTTTATTGTGCGGTGAGCCGACCGGTCTTTGTCTATCGAGGTAATCCTTTCCAAATAGAAGTAGGCATCGCCTACGGAGGGGATCAGCCCAAGGATCAATTAGTGACTCTGCTTCGTTTTGCCAACCGAGTTCCTTTATTGTACCAACCTGGTGCATGTGCCTTCACCAAATCAATCAGCAGCACCAGCTGGAAACCGTATGGGCTACAGCAAAGTCAAGGAAGTCTCCCAGTTGGGCCGGTAACCTTCTTACTCCATATCGCATCCGTCTGGGTTCCCTTTACGTCAGAATCTAAAGAAGCGGTGACTCATTATCCTGAAATCATCAAAGATATCAAACTTGCCTTGCAAGAAGCGGGACGAAAATTACAATCTTACGTTAATAAAAAAGGTCGGGTTCAGGGACAGTTAGAACGCGCCAATTTATTTGAACGTTACATCCCTGAAGTTGCTGATGCTCTTGCTCGGTTAACTGGAGAAGATAAAGAAAAATTAACTCAAAAACTACAGGACATGATTAAGAAAGAAGATATCCAGCGAGCAATTCACCAGATGTCCAGCCTCAAAGGAGATGTGGAAGCAGAAACCAAATTGGCAGAACGAGCCGAAGATGAGGATTAAAATGAGCAACAACGAGAAACAGCAGCAACTGCAGGAAATCAAAAAAAAGGTAGATTCTCCTAAAATTAGTTCCTCTGATGTCAAACAAGAACTCATTAATTTAGGTAAAAGCATTATCAAAGATATCAACAAAGGCGAAAACCCAAAAATAGAACTCTCCGTGAGGGGACTAAGTAATGTCATTTATAACACTAAATCCAAAACTTTGAGTCTGGGTGAAAAAACTGCCCAACGCTTTTTCTTCAATGTTGCTCATGCTAAAAAATTTCTGCAGACCATTGAAGTTGCTTCTATCTGTAAAAATTTATTAGAGGTACAAAAACATGCCAGCTTGCGGGACGTTTTCTATATGGCCAAGCGTACTATTCCCAATACTAAAATCAATGTGGTTGATGATCAGAAGGAATCTGACAAAGCTATTGAAGATTTAGAAATAATTACAGAATTTTCGCGGGAACAATTGCATGTTAACGCCAATAAAATGGGCAGCGTTGCCGGAAAAGTAGTGATTGAAGATTCGGGAGATATTATTGACTGGTCCAAGCTCGGTTCCGGTGGCTGGTCTATTCCCAGTAACGTAGAGAATATCAAATTCAAAAAAGTTGATGCGAAATATATCATGTACATGGAAAAAGCAGCCGTATGGGAACGTCTGCATGAAGATAGATTCTGGGAAAAGCAGAACTGCCTGATCATGTCATCCCAAGGGCAAACGACCCGGGGAATTCGCCGACTGCTTCAACGCCTGAGCATCGAACATCATCTTCCTATTTATGTCCTGGCAGACTGCGATCCCTGGGGATGGTACATTTATTCGGTTATCAAGTACGGCTCCATTAGTTTAGCGCACATGGCAGAAGAAATGGCGATTCCTTCAGTTCGATTCCTTGGTGTTACTTGCGATGACATCGTCAATTATGATTTGAAACGGCATTTCATTAAACTTACTGACCAGGATATTGCCCGCCTCAAGCAAATGCAGCAGTACGAATGGTTTGAGAAAAACAAACTCTGGCAGCGCCAATTCAAGATGATGAAAGAATTTGGCGCCAAAGTAGAGATTCAAGCTTTATCTTCCCGGGGGATTAGCTTTATTTCTGAGAAGTACCTGCCGGAAAAGATTAAGAAAACGGAGTTTTTGGATTGAAGTAAGATTATTTCTTAGTTATTTTCTTCTTTGGTGTATCGAGATAATTTTCTCCTGAAACCACTTTAATTCCCAAGCTTTGTTCTGTGTCTACTCTAGCTCTACCAGCAACTGCTCCACCTTCCTTTGCTGCTTCTGCATTTTTCGGAAATCCCTGCGCATCTTTCTTTCGGGTAACTTCGGTGGTTAGTTGTTCTCCTAACATAGAAAAAACCAACTCTAAATCAGTCATATGGTCACGTAGATTTTGATTCTTAAATTTTGGATCGAGCCCTTTAATCTGTTTATGTTCTTTGATAGGAACACCAAAAGTAGCCTGGGAAATCTCGTTCGTTAAAATAGCATAATCTCGTTGTTCCTGAATACCTCTCTTTTTCCACTCATCGGTTAATTTTTGCCTGATATTAATACCTCTTATTCTCTTATCGATCCACTCTTTAGGATAGCCCTTGAGTTCATAGTATTCTTTGGCACGATCTTGGGCTAATTCTGGATTCTCAATTTCTTGGATACGCTCGTAGCCTACTTGAGCGAGCCATAGTTTGAATGATTCTACTTTAGGTGATGGAATGGATTGAACTAAACGAAATGCTCCTTTGGTAGAAACACAATTAAGATTTTGAATGCCTCCCTTGGTTTCTATGGAGAGGGGGGTGGCAATTTGCCCCCACCCTTGAGCAAAACCTTCATCGCGGCGTCTCATGTCTTTTAAGTAGCCAGAAGGATTGGTACTCTCAGTTAAAATTGCAATAATATCAACAGCAACAAACCACCACTCCTCGTTAAACCAAGTTCTTCGGATATCCTTCCCCTGAAAGACCACCAAGGCATTATCTTTATCCATATTCCTCTTAAGATGCAAGGTGGTTTATATACTTTGACCGCAGTTGTCTAGTGGGTTGTGGCTTACTTTTACGAGTGGAGGGGGGGGGTAACGCACATTTTTATAGTCTAGTTGATAATCATATATTATGAATGTTCCGCAGTCATTAAAAGCTATACAAGCATGGGCAATTGAAAGCCTGCAGGAAATTCAAGGAAAAGGCTCTCCTGTTCGAGTGGCAAGCCTAATGAAAAATATTAATAGTGAAGCTCGAAAGGTTGGATATCGAGGAAGTTGATTAAAGCGATGGGAAAAAATTCTTGATGATGCGAGAGGACTGAATCGAGGAGACCCCCAAAAAGATCCTCTTAAAGTGCGTTGGCTAGAGACCAGCATTAGTTTGGGTAGAGAGAAGTTAGAGAGGGATCATAATGGCATTGTCTCAATACAGGCTACAGCGCAGAATATTATAGGTCTTATGGAAAAAGTAAATTCAATGAAAAAAAATAATCCTAATACCGTGTTTCAACTAAAATCAAAGCTGTTGTATGTGGAAGCTGAGAAATATGCCGGGTCTTTGGTTAAGATTTTGACAGATCTTCTTTCAACTGAAAAGAAATATGAAACAGAGCGTTTAAGGTTTTGGTCTGATTTTGAAGAAGCAATAAAATACTATAGGGGCCTTGAAAAGATGTCCCTAAAAGAAGCTCGAAGACGTTCGTTTATGCATTGAATATGTGATTTTCTTCACTAGTTTGGTACATTAGTTGCTTTTCTTTATATATGAAATAACGACCAAGACTTTTACAATTAACTCGTTTTTCATATATAATCTCAACTCCAGCAATATTTAAATACTCGTTGATACTTAACGCTTCCAGCAAAAAAGAGTGAAACATGGACATTCGCAAGACCAGAACCTGTGAACGCTGCCGGACCGTCGTTCTTCTAGATAAAGTGCGCTTATTCCCTAAAGAAAAGGATATGAATATCCTAGTGTGTGAAAACTGCTGTGAGGAGCTCAAAGAAGCAGCTAAGCCCAAGACCATGATTACCAATTCGCGCATTGCTCCTCTTCCCAAGCCAGAGTACAGCAATTACCAATGCTTACGATGCAATTATTCCTTCCGAGTAGACCGCTCTAAAGCCGGCATCAGCCATAATCTTCACTGCCCGTACTGCGGCCTGCCGGACCGGCTCAAAAAAGAAGTATAAACATATTAAAAAAAAGAGGAGAGAGCATGTTGTACATCCACCAGTTAAACCAGTTGACCGTCAAATCGGCGGAATTAGAAAGCGTCTATCTGATCAGGGAACTTAAGCAAAAAACTCCTTACCCGCTTCGGGAAGAGCAGCTGCAGAATTATTTTGCGGACTTCTTCATTTCTGATACCGATAAAAATGTTACGGAGCAGGCTCTTCCGCTGGTCCAGCCAACCTTAGAAGCAGTGGAAGCCTTACTGGCTGAAAACAACCCACTTCATGAAGCTATCAACCTGCAGCGCGCTGTGCAACTCCTGAAAGAACTGCCCTTGCCCATCAAGAACAATATCCTCTACTTTGAAGAAATCGCCGAATGGCAGAAAACCAGCTTCATTCCGGAAGTAACTTCCTTGCTGAATGCCATTCCTAAACTCCGCAGCCAGGAGGAAAAACAGCTTCATAATCAACGGCTCAATGAACCTTTTGAACGAGTCCTGCGCAATCAGGAATTTGGGTTCCTGGCGACGGACATTGTCAATGAATCACATGTCGCCTTGATCAATGGACTGCATGAAAGCATGACTAAAGGCTTCTTCTTTCACTTCTCTCTGGAAGAAGAGCTGAAGAGAGTTGACTTCAATGAACTGAAACGGCGCCTTCCGGCTGAAAAAGTAGCGGAAGTAGAATACATCCAGAAGAACATTGAACTTATCAAAAAAGGTATTGAGCGAGCGTACGATGCCAATATGAGAATGGTCAACAAAGCCTTGGTGCTGTATGCGTATGTGAAGTGGCTGAATACGGGAGTTTGAGAAATTACCGGCCTTTTTTCATATCTTTCTTGATGTCATCGGTTGGTTTCTTTCAATCACTAAGACGGCCGAATAGTTCTATTCTCCGAGTTTTTTCAACAACTCTTTCTTCTTTAATTTATACTCCCGCGGATTTAATCCCAAATACTTCAATTCGCTAAACGAAGAAATAATCTTCCTCAGGCGCCCTGAAAATTCTTCTTTCCCGCATTTTCGAAGTAATTGGTGGTATAAAGAAAAATTAACTCTGGTAAAAATCAGAAGGGATAAAATATCTATCCGGTCTTTCATTCCTTTTACGGAATGCTCTCTATCTTCTTCGGCTTCCTGCTTGGTTATCAGCAAAATTTCTGGAGAAACTACTTTAATATTCTCAATCGTGGTGATATGCTTAAGCATCTCTTCCGGCGGAATAGGAAACACCGAATAATGTGGAACATAAATGTCTACATCAAAATCGCCGCTCTTTATCTCATATTTCTTCAGTAGGTCATTCTTAGCCAGATTAAAGTTCTGCCTAAGATATTCCAAGCCTTTAAAGTCAAAGAGCAATATGTCAATATCTTTTGATTTGTGCTGCCTAGTCCAAAGATACGTTGCCCAGCCACCAATAACCGCAAACTGAAACGGCTTAGTGCTTAATTCTTTGAGCAAATTCCAAGATTGTTCCGTGAGCAGGGAGTTCCAAAATTCTGGTGTATTATGGTCCATTTTGTATTGCCATCTCCAGCCTTTTCTTTAATGCATCCAGAAAATCCCGAGCATACCATTCTTTAATGTTCCATAAATCTACAAAAGTCTGCCCCATAGCTGTAGTTTTGCCATACTTCTTCATAAACTCGTCTTTTTTTAATACAAATAAATTAGGGGGCGATTTTTCATCAGATTGGGGAAATCTTTTTTTAATCTCTTCCGCATTACCATACACATACACCTCGGAATAATCTGCGGGAACGTCTTTGAATGTAAACTTGTAGGCGGAATAAGCTCCGAAAATAATGTTGGCGGGAAGTTCTGATTCAATTTTTCTTATAGGTGCTTCTATTCTGGTTTGGTAGATAATTTCTTTTTTTAGATTTCTGAGCGAAGCCCAATAATAGAGTATTTTGAGCACATCAATTACTTCGAAGCAGCGCGGCTTTATCACAATAGCCCCCATCTGTTGCAATGGCTTTACAGCATAATTAACTACCGAAAGCGAGAGGTTAAATCTTTGAGCCAGGTCTAACTGGGTGAAGGTATATTTCTTCTGCTCTATGGCTTGGAAGAGCAGTTCCCGGTACACCAGTTCCTTTTGTTTCATGTTTCACTTAATATCTTTGTTTATTTATAAATGTTTCTATAATTTATGAAATATTAATAAGCTATTGTTTTGGATATAGAAATAACAAAAATCTGTTCATTTGGGGGTTGAGTTCTAATAGTTAATTTTTTTCACTTTTTCTTTCCTATTATCATCTCTCCGTACGCCCCCAATCGCTGGTCCACGGGCAGTCTCTCCAAGGGAAACTGGCTAAATCCTGAGTCGCTGATAAGAACACCATTTTTCTTTAGTTTTGAAATAATGAACGGCTCGTACTGAGCACAGGAATCTTTCATGATCCGGAAGGCCCGCTCAAAATAGATATCAAATTCTGGCAACGTCGGCAAGGCCGAAAAAACATCCTGGCGAATAAAATCTACCTGAATTAGTTTCCCTTTCCAGTAGAAATCAATAGAATTCTTTTTTTCCTTAAAACTGACCCCAACATCATCCAAAATTGTTTTTATCAAGCCCAGGCAGGGCTGGATATCAATAAAGATGTAGTGCACGTTCTCTACCTGGGGAAATAAACGGTCCAGATAAAAGAGTGGAAACAAGATATCGCTCCCGCAGCCAGGGTAGAGCAAAGTTGCCTGACGATGGGAAAATGGGACCAGAGATGAAAGCAATCCTAAGGAGGCATACTCTTCATCGAAGATATACTTTCGCACTCTTTTTTCGTTGGGAAAAGCCTCTTTCCGCAATCCCTTGGCGGTAACCGGCCTTTCAATCACACTAATAACCTGCCCCATCCTAGCTACTTGGGCAACGAAATATTTAAAAGTTCGCCAAGATACCAGGCAACAGAGGTGGCTTATGCGTAAACGGTTTATTCTGGTATTGCTGGTATTATTTTTACTTTTCGTGATTGGCTGCTCCACGGAAGATGCCCTTACCGGAGGCTCTACCGTCAGAACCACGGAAGATGTGAGTACTTTAATGGTTACCGTGGAAGATGAAAATGGCAAACTTCTGGATGGAGCGGAAATCTACGTTAACAACGTGTTTAAAGGAAAGACCAATCGCTATGGAAGCTCTCAGGGAACCAGAACAGTAGTCTTAACGCCGGAAGAAAATGAAATCCGGGTGGAAAAAGAAGGATATATTCCCTCTCGAGAAACGTCTATTATCGCTCAGGCTGGACAAATTCAGGCGGTAACCCTCATGCTGGAAAAGAAAAAAACGGAATACCGCCTCATAGTCAGGGATGAAAACGGAAATGAGGTTGACGATGCTAAAGTATTGTTATTCTCCCGAAAGGGAACAGCGCCATTAGAGACTATCTTTACCAATCGGGATGGCATCGCTACGTTTGAAAAACTCCCGGATGGAGCCTATACTTTCAGAATCAATCACGAAGACTATGAAAAAGCTACACTGAACGAGGACATTAACTATGCCAAGAACGGAAAGCTAAAACTTGCTGCCGTCACTCTTAGTACTTTGCCTCATCTGGCGGTACGAGTCGTTGATGCGGATGACGAACCCATCGCGAGAGTAGAAGTAGCCTTGTACAGCAAGGAAAGCTATAACAGCCCGAATTCAGTGCCTTTGACCACGGAGTTCACTGATACGAAAGGCGAGACCAACTTTCAAAATGTGGAAATCGGTGAAAAATATGTAGTGGTACTTAAAAAACAGAATTATTTGGCTAAATCCGTGGAGAAAACCTTGCAGAAAAATGACCAATCTATCAATGTGATGATGGTATGGAACATTGATTAATTCTCGAAATGTTTAAAAGACAGCGGAAGTTTTCTAGTCCAAGGACCCGTAGCCTAGCCTGGATCGGCAAGAGGGTACATAAGGCGACAGCCTTCTATAATGCGGTGCATTGTTGAGAGCTGTAGATCGGGAGTTCAAATCTCCCCGGGTCCGTTTTTTCAACTCTTTTTCAGCTCTTGCTGGATGGCTTTATCAAGGCCTTGGGGGTTATGGCGATAGAGGTATTCCAATTCACTGGCAGAGCGATGCGCCCAGGAATAAATCTTATGCCGATTCAATCGCCCGGTATGTGCTACCTTTAAACGCTGGGCCATCAGGTTTCGCTCATGAAGCTCATGCAGCAAGACAAACTTACGCTCTTTGGGATTGACATCGCTATCAATCCATATCTCGTTCTTGGGTACGAAATGATAGACATGATCATGCCCGCCTTCGGTGAAATCAATGAAAAACAAGTCGCGTACCAATTCACCATCTACCACCCAAACTTTTATCTTGCGGCTATAACTCTTGAGCAGGGTCTTATGAACTTGATCAATAACTTCGTTGCTTTTAATCCGGCGAAGCAGGACTGATTTTAGCCGCTCACTTTTTTCTACCCGGTCCGCTTTTGCGAGCGCTCGATCGTACTCCATCCCTCTCTCCATCAAACGGTACTCGACCAGCAGATGATCGATGTAGTAATGAATCTCTTCGGGATGGTCAAACTTATGGTCAATCCAGAACTCATTTTTGGGAATGAAACTAAAGCGGTAATGCTGGCCAAAATTCGTAAATTCTTCATCCATATTGCTTCGGATGTACATCCCATCTACCAGCTTGACCAGGAATTGGGATACTTTTCCAAAAGTCTTAATATACGGTTTTGGCATAGAAAGAGGGTATTTCTTTTTTCCTAATAAATCTTGCTATTGGGGGTAAGTAGCCAGCAGAAAGATATTTATACCCCTAAATTAACCTTTCTGGTCATGACTACCGCTATCACTCTTCGTAAGGTCCAGCAAAAAGATGCGCCCCTGCTGGTGCAATGGGTCAATGACCGCCAAAACATACAATATATGAGCACTCTCATCCGCTGTAAGAAACATACCCTGCAGAGCATCCAGCAGGAAATACGCCAGGCGGATCCTTCCTATGAACGGCTGTTCATGGTTCTTTGTAAAGGCAAAAGACAGCCCATCGGCCATGCCGGGATTGATGACATTGACACCCATGACCGAAGAGCGGAGATCTTCTTTCTTATTGGGGATAAGGAAGAGCAGGGGAAGGGATACAGCAAGGATATCCTAATGAAGTTACTGGACTATGCTTTTACGAAAATGCGCCTCAACAGCCTGTTTGCTACTGCCACCATCAGGAATATCCCTTCACAGAAAGCCTTGGAAAGAGCCGGATTCAAGAGAATCGGCATCCGCCGGGAATATAATAATATTGGCGGGAAATTCATGGATGAGATATTGTATGATATGACGGCAAAAGAGTATAGAAAAAAGAACGCTTTTCGCTAGGAGAACCTCTCTTTCATGACCAGAAATTATATAAATACGCCTTCTTCTTGCCCTTTCAAGCGCCCGTGGCTAAGCGGCTAAAGCAATCGCCTGCAGAGCGATCATTCGAGGGTTCGAGTCCCTCCGGGCGCTTATTTTATTTTTGAATCTCAAAAAGGAACCACCCACCACCGGTCGCAGACCGGGTGGAAAATTCTTTGCATTTTAGTCAGCTAAGATTATAAATAAGCACCATTTTTGAACCCCATGCTATTACCATACGAGGCTTTACCTTCAGTAGAGGAGGCAATATGCGAAACGGCCAAGCGAGTGCATATTGTACAAAGCATCCAGCAGCGCCTGGAAGAAAGTGCCGATGCGCTTATTCTGGTCGGCTCGTTAGCGTATGGGAAAAATTATGCCGTGCGTGCAGCCTCCGATATTGATTTGTTGGTGGTGATGGAGCCAAAGCAAGTTTCACTGCTTCCGGAAGAGGTCGGTGGAGAGGAGGGAGATTGGCGCCAGGTTGTCTTACGCTATTTCCAGGATAATAGAATCCAAACCTTAAGTTTACGCTCTCTGGTAGAAAGGGTTAAGGTGGAATACCATCTTTGGAATAAAGAATATCAATACCAGGCTACCCGATTGGAAACTACCCGGGTTCTACGAGGCACTATGAGTTCAAAAAGCACGTCCGGAATCCATCTCGATTTTTCAGGACAGCAACGGGATGTAGAACGTTGGACCAAGCCGCTTCCTATTGGATATTTGCAGGAGTACCCGGTATTTCGAGTGGTTGAGAAACACTTTGTTCCCTATGAGCCGCTGGTCAATCTCATTATGGCACCGGAAATTCTCTTTGCCAAAGACCAACAACTAGAACACAATATTGACTGGATGTGGACAGAAGTAGTGAAGCGTTTAGTGCAGGAAAATCCTGGTGCACTTGATCTATCAAAAACCAGCGTGCTTAAGTCCCAGCCCGGGCACTGGGCTCTGCCGAAGGAGGTACGAGAGAGTATTCAGGATAGGACTAAATTTGAATTGTCTAAGCTGGGTGCTTTATATACTGAAGGACATAAATAATTAATCATATTTGTTATGTCCTTCATATATAGTGTCGGATAATAATTGTTCATTTATTTTTGTCCGACACTATATATTCGCTAAAGTTATTAAAAATCAGTAAAAATCAGTTCAGATCTGGATTGGCTACAGAAAGATATGGAACTCGTTTTCCTTCAACCAATTTTACTTTTTCCTGCAGATACCCTTGTTGCACTGCTTTTTGAATAAGAAGTGCAGCCAGGCCAATTTCTATGGTAGAAGTACGGCATCTTCCAAATTGAGAACCAATCCGGAAAATTTCCTGGGTTGTTTCAAATTGATCTAAATATTCACTAGTGTCTTGATAATGAACGTCAACATAGTTGAGTACTCTGATCACCAAACTATCGTAAGGAATTTCTGTGCTTCCTTGGTACAGCTTGGAAAATCTGGTTGGGGGATATCTTTGTTCTATGCCCCGTACTAATGAAGATGCTTCTTCCCGAAATCGAGAGGTAACACCTAATCGGGAGTCATTTTCAAAGCATCCGGCAAGAATTCCTTCTCGTTGGTGTCCGGGAAGATCATCATCATCAAAAGGGGGAATAAGTTTCATAAATGTGATATTACAGTGAACTATAAAAAACTTCCTGCCAAAAATGACCTTGGGGGTGGTACCTAGACTAAAAGTATTTAAAATAGCCTAAGTTTATCCCCACATGCCCAAAAAATCACTGGCCTCGCTGGAAGTGGCGGCTTTAATCAATGAACTGCAGTTCTTGGTCCAGGGAAAAATTTCCCAACTGTACCATCATTGGGAGGGAGATTTCGATGAGCTCTTGCTGCAGCTTCATGCTCCGGGAAAGGGAAAACAACTGCTTAAGATCATTCCGGGGAAACTGGCTTGTATCACTACCCATAAAGAGACGGCAGTAAAGCCGTCCGGCTTCACTATGCTGCTGCGAAAATATCTGGATAATGCTATTATCCGGGCTTTATATCAGAAAGATGCGGAACGCATTATGATTTTTGAATTGGAAAAAGAGTCAAACTATTTTCTGATCATTGAACTCTTTTCCAAGGGGAATGTTATTCTTACCGATAAGAACAATATCATTATCAGAGCCTTGGAAGAACGGGTGTGGAAGGATAGAACCATCAAAGCCAAAGAACCTTATGTGTATCCCCCTTCCCCCCTTAACTGGAAAACGATAACGGAAAAACAACTGTATGAATTGTTACAGCAAAGCCAAAAACGAAACCTGGCAACTGCCCTCGCCACGGACTTAGGATTAGGAGGGGTGTATGCGGAAGAACTGTGCCTGGTTGCAGGAATACATAAAGATACCTTGCCTCCGGCATTGAAGAGCAATGAAGCTGGTGCTTTATTTCAAACCTTGCGGTCATTCATTCAAAAAATAAAAAATCCGAGGGGATATATGTACCTGGAACAAGTAACCCCCTTTCCGCTGCAGGGACAAACGCCATCAGAAGTGAAACAAACTTATACGGAAGCGATCGATACGCTCAATCCTTCCCGCAAAGTCTCTCCCTATCATCAAAGAATTAAATCCATCGAACATATGGTGATGGAACAGCAGGAAGCCATAGCAAAACAAGAAGAACTCATCATTCTCAACACTGCTAAAGGAGAAAGAATCTACGAAAAGTATGCTCCCCTGCACAAAATGCTGGAAATTGTCAAACAGCTGCGAAAAAACAAGGACTGGAAAGATATAGCAGTCGAATTAGGCAAAGAAAAGAAAATCAAGAAGGTTGATTTAAAGAATAAAAAAGTGGTTATAGAGTTATGATCCGTGATTCTTTTGTCCTCTTAGAGAAAATAAGCGCCACCAAAGAACAACAGCTGTGGGCGCAGGGGATCAAACAATGGCCTGATTTTCTGCGCGCCAAAAAGATCAAAGGAATTTCTGCTGCAAAAAAGCATTATTATGACCGCCAATTGTGGGAAGCGATGAAAAAATTGCAGGAAGATGACTCTTCTTATTTTGTAGGAAAATTGCCGGGCAGGGAAACGTGGAGGTTATACCCGCATTTTAGAGATGAGTGTGGATTTCTAGATGTCGAGGTTGATTCGCAGGGAAACATAAGTGTGGTGGGAATTTCTAATTATTATCGCAGCGTCAGTTTTGTTAAAGGATTTAATCTGGAGAAGAATGAACTGGAAAAGGAAATTCAGAAATATAAGATTATCGTTTCTTTTAATGGGAAAACTTTTGATTTTCCTAAATTGCAGAAAGGACTAGGGGTGGTAATTACTATTCCCCACATTGACTTAAAACCGCTGTGCGCTCAGTTGGGGTTAGTGGGGGGATTAAAAGAAGTGGAAAAGCTGTTGAATTTGAAACGGCCAGATCATTTGCATGGCAACCCGGTGGAATTGTGGAAAGCTTTTCATGCCTCCGGTGATAAAGAATATTTGGAATTGCTGCTGGAGTACAATCGGGAGGATATCGAGAATCTGAAAGGAGTGATGGATTTTGTGTATAAGGAACTCACCAATCGCATACAAAAGCTACCAGTCCATAACCTTCAGTAGGCTTCCCAGCAACAAAATATATAAAGCAAGACCCCCCTCTTCTTCCTATGGAATCGAAAGTCACCCCCTGGGAAGTCAAAGGTAATATTGATTACGATAAGCTCATCAAGGAGTTTGGGGTTTCGGCAATTGATGATAAAATCCTGCAACGCATCAAAAAGCATACCAAAGAACTGCATCCTTTCCTAAGGAGAAAAATCTTTTTTGCCCATCGGGACTTAAATTTCATTCTCGATCAGTATGAAAAAGGCAACAAGTTCTTTCTGTATACGGGACGAGCTCCTTCGGGTCCGGTGCATATCGGGCATTTAGTGCCCTGGCTGTTTACGAAATGGCTGCAGGATAAGTTTGATGTTGAGCTCTACTTTCAGTTCCCCGATGAAGAAAAATATCTGTTTAAAGACAACCTGGGCTGGGAAGATTCGCAGAAATATTTGCAGGAAAATATGCTGGATGTGATTGCTCTGGGCTTTGACCCCAAAAAAACTAAGTTCATCATCGACACTCAGCATGCAAATCTGCTGTACCCAGAAGCTATTAAAGTAGCTAAGAGAATCACCTTTTCCACGGTCAAAGCCGCCTTTGGGATGAGCAATGAGACTAATATTGGAAGTATTTTTTACACTGCCATGCAGGCCGTACCGGCGTTCTTGCCCAGTGTCCTGAAGAAAAAAGAAATTCCCTGTTTGATTCCTCATGCCATTGACCAGGACCCTCATTTTCGGGTCTCGCGGGATGTTATTCCCAAATTAGGTCATTACAAGCCAGCATCCATCCAATGCCGGTTCTTGCCAGGATTACGGGGTCTGGAAGAAGATGGAAAGATGTCTTCTTCAGAAGCTGCCACGGCTATCTATACCACTGATGATGCTAAGACCATTAAAAATAAGATCAATAAACATGCTTTCTCTGGCGGCAAGGATACGGTTGAAGAACATCGCAAGTTAGGAGGCAATCCTGAAATTGATGTCTCCTACCAATGGCTGATGTTTTTTGAAGAAGATGATAAGAAATTGGAAAAAATCTATAAAGAGTATACATCCGGGAAACTGCTGTCGGGAGAATTAAAAGCCTTGCTGATTGAAAAGCTGACGGCTTTTTTATTGGAACATCAGAAAAAACGCAAGGATGCAGCTAAGAACATCAGTAAATTTATTTTGTAAAACTGGATTTTCCTTTCTTTCCTAACCTTTTGACCTGCCAGATCCAAGTCATTATCCCCACCATCAGAAAAATGAAAGACGTGCCCATCCAGAGATACCAATGAAAAACGGTATAAAAATCAGACTGAAAACGGAATCCGATGCCTAAGAAGAGGGCAGAAATGAGGATAAATAAAGAACACCAGAGGATGCTCCAGCGATTTCGATGGGCTTTTTTAATCATCTAAGTGGAAAAGCAAAACCAATTTAAATAGTTGACCCACAAAAACATTTAAATACCAGGAACGCCTCCTTCTCTTTAAGAGGTGATAGTATTGGCTAAGAGAAAAAAGAATGCGTCTAAACTACCTTCCCGCTGGCATGCGGTCCCCTTAAAAGGAAGTTTCATGCTTACGGCCATTCTGGGCTTCTTAATATCGGCATATTATGTCTATCCCCTTAATTTTAATTACGGAATCACTTTCATGCTGGTCTTTGCAGTTATGTTCATTGCTTCGGTCGTCAGCATGACCAAAGCACCCATCATCAACGAGAGGACCTAAAGAGATGACAGCAACTTCTAAAGTATCCTGGAAATTTCCCCGACAAAAATTGGCGCTGCTCAAGATTGAAGCTTTCTTTGTCGGTCTTCTGGCTCTCTTTATACTCCTCTTCTCTTACTTCCAGCTCGATGGGCAGGTCCTGTGGGCTATTTTGCTGGCCTTAGTTTTCATCATCTTCTATGTACTTGTAGCCTATATCACTAAGTCCGTTCGCCAAAACGAAGAACAGTATCATTTTACGAAGACGCATCTGGAACATACCAGCAAAACCAAAAACCGGGCAAGTAAACTGAAAGTACCTTTGAAACATATTGTGAAGCATAAGCTGGATAGGTTCTTTCTGGGCGGCTATTTAGTCACCAAGCAAGGCAAAAAACACCTGCTGTACTTTAACACCCGCCAGGAATTAGAACGCTTTGGCAAATTTATAAGTAAGTATACGAAACCTAATGCTTAAACATCACATCAAACTTTTCTTTGGCTTTGCTTTCCTTCCAGAAAATCTCATGAGATGCCCGCTTTTCAAATAAAGTGATTGCCAACCGCACTTGATTTTCTTCGGTATTGAGCCGATGTTTGATGGCAATTGCCTTGGCATCGCTTAAACACTCATCGAGAATCCTGATGTTCTCCCGTCGGCAGTCCTGCTCGACCTGCTTCTCTTCTTCCTCGCTCAAAAAAACTTCCTCCCAGGAAGGATAATTGCTTCCCAGCACTGGCTTGGGAAAGGTCTTGGAAAAGGGCATAGTGGTTCTAAAGAAACAGGACTTTAAAAGAATTGTGGAAAGGGATAACACAGGAAAGGGAATAGACATAAAACCTGAAAATCTCATTCAATTCCAACAAAAACCTTTATATCCCAGCATCGGTTTATAAGTACTATGCCAATCAAAAAGAGGAAAAACTCGTCAAAACGACTGCTGAAAGAAGAGCAGAAAATTGAAAAAATGCAGGAGCAGGAACTGCAAAGCCTGCAAAGCCTGAAAAAAGAGGTGACTCAAAGCACCGGCGCGCATCCTTTGACTAAAATCACCCGGGCGGATATCGTGCGCAGCATCATCGGAGCCTTAATTGGAACCGTTGGTCATTTTGCGTTTTTCTATGGCGCAGAACTGGCGGAAAAGATTTCTGTGGCCAGAGCGACATCACTGTACTTCATATCTTTGATCGTTTGTTTCTTCTTCATGTATTATTCCGGCTTTCGCAAAGTGAAAGAAGTGCGTATCTTTCGCTTTATTCCTATCCGGGTACTGGTGGTGTATTGCATTTCTATCCTGGTCGTCGTTGGCACTTTATTTTTGTTCGGCTTGGTGGATTTTGCCAGCAACTTTGCCCAGGGTTATAAAATCGTTGCCACTACTCTGTTGCTGGCAGTTTTGGGTGCGAGTACGGCGGATATCTTAGGGAAGGAATAAAATGATGGAACTGCCTGAATTTATCCGTGAAATCGGCCAGGTCTACGCCGCAATTGTCATCAAAATAGAAGATTTGCTGGAAGTGCTTAATAATGCCATCGGCCAGCAGGATAAACATACCCGGGAGTTAGCCCAACGAATCAGTACTTTTTTACAAAGCCTGCAAAAAAGCCTTAATGTTGCCAAAAAGTCAGCGGCTACACTTTCCCCGGAAAAGAAAGCTCAATTCTTGGCTTTATTCAAAAGAGAAATGGAAGAAATCAAAAAACTGCGATCCTATCTAGCGCTGGCCAAGAAAAGACCCCAGCCAGAAATCATCACTAAAATCCATCTCCTTTATCAGGAAGTTAAGAAAACGATGGCCCAGGAAGAAGTAGTGTTACGATGAAATTCTGCAGGAAGCCCTGGCTCTGTAGAAAAAGTCCACAATGAGCATAAAGTTGAGCCTCTTCGAGAGCATCATCAAGCGCGAAAAGGGGAAGCTCCCTACGGGAATGAGCGCCTGCGATTGCCTAAGCGAGAGGCGAGAAGCTCGTGGCGGTCGAGCAAAGCGAGATTTAGGACAGAGCCTTTCCTTTCGATATCTTTTTAAAATAAGGACGATTAAGTCCAAATATGAGATATCTGTCAGCTTTGGTATTATTATTGCTATCTCTCTACTCCGTCTCCGCTGCTACCATCCACGGTAGTATCTACAACGATCATCTTCAGCTCGAGCCGGACGTTTTAGTGAGCGTTGACAGCCAGCCCCAGCAGAAATTCCTAGCTAAGGATGGTTCCTATATCTTCACGCTGGCCTTAGGAAAATACACCCTCACCGCCCAAAAAGAAGATACAATAGTCTTGGAAAACATCAATATCATCAGCGACGGCGAGTATGTCGTTGACTTGTTCTTATTGCCCGGGGTAAGTGAGGAAGAAGACCTCTGGAATGAAACCACGCAGGATTACTTCACGGAAGAATCAACTCTTCCTCAAAACTGGTGGCGCTACACCCTCATAAGCCTCATTGTCCTCTTTGCTCTCTATCGCATTTATCGAGCTCGAAAGAAATACGGCTCTCTCCCCTTCTTCCGCCGAAAAATAAAAGCCGAAAGCCATAAAACCATTGAGCAGCATCAAGAAGAGCTTGCTAAAGAGCCCGGATATCTTGATAACGCTCTGGAGATTATCAAAAGGCACCAAGGGCGCATCACCCAAAAGGAACTGCGAAAAGAAATGCTCTATCTTTCGGAAGCCAAGGTAAGCCTGATTTTAACCGAGCTAGAGCACAAAGGCAGAATTGAACGGGTCAAAAAAGGCCGGGGGAACGTGATTCTATTGAAAGAGAAAGTATCCGAGCCTGCTCCGTCTGAATCAGTAGAGGGGGCTTTTAGATAAGGTATTCAAACCTTTCTATAAATTAAGTAAAATGGTTAATTCTCTCCCGCATCTAGAAATTATACCTAAGGATATTCCACCACCTAAAGCCAACTGTACAAAATTTCCTAACGATATCTTTTTATAGCATGAGGTGTTTTCGCGTTTATGGTGGTTCAAGATTTTCTTATGCCCGACATTAGGGATAGATATCGGGCTGGTTCTCCGGAGTTGCTGAGCCGTGAAAAAGAAGTAGAGATTGGCAAGTCCTTTGAGGCAGAACATCGAAATTTGCTTTTTCAGCTTCAGAGCTCCCAACAGCCGGAAATGATAGATTTCTATAAAGAAGCCCTCTATAGCAGATCTCCCTATGTTTCAAAAATGAATGAGATAAGGGCCGATTGGGATAAACTGATGGATTTAACTTGTTATCAGATGTCGAGGTCATATACCCGTGCTGCCGCCCAAAATCTACGGCTTCATCTCCAGCAGGAAAAAGATAAAGTTGAATTGGCTTTACAAAGGGGGATGAATGGCCAAACTGAAGAATATCAACAGCGTGTTGCCCAACTAGAAGAAAAGATATTAAAAATAGACCGGGCTTGTATTCGGCAAGGAAAAGATAATGAGCAGTTAGTTAACCCTTATTTTGGAAGGGTCTTTAAGTACGCTCAGGAAGTGCATCCTTTGGTGGAGGAATATTTATGGGGAGCTAGTTTTGATGATCTGGTACAGGCAGGCATGGAAGGATTATTACGGGTTGCTGATAGATTTGATTATCGGAAGGAAAAGAACTTTGGTTCGATGCTCAGGTGGCCGATTAAAGGAGCTATGTTTAAAGTAGTTGCCGAAAATTCTAGTGCTACCAGTTTATCAAGGAAAGCTTCAAAAGAGAAGAGGCACTACTTTCAAGCTCAATCTAGACTGATGGAAGAGTTAGGGCGCGAACCAACAGACTTTGAGATGGCACAACATTTAGGCCTAGGCCAGCAGAGCAAAGCATTTCAAGCCAGAACAGAAATCGCGTTGATGAACGGAACCCATATTTCTTTGGATGAAAACGTGTTCTCAAACGATCCTGATAGTCCTACTTTGAAAGATAGGGTAATAGATCAAACCCTCATTCCAGCAGATAAAAGTATTGAACTCCAGGAATTGGCACCTTTGGAAAGTGCGGTAGAATCAGTTCTCTCCACGCTGCGCCAACGTGAAGAACAAGTAGTGAGAATGCATTTTGGGATAGGGCATCCTCAAACCTATACTCTGGAAGAAATAGGGAAAGTACAGGCTGTTTCAAAAGCACGAATTCATCAAATAGAAAAAGACTCTTTGGGCAAATTGATGCATCCTTCCCGCCGGCAGGTTCTCGAGAAATACCTCTAACTTTCACCAAACCTTTTTAAATATCCGCTTTCTCACTACCATCTATGAAGTTTCCGGTCTACGACTCTCAAAAGATAGAGCCAGAAGTTCTCCAGTACTGGCAGTCCAAGAAAGTACTGGATAAGCTGAGAGCCAAAAACCAGAAAGGCCCCAACTATTACTTCCTACAAGGTCCCCCGTACACCTCCGGGCATATTCATCTCGGCCATGCCTGGAACATGGGATTAAAAGATATGATTCTGAGATACAAGCGAATGCGTGGATTCAAGGTATGGGATCGCATGGGTTACGATATGCATGGCCTGCCCACCGAGCAGAAAGTGATGGCGAAGCTGGGCTTGAAAAACAAAGAAGACATTGAAAAGTTCGGCCTTAAAAAATTCATGAAAGAATGCCACGCTTTCTGTACAGAAATGATGCAGAAGATGAATGAAGACTTCCTTCGTCTTGGAGCCACTTTAGACTTTACTGATCCCTACCAGCCCATCAGCAAAGAATTCATGGATGCAGAATGGTGGCTCATTAAGCAAGCCCATAAAAAGAAACGGCTGTATCAGGGCCTTAGGACCATGCACTGGGATGCCGCAACCCAGACTGCCGTTGCCAAACATGAATTAGAGTACAAGACCATCCAGGACACTTCTATCTATATGAAATTTCCTCTCAGAGGCAAATCCAACACTTTTTTTCTTATTTGGACCACCACTCCCTGGACCATTCCTTTAAACTTAGCTATCATGGCCAATCCTGAACTAAGCTACATTGAAGTAGAGGTGGGGAACGAAACGTGGATACTTGCCCAAGACCGTTTGAATGAAGTCATGGCTAAAGCCAATCAGCAACACTATACCATTAAAAAAAAATATCCCGGCAAAAATCTAGAAGGAAAATCCTATCTCCATCCCTTATCAATCAGCCAATTCCTTCCTCCCTCTTTACAGAAAAATAAAAATTTATTTACCGTTCTCCTTTCCTCAGAATACGTTGATGCCTCTTCCGGAACCGGATTGGTCCATTGCGCTCCCGGCTGCGGTCCCGAGGATTATGAAGTCGGGCATCAGTATGGCATTCCCCCTTTTAACTGCGTCGATGAAGCCGGCCTGTTTGAAAACTTCGGCCCTTTCACCGGTTTGCGCGCGAAACTCGATGACAAAAAATTCATCGCAGCTATCGATGAAGCTGGTGTCTTGATTGCTAAAGAGCCCTATGTCCACGAATACCCCCATGGCGAACGAAGCCATCAGCCGGTCATTTTCCGAACTACCAAACAATGGTTCTTCAAGGTAGAAGACCTTAAAGATAAATTGCTGAAAGCCAATGAATCCATCTATTGGAATCCCCTTGGAGGCAAAAACGCTTTTACCTCCTGGCTGGAAAATTTACGTGACAATTCCATTACTAAACAACGATATTGGGGAACCCCCGTTCCCATCTGGCAATGTAAAGAGACCGGTGATTATATCGTCATCGGCAGCCTGGCAGAACTGGAAAAAGTATCGAAACAGAAAGTCAAAGAGATGCATCTTCCTGATATTGATAAAATCATCATCCAGAAAGATGGAAAAGTTTATCATCGTATTCCGGATGTCTTAGATGTCTGGATTGATGCCGGCACTGCCTCCTGGAATGCCTTGGGCTATCCGAAGAATAAGAAACTGTTTGATGAGCTATACCCGGCTGATTTTATTCTCGAAGGCAAGGATCAAATTCGCGGCTGGTTCAATCTCTTGTTGATTGCGTCCTTCCTGGCTTTTGATCGTCCCTCCTTTAAGAGCGTCTATATGCACGGCTTCATCAATGATGCCAGCGGGGTAAAAATGTCTAAATCCTTAGGTAATATTATTTCCCCCAATGAACTGATAGAAAAGCATGGCGCTGATACCTTACGCTACTATATGTCCCAGACCACTGCCGGTGAAGATATCAACTTTAGCTGGGAGGAAGCGGCAACCAAGAGCAGGTATCTGCACATCTTTTGGAATGTCCATAAGTTTCTTCTCCATCTTGCAGAAGAGCAAGGAATGAATCCATTTACCTTAAACCAAAGCCGTATGTCCCGCTTGCTGGCCTTTGAAGAGAAATACATCTTCTCCAAATTGCATTCCACCATCAAGAAAGTAACCGCTCTTCTGGAAACTTATCGTCTGGATGAAATCATCATGCCGCTCGAAGAATTATTCTTAGAGCTCAGCCGCACCTACATCCAGATCGTGCGTGACAAAAGCACCCTGGGCGAAGAACAAGAGAAAGAAGTCTGTTTGTACACCATCGCCCAAGTTCTCCTTGAAAGCCTCAAGATGCTCAGTATTATTGCTCCATTTATTGCCGAAGCCATGTACCTTAATCTCAAAGATGCCTTTCAGCTCAAAGAAGTAAGTATTTCCCATTACCCCTGGCCGGTTGCTGATGACAAAAAGATTGATGCTGCCATCGAACAGCAGATGGCTATTTCCGGGAACATTCTTCAGGCTGTCTACAACGCTCGGGATAAAGTAAAATTAGGATTACGCTGGCCGCTTCAGGAGATTGTTATCATCACTAAAGATAAAGAAGTCCTTGCCAGTATGCCGCAAATTCAGGAAATCCTCCAAAAGCAAGCCAATGCCCGTCAGATAAAGACTAAGGAATACCTCCCCGGGCTTAAAGTAAGCGTCAAGCCGAATCATGGAAAAATAGGTCCCGTCTACGGCCCCTTATCCCCGCAGATACATACCCAGCTCACCATTGACAGCCCGGAGACTATCATCAGCCATCTAGAACGCGATAAAGCCCACATCTTCACCGTTGATGGGCAGGAAGTAAAGATTACCAAAGAGATGCTCATCATCCAGCATGAAGTTCCTTCCCCTTATCAGGAAGCAGAGTTCAAGTATGGGTATATCTACCTTAATCTGGACCGGAACGATGAGCTGGAAGCCGAGGGATATCTGCGTGAAGCCATGCGCAATATCCAGCAGGCGCGTAAAGATGCTGGTCTGGGCAAATTGGATCGGATAGAGCTTTTTCTCAAGGTAAGTCCAGTCATGAAAACTCGCTTGGAAAAACGCGCAGAAGACATACAAGAAAAGGTAGGCGCACTTGGTCTCGACGTAGTCTCCGTTAACCCCCTGAAGAAATATCAGCATCACGCCCAATTTAAAGTCAAACAGGAAGAATTCTCAATTTGGTTTGATGTGGTAGAATAAAGACTCAAGGTAGTACGTATTAAGTTAGGAGGGCTGGCTGGGCCAAGAAGTCTTGCTGAAACTGCTGTCTACGAAGTTATTGTGCAAAAATAATCAAATAGTAAAGATAATTTTTGCTCAGCAAGACGGCCTGCCAGCCCCACGACAACGTGAACGTAATACCTGCTCAAGGTAGAAATATTTATATAGCACGCAATAATAGTTTTTTTGATGCCAAAAACCGTTGATTTTTATAGAGATGCTGACAAACGAATTACTTTGCGATATAGTGGGCTTTTTGATTTTGACGGCATGTATGCTGCTATTGTCGACTGGGCTAAAAATTATGGATACATGTATCATGAAGCTGATTTTAAACATAAAGTTCCTTCCCCCAGCGGTGCAGAGCAGGAATTTAAATGGATTCTGACCAAAAAAGTTACTGAATACCTTAAGTACGAAATTTGGATTACGGTCCACATGTGGGACTTGCTGGAAGTGGAAGTAGAAGAAAACGGCAAAAAGAAACCACTTTCCAATGCCCGGCTGTACCTCTGGATAGATGGAAAGATTCACTATGGGCCGGGTATGTTTGGTGAGATGTATAAAGAAAGCAAGTTTGCCGCCACTTTGGGCAAATGGTATGACAAATTATTGTCCCGGGATCAGGATCAGTACTTTGACCAGTTATATTACCGCCTGTGGGGTCTTCATGCCATTTTGAAAAAATACTTTGATATGCAGGCCAAGAAGCACCCCTACAAAGGATATTTAGGAGAGAATTAAGGTCCAAGGTTTGCCAACTCCTTTTCAATAATGATTTACTTAACCAGAAAAAACCAAATTCTATACTCTCTATTGAGGGACTGACAAATCAAACTCCTTATGGAACTCGCCCATCAGGGTATCCTTGCTGTCATACAATCCCACGGTGAGCATCACATTATGAAGATCGCCTGTTGATGAATCACTGTACGCATATCCCTGGGGAGGAACATTAACGACTTTGCTCACACTCGCACCCGGTTGTATGCTCTGTGAGGAGAGGGGTAAAGAAATTTTTCGTTTTGCCAATTCATCATTATATCCCTCCACGCTTAATAATAAGTAGGACGGCTTAATAATTCCTGCTTCGTTGTTCTTGATAGTATAATCCAACTGTGTCACTTTTCCCCAGGTATCAAACCATTTCACAATCGCCCGATTTAGGGAAACAGCAACTTTGGAATAGGATGTGACAACCGGGCCTTCTTCAGCAACGGTAGTATTAACAGTAGTGTTCGCTGAAGTATTGGCAGTTGGCGTAACTGCTGGCGTTTCTGCAACTGGTGAATCAGCCACTGGTGCAGTTGCCGTTTTATTCTCCTTGGTGGCTGGAGCAGGCTCTTCCGCTGCTGGGTCTTCCGCCGCCACAATCATCCCGGTTACACCCGAAATATCTAAAGATAGGTCTGGGGGTGATACACTCCATCTGCCCAGCATGAAGACACCCAGAAAAACAAAGACTAAGAGCAAGCCCCGTAACAAAGAACGAACATTAATTTTAAGATTTATTTCATGATCCAATAAGCGTGGTTCAGGACGTTTTTCAGGATACGGTACCATTATCACAAAAAGAAAATTATTTCGCTTTATAAATGTGTCGCTTGGTTTCAGATAAATTGGCCAAAACCATAACTAAGAACCCTATTTTCCAGCGTGCCTGGCGCTTCTGGTCCATGAAGTTTAAAGTCAAGAAGTCTCAGCTCCTTGTGATATTTTTTTTTGTCGATACATCAAGACTGGTTGGCATATTCTCTTTTTTTCAGTGTAGGGTATCTCAGAGCCATTGTCAAGAAAAAGCCTCCCATTCAAAAAGTCAACATCCAACTCCCCTTGTAAGTCGCTTACCTTTACTCTCATAGAAGATGAATGCAAATACTCAAAGTTAAGCCAGGGGAATTTTATCAAAGCCCCTTTCCTAAGCAATACAGCGGGAGGCAAAAGGCTGTCAGTAAGCTTCATCTCATCTTTGTTATCCAGAAAATCTCTAATGGAGGTAGCTGCGTAGAATTCTGGCAAAAAAGAAAACATCAACCCATTGATGCCGCCAACTTTTTGGGCATACTCATTGACATGGAACATAGGCAGATGTAATTTAGCAAGAGTTAAAAGACTTATGGAAAATAGATTAAAAATGAATGCACCGGCCGGGACTTTCGAGCACTCTTCTTTTCGCTGCAGCTTTCTAAAAGGTGCATTCGAACCCGGATCATCAGCTCTCATCTGACTTTTGAGAGTGAATGGAAGGCTGAGATACTAGCCATTATACCACCGGTGCATAGCTTCCCAAGGTAGGCTAGTTCTTTATAAAACTTACGAGGAAAGTTCGGCAAGTTATTTCAGAAACAAAATGTTTTTAAAACAGTCCCGCTTAATTCCTCTTATGTCAGAAATAAAAGGGCAGCCCTGCCCGTTTTGCAATGAAAATAAATGTACTCTTAAAGAAGACGAAGTCGATATTCCCTACTTTGGCCGCCTCTTTGTCTTTGTCATGGAATGTGAAGGTTGTGGCGCGCGGAAATCAGACGTTGAGCCAGCGGAGCCAAAAGAGCCCTGCCGGTTTACCTTAGAAGTGACTTCTGAAGATGACCTCAACATCAAGATAGTCAAATCCGGGGATGCTACCGTCAAAATTCCCCATATAATCACTATAGATGCCGGCCCAGCTTCCGAAGGCTACATCACCAATGTGGAAGGGCTTCTGGATCGGATCAAAAAAACCATTGAATCAACCATGGAAGCAGAAGAAGACGAAATTGCCAAAAAGAAAGCCAAGAACATGATTAAGAAAATCAACCAGGTTCTCGTCGGGAGAGATACTCTTAAGATCATCATTGAAGACGAGACCGGGCACAGTGCGATTATTTCCGAGAAGGCGCAGCGAAGCAAGCTGTAAGAAATATGAAATTATGTTAAGCATTGAAAAATACGTTCTGGCAGGAGATGGAATTATGGCTGATGCAGAAAATATCAAAGTGGTTGTAATCTCTGATTTAGAGCGAAGGATACTCTCACTCCCGCCGGAAAAAGCCTATCACCCGCATGTCCAGGACTTTTTTGTAGGGCCAGGAGAGTATTTAGCCGAAAAGACTTTCCCCACTGATCTTTTTAGGCCTGAACCCCGTTCACAGCAAAAACGGCGGGAATTATCCCAACAAGACTCTGATATGTTTCAGAGAATAATTCTGGATGCCCAGTCAGCGTACGTTATTGGATGCGTCTTAAATAGCTATGATTCCGGCGCGGAGGGTATTTTATTTACTTATCAACTACGCCAGCAGGACACCGGCTGGGTGATTCAACAGGTAGAAGAGATAGGCCCATTTGTACAAATTAATTGTCCTCCCGGTGTTCCACTAAATAGTCCATTTCAATTGAATAATCCTACTGTCCCCAGTGAGGCCTTAGCCTATCTATGTGCTTCCTTTCCTCGGGATTCATAAGTTCAGTCTAAACTAATTTCCAATAAGAAATATATTAAGGCTTCTTCTCTTCTTTCTTAAACGCCTGCCCTAAGTCAATCATGTACTTCCCTTCATCTAACTTAATGATCAAAGGGTCTTTCTTGAACAAATGAACTAGATCCAACTCATACTTTCCCGGTTTTAAAATCCGGATAGCCTCCAATTCTAATACCACCGGGCTGTCCGTCTCCTGGGGAAGGTTTAAGATTTCCCGCACATCTTCTTCGATGTTCTTTTTATCCTCATCGGAAAGATTGCTGATCAACTCCTTGCCATACTCAATATCCTGTTTCTTGATAAAGAAGAACAATCGAGCGCCGCAGCTACATCCTTTTAAGATTTCCTGGGCACCGTCGGGATAAAAGGTGTTGCAGCGAACACATTGGTGAGGCATGGTTTATGATTTCCTTACTTTACTTCTTCGTTGGCTGTTTGCTTCTTTGGTAAACAACTCAATCTTATCAGGATTCTTTTCAATTTTTTTAACGATAGATGCCGGCCCGATAATGGTAAACCCCTGCCTCTCGCCTAATAACAGATTGGCAAAGGTTCCTTTAATTTTCTGCATGGGATCCTGTTTGCTCCGATCCGGATAAATCACGCTAATCTCCACTCCCTTGAATTTTGGCCCGATTTCCTCCATGGTAATCTCGATCAGGTCCGCTTCTTCTTCCCGTGACAATCGCCCTTCCATCAGCACAATCCTATTTTCCTTGACCACATTCAGGAGCTTATTGATTCTCTTGGCAGAGGTAAGATTCTCAATGTCATTATATGGGATAAACTGAAATGTCACCATTTTTGTTGCCTAACCTCTTTTCTCTACCTAGTAATACCGTATAGTTTTTAAATGTTATTTTTAATTGCTATTTTATTAGCCTATTTTACCAACTTGAATATCTGCTCATAAAACTCCTCCACGTTCTTTCCATACTTGGCGGAAATGCTGACGATGGGATATTGCGGGAAAGCCGCCTTAATGGCCTCGATATTAGCCTTCTTCAGGTCCACCTTATTGGCGACGATCAACACTGGTATATTCCGGGCCTGCAAGTTCCCGATGATAGTAATATTGACCTGCGAATACGGATCGATGGTAGCATCCAGCACCACTACGACTGAATCCATGTTGTCCAGCCACTTAATGGCATCAATCACTCCTTTGGTTGCTTCCTTGGCCCGTTTTTTAGCATCCGTTTTTTTCAATCCCTTCTTGATGAAATCCTCATAATCGATCCTGGTCGCGATGCCCGGCGTGTCCACCAATGAAAAAGTCAATTCCTTGCCTTTCTTATTTTTGATATTGACCTGCTCTTTGATATTGATTTCCCTGGTTTCATGGGCGATATGAGAAACCGTGGACATCTCCTGCCCCAGCCAATCAACGCAGATCCGGTTGGCTAAGGTCGATTTCCCGCCATTAGGCGGACCATATAATCCCAGTTTCAGGTTTGATTTCCGGCTGAGAGGATTAAAGCTAAACCTTTTGAGAAATCCTTTGAAAAACGAAGTCACCATAGTCTGTCACTCACCCTTTAGTCTGGGACAGAGGTACTCTCCTTCTTCTTAAAGTTTTTGGTGCTAGAAGGGTTACTTTAAGCGCCTGCAAAGATTTATAAGTAAAAAACGATTAGTTCCAAGCATGGAACCGCTCCTCTTACTTATTATGATTATCATAGGCAATCTCAGCTTGTACTGGTTCTTCATCGGCCAGCGCAAGCTTCAAAAACAACTACATCCTGAGGAAGAGCATGCCGGAAAGAACTCTGATTATAGATCATCTTAAATTCAGCTATGAGGGAGTGTTCAACCTCGCCGAGCTGTATGGGATGATTGCCAATTTCTTCTATGAAAAAGGCTGGGACTGGTATGAAAGGATCAACCAGGAGATGGTAACTCCCACCGGAAAACAGATTAAGATAGTCCTGGAGCCCTGGAAGAACGTCAGCGATTTTTATAAATTAACCGTATCCATCAAGATGCTGATGACCGACGTCCGTGATGTAGAGGTCGAACATGAAGGCCAGACGCTGAAGGTCAACCATGGGGTGATTCATATTACCTTTGACGGCTACGTCATCGCCGATAGGAAAGGCAGATGGGAAAGCACTCCTTTTTACTGGTTCCTGTCGGTGGTATCCCAGAAGTATTTTTACCGCGATCACTTCACCAAGATGGAAACTTGGCTTAAGAGCGACCTGGATGACCTTCACACCAAGATAAAAAGCTATCTGAACGTCTTTAACTACAACTACCATCTCTAACATGATCGACACCCATTGCGAGAAGAACTTAATCATCAATAACCGGGAATTGAAATATAAAGGTATTTTTCTCGCTGATGAATTGTTTTCCGTCATTAACCATGCCCTGGAAGAGCGAGGCTATGAAAAAAAAGAAAAGAAAACAGAAGAGATGGTCACCGAGGAAGGCCGTAGGACTTATGTTGAGCTTCGCCCTTACAAAGAAAAATCGAATTATGCTGCTCTGATGATTAAGATAAAGATAACTCTGGACCACGTCACCGATGTCGTAGAGAAAGTCCAAGGCGTGAAGCGAAAATTCCAGCAGGGCGACGTAGAAATTATCTTTGATGCCTGGTCCTTAACCGATTATGAACAGCGCTGGGGCATGAAGCCCTGGGTCTATTTTACCAAAGGCATCATTAACAAATTCATTTACAAATTTCCGTTAGAGCGCGGTTTTATTGCTGAGCTGGGGGGCGATACGGCTTACGTCTACGCTCACATCAAGAATCTTCTTCAATCTTATTCCCCCCGAGAGATGACCAGAATCAAGGAAGAAGACATCCGAAAGAAGATGGAAGAAGAGATTGGGAAAGGAGAGTAAAAGCAAGTTAGTATCAACCTAATTCATTTATCACCCTCCCCCGTAGATCAAAAGTCGTGGCTTGGATGATTCGTACTTTATGAATATCACCCATTTTATAATTTCCTTCCACTATCACCGGCTTATAGGCAAAATTCCGCCCCACCCACTGTCGTTCTTCCCTTCCTTGGGCATCGATGCTGATCTCCCCTTCCCAATCCAGCCACCGTTCATTATTCATCTTAGAGATATTCTGAAATACATCCGTTAATACCTTGAAACGATGGCTGACTATCTCCTCTGCCAGCGGCGGAAGTTTCGCATCCGGAGTTTTAGGTTTTGGCGCAAAACGAGAGAGAGTAAGTTCATCCGGATTGGTTTTCTTGAGCAGCTCTAATTTCTTCCAATAGGTATCCTCCGTTTCCGTCGGGTGTCCGATCATAATATCCATGGCAATAGTAATATGCGGTATTTTCTCCCGGAATTCATCCACGATCGCCACGAATTCCTGGCCATCCCCAGCCGTATTTTCATCATAGAAAGGCAGATGCACCAACTTAAACATTTTGTCGTGTGCAAACCAGGGAATTACGTCGTCCTTTATCCTCGGAAAATGAGCCGGATTTCCCTTTCCCACTTTAATTTTAAAATTGCCCGGCACGGAGACCAGCTCTTTCAGCAGCTGCCCTAGATGAGTCTTTATATCCAATCCATAGCTCATCGTGTCATGGGAGGTGAGCCAGATCTGCTGGACGCCTTCCTCAACTGCTTTCCGAGCCGCAGTAACAATATCAGCAACCGGATAGGATTCAATTTTCCCGGTTTTTCTAGTTTTGCAGAAAGCGCAGAAACCGAAACACTCTCGACTCAGGGGAATGATTTCCAGCAGAGGATTTAGACGAATCTTGGGTAAATCTAACGGAGGCATTTCATCCGCTCCCCGCAAATGAAGGTGAGAATCATGCAAGGCTTCTTCCACTGCCTCTACGATGCGATGAATCTGCCAGGTTCCTACCCACGAATATTTCTTCGCTTTGGCTAAGTCTGCCTGAGCGATACAGCCAGCAATAATCAGGATTTTGTAGGGGTATTTGGTTTTAAGATTCTCCAGTCGAGTAAAGAGGATATTCCCACCAGCGTCATGACAAGAGACCAAGATAACCACATCTGCGTCTTCCATCGTTTGGACTGGCTCGAATTGAGCTTGCTTCAAGAGCCCGGCCATCCTTTCAGCATCAGCAACGGTGTGGGCACATTCATCGGTTTCAATGAAAAAGCTGGTCATGGGCAGTTTCTGCTCATTTCATTTTTAAAAGTTATGAGCTTTATATTATTAATTAATAAGTAGTAAAAAGTACAAAAGATTTATAAATAAGGGTAATTTTTGCTACCTAGAATGAAGATTAAAGTCTCTATTTCCATGGAACAGGATACTTTAAGCAAAGTAGAAGAACGCATCAAAGACAGTATTTTCCGCAACAAAAGCCATTTCACTGAACATGCCACGAAGAGATTGTTGGAGGAACAATGAAAACTCTTAAATTGATTGGAGTAGCTGGTATTGCCGCTGCCGTACTCTTGGGTGCGTCGAGAATTACTTCTTCTTTTAAAGCAGGCGCTTCCATTTCCCTTGATGAGGAACTAGTTCAGGAAGCAAACGCTCTTCATGCTGCCTTTGATCAATATAGAGAAACCGCACCCATGACATTTGTCCATGAAGCCGAGTGTGATGCCGCGGCAACTCCACAGGGGGTGATCATTGCCGATGCTTGCTTTACTCATCCAGAATTCCCCAGGCAAGGTGAACAGGTAGCTTATCATGAGTTGTCGCACGTACTGATGCAGCGGGGCATGTATCCGCATAATCTTGATCAGTATGACCGTTTGAAAAGTACGTTCTGGGATTTACCAAGAGCTCCCGGACTGGACCAACTACCTTGGTTCAGGATATTTAATGAATCTCATTACAATCATTCTCAAAGTACTCATCCTCATGATGACCATTATGAGTTATTCGCCTCAGCACTAAGCGTCTTTCGCTATTTCCCCGATGAATTTGCTCGAAATTATGATGCTCTAAAAGAAAACAAAGAAGCCGTTCGTCAGGCGGGTCTGGCTGTGCTGGATCTTCTGGCCAGCATCAACCCTGACAAACCCCAGGAAATGAGAAGAATATTACCCCAATATGATAAATTAAGAAAAGTGTTGGAGGAAGAATGACGGAAATCAAGACCTATCGCATCGAAACCTCTTTAACCACGGACTATAGAAAAGAACGCTGGGGACTGGAGAGAATTGTATTAGATGGCATCTCCAATCACCTGCCTGCGGATAGTAAAGGCACCACTGTATCGGTTAAATTCAAGCAGGATGGTGCTTATGTTGATATGAAGCAGTATGACTCAACGAAAAGCGTTGAGGAAATTGTTATTTGAAGATAATGGTGCGGGCTATGATGCCGGGTTACTTTCCGTGTTATTTTCCACCAAAAGGGCTGATGCCTTGAGTGTGGGACAGTTTGGTGAAGGACTGAAATTGATTGCTGCCGCTGCGCTGCGGGAAAACATAGATATGGAATATCGTTCCCATAATTGGGTGGCAAAGCCCTTGGCGAAACGGGAAACCATTGGAGGAAGACAGGTACAGCGGTTATGTTTTGATGTCACAGAAAATGGCTATGATGTGAAAGAATCGCAAACTATATTCCGTAATCCTTCTGCCAAGTTTGTGCAAGAGGTGCTCACCTTGCCCGAGAAAGTGCTGGTGTTGGGCGAGGAAGTTAATCATACCCCTACCTTGCCGCATCAATATCGTGTCCTCTATGTTGAGCCGCAGGAAGGCAACGCCTATCCCTCCCGTATCATAGAAAAAATACCAGACGAAACGGGTCACCAAAATTTGTTTGTCAAAGGAGTACGCATGAGCCGCCAGGGGATTTTATTCAGCTATGATTTAGGGCTTGAAGATATCACACCAGACAGGATTTATGCTGACCGTGATAAGGTGGTTGTCGAGATGGGAGCCCTCATTAAAAGTTGCACCAATGAAGCAGTCATTGAGGCCATCTTGAAACATGCCCATGAAGTTACTACCTCTGATCACGATGAAATGCGGGCGTTTAATCCTCCTCGAAATTCACCTCAAAGTAGTCGATTCTTCTACGATCCATTGTGGCATGGAGTCCAACGTCAACCTAATGAATTTTTAGCTAATGATATTGTTATGTTATCTAAGGTAGAGGTGGACATTAAGCGGTTTTATCCCCAAGACATAGATTTTTCCTCTATTTTTGGACCAGCCAAAGCTGTCTCTGACCAAGGAGCACGCTGGGCAGCGGTATTCAAAAGGATGTTTGGTGACAACGCCGTCATTGCTTCCGATAACACCAATCACAATGAAGATGCGAGTCTTATGGGATACGTCCCTGTAAAGATGAACGTCAATGTGGTGCAATACTTGCGAGAGCATGGGATAGGAAAAGCAGATGATTATGCCACAGCGGTAAAGCAGGACTATCGCTGGGTTGAATCAGGAACGCTCACCGAAGAAGAGCATGGTACCCTGAGCGAATTAAAACAACTCACTACCATGCTTGGATGCGCAAAGATACCCGAAGTCCGCGTGTATGAAGGTTTATTTACCAATCAGGGCGTTGAACAGAAATCTGCAATGGGGGTTACGATATTTAGCTTTATGAAGGCTCCTCAGTACGTGGGACTGAAACGATCACATCTTCAGAAAGGACTGGAAAAAGTGCTTCCTACGTACCTTCACGAGCTAGGCCATTTTACCACTCGCGCTCAGGATCATTCCCGCTAGAACACCCAACAAGGCTATGACTGGGCGGCAACATTAGCGTTACGTTTATATAACACATCGATAGAGGACAAACCATGATAACTCAAGAAAGCGGCCATAACGGCAATTACGATAGACTGCGCTTAGATCAAATTGCGCGCTATCTCGGACGGGAAGCGAGGCAGTCCGTACAGGTATTTTTTCATACGGGCAGTGAGCAGCAGTTCGGCTATGCACAGCTCACGCCGCAACAAGCAAAATTGCTGTCCGACCTGCAGCAGGATCCCCTCGGTCGTTACTTATCGCATCCGGAGAAAGAACTTGCCCCAGACATACCACTAGAATTGCTCTGTCGCGTGCCGCATGATGCAGGACTGTTCGCCTGGCTTAGTGCGGAAGCACGAAACGCACGCTATGATGTGGTGAGGGATAGGATTTGAAGAGTGAAATCTCACAATCCCAACCTTTCCATAATTACGTCGGCATCAAACTCTTCCAAATCCTCATAGCGCTGCCCCACTCCTAAAAATAATATCGGCTTCTTAATCGTATATGAAATAGACAAAGGCGCACCGCCTTTCTCATCCACGTCAGCTTTAGTTAAGATCACCCCATCCATCTCTACCAGCTCATTAAACTTCCTCGCCTGCTCAATGCAGTCATTCCCGGTAATGCTTTCTCCCACAAAAATCTTTAAGTCCGGTTGAGTCACCTTAATGATCTTCTTCAATTCCTCCATTAAGTTAGTATTGCTATGCAGCCGCCCGGCAGTGTCGATCATCACCACATCAATCTTATTCTTTTCCGCATATTTCACCGCATCAAAGGCTACTGCCGCTGAATCAGAGCCATAATCATGCTTGATCATCTTAACTTTGAGCTTGTCCGCATGCTCTTCCAATTGCTGTATTGCTGCTGCCCGAAAGGTATCACAGGCTGCCAATACCACCGAAATTTTCCGCTGCTGTAAATAATGCGTCAGCTTGGCGATAGAAGTCGTCTTTCCCGTCCCGTTAATGCCAAAGAAAGCAATAATGAACGGCTTCTTCTGCTGGTTTCGGATTAATGCTGGAATATCGACTGGTTCATAGGACAAGATTTCCTTTAAAGTCCTGGTCAAGGTTTGCATAATTTTTGTTTCCACCTCCCGAGGCAGGGGCTTATCGACCAGCTCGCTCTTCAAATCAATTTTAATTTTGTCAATCACTTCCACCGACACATTATTTTCCAGCAGTGCCAGCTCTAAATCCCAGAACAACTCCTCAAACTTTTCAGCAGAAATAGTCTTAGTCGTAATGGTCTGCTTGATTTTCTGAAAGAAGCCCGGTTCTTCCTGTTCTATTTCCTTTTCAGCAAGTTTAGGCTCCGCTGTTGGCTCTTCAACTGCCACTGGTTCGGGCGCTTTAGCTTCTTCTTTCTTGAAAGTAAAAGTTTTTTTGAATTTCCCAAAGAAACCAGATTTTGATTCAGGTTTTTTTTCTTCTTCAAGCACTGCAGGAACTTCACTCACCTTCACTTCCTGCTCCATCCAATATACCCAGCCTGGCTGCCAGTTCTTGGTATTCCTCCAATCCTCTTTGAAGGCTTGTTCCCAAGTTTTTCCTTTCAATAAAACTTCGAGCGCTAATTGCGGCGCCTGGTGAGCGACAATAGCAATATGTTTCCCGTAATGAGGCTTCCAGATTTCATTGAGAAAGTCAGCTACCCGCAGTTCTACCTGATGATAACTCTCCCCTTGTGGAAAGGGCTGATAGATCCTTTTGGTTACATCAATTTTTACTTTTGCTTCGTCCTGCCCGTTGAGTTCCCCGTAATTACATTCCCGAAGCCGTTGGTCAGGAACAATCTTATAGGGGTCTTTGGCAAAAGCCAATCTTGCCGAATCCACCGCTCGCTGTAAGTCAGAACAGAAAATAACATCAAACTCTTCCTTGCCGATAAGGTTTCTAAGCTGTATGGATTGTTGCCTGCCTGCTTCCGATAGCTTCCCCGGGTTCCATCCCGTGCAAAGGCCTTGCTCATTATCAGTAGTAGTACCATGAACAAAATAGGTAATTTTAATTCCTTTAATTTTTTCTTTTTTTGGAATCTCTTTTTTCTCTTCATTTTTTTTGGGCTGAATTTCTATTTTTTCCCTTTCTGCCTTTTCAATGTTCTTTGGCTGGACAGTTTCTTTCTTTTTTCCCTCAACTTTCTTATGTGTAAAAGGTGCTTCTTTCTCCTTTTTCTCAAGGTGAGGTAAAATTGGTTTCTTACTTTCTACTTTTGGTTTATTCTCCTCAACCTTTTCCTTAACCACTGGTCTTTCAAGAACTTGCTCTGCTTTTTTCTCTACTGCCTCTTCCTCGGTCTTGCGGGAAAAGATTGACAGTGCGCCCTTCAGTTTATCCCTAAGTTTGCTGAACATGTTTCTCCACTTCCTTATAGATCCTCAAGGCCTGTTCGCTTAATTGTTCCAGAATAGCGGAAGCTTCTGTAATCCTTGCCGTCATTTTCTCCTGTTCTTTCTGAAGTAAATCCACCACTTCCGAAACGCTTTTTTCCACCGTAACATTCGAGCCCACATTAATCACGAATCGTTGGGTGTCCATCAATTTAGCTTTGAAAAAAATACCGTTGGCAATGGGCGCTAATATCTCTTCATCAGGGGCAGTATTGCCCAGTTCCGCCACCGCGTTCTTGGATATCTCCAATTCCTCCTGCTGCTGGTTCATCTGCTCCACTTGCGCGGAGATCTGCTCAATGTGCTGCTGCAGCTGCTGAAACCGCGCATACTTCTGCCGAATTTGCTCCTCATGAGATGGTATAGCCATATCTCCTCTTTTTCCAGTGTTTTTATAAGGTTTTTGGATAGAAAAGCCAAGTGTGAAAATATCATAAAATTAACCCTCCATCAGCTCTCTACAAAAAATTTATTATGCTCCTGAGAAAAATTATTATTCGCCCAACAAAACGAATATCTCTTTGGTATTGTGGATAGTAACTTTGTCTTGTTTCTTTAAGGCAGCATCGTTTGACCATAGACCACATTTTAACTTTAATGCTAATGCCAAGTAGGGAACATCTTTATCATCAGGAGATATGCGTTCTGCTTCTTTCATATATAGCTCGTACTCTTCTTGTGGTATAACCATAATTACCTGATGGAGTTGATGCATTATGGTCACAAACTCTTCTGGCGTTCGTTTCATCTTTTCAACAATAAGATAAGAATATTTCATAAACTCTTCCAGAATAAATTCTGGGCAATACAGCCTCAGATTGGGATTAAAAAGAAGCATCGCGGTCGTTCCTCCCCTTATTAATATGGCAAATAATATATTTGCATCTACAACCAGTTCCATTTACTTCCTATGCCTCAATCGAGCTTTTTTGCTCACTTCTGCTCCCAGCCGTAGAGCATCTTCTTCTTTCAAGAGAGAATCTTTGGTAAATTCTTGAAACTTATGGAGCATAATAAGCCGTTGCTGTATCGCCTCACGAGCTACAGCGCTCCAATTTATTTCTGGAAAAATATCCATCTCCTGTTTGGTTTCTTCTGGGACTGATAAAGTTATACTGACCATGTTCGTACCTCCTGCACATTACGTTTAATATGTTTATTACGTTCAAATATTTAAATGTTTCGGCTGTAGTAAAAATTTTATAAAAGAAAAAAATGATTGGACTCTATCAAAATAAGATTCTCAACCAGTAAACATTCAGACCGTATGGAAGAGTTCAGCTTTTTTAGATGGGATGGACTGAACGATGCGAAATAGGCTTTCAGTATTGGTGCAATCAGTTTCCCGCAGCTTACCATCCTCCGCTGTAAGTTTCAACTGTACACAAATTGTGTACAATTCAATTCCCTGTTCTGCTTCTCTTGCTTTAAGCATATTCCAATAGTTTCGGGGGTTAGAGCTATCAGTAAGTGCCCCAATCACATCAACAACCGAGAAATACCACTGTTCATTATGCCAAATTCTACGTATTTTTGAATCCTGAAAAACCACTAAAGCATAATTAACCATAATTTTCTTCTAGAGCTCTTCTGGTTTATATATCTTAGCCGAACTTGTCAGTGGGTAAGTGGCTTTATTCTTAACAATTTCGTTGTAGGAATAAGCTATTACCCGCATCAATAAGGGGAATTGTTAGTGATTCTTAAATAAATGTATCAAATACTTTGTTTTCAGCGTAATCACCTTATCTTGCTTCTCAAAATGACGATCATCAGACCAAATTATGGCACCTTCTTGGCTTAAGGCAGCGGCAATAAAAGTAACATCCTCTGGATCAATGTGTTCCATAATGAGTTTAGCTTCATCCCAATACGCTAACAATTCCTCATCAGGGATAATTCTTATAAATTTTAATAGAGTATGGAATAATTTTAGAAATTCCAAATCAGAGAGTCCCGATTTTTGTTGGATGAGTTTTTTATATTTTCGTATCTTTTGCAATGATTTCTCAGGAAAACAAAATTCTTGCTCGTAGGTTAAGATTATCTCCCTAGTTGTTGAATCTTTAATCAAAGCAGAAAGAAAAACATTGACATCAATAATGATGATCATTATCGGTTTAACTCATCAAAGCTCTCAGCTTTAATTTTCTTGGAGATAGCATCAACATCTTTTTTGGTTAATATACTCTTACTCGCAATCTTATTCATGGCATCGAGCATCTCAACTTTACGAGATATTGATTTTCTCACTACTTCACTCCATCTTATTTCTGAATGGAGCTTCATCCTTTCATGTAACTCATTGGGGATGGCTAAAGTTATATTGGTCATTTTTTATCACCTAGTGTAAACCTGTGGTTACACTTATTTAAGTCTTTTGGTTCTAAAGTGGCTTTATTACCAAAAACTTTAAAATCAGTGAGCACCTTCAAAATGTTCTGACTAAATTATCTCAAAGAGACCATTAGCTATATCAACAATTGATGAAGAAAATTGATGAAGTTGTGAATAGGATTCAAAATTATTTCTTTTGGACTAATGACCATATTATATAGATGAGTAATATAAATCCAACCATAAAAATTAGACTATAGNNCTATAGTTTGGGTTAGGTGGGCAAGTAGCACCCAGCTCACAAGTTGAACCATGGATTAGTAAACCATCAGCTAAATACCCTAAAATGATTCCTCCAACAATTGAGGCAATTGATTTCCATAATGTTAACTTGAAATTCATACGTTTTATTGGGTTAGCATATATAAAAATGTATCGAAAGTTTTGAATTTTATTGAACTCTACCCCAAATAATTTCTTAACCATTTTAAAGTAGTATCCACAAAAAGATTTATAAACCATCCATCCTCCCAGCCTCTCATGATTCAATTGCAGCAGGTTTGGAAAACCTACTCCCTGGAAAGCGGGCCGGTTAACGCCTTGCAAGATATTTCCCTGACCATCCCCGATAATTCCTTTAGCGCCATCATCGGCCCTAGCGGCTCCGGAAAGTCAACTTTGATGTGCCTCATCGGCTGTCTCGACTTGCCTACCCAAGGTACTATTACTCTCAACGGCAGGAATATTTCCAAGTACTCTGAAGATGAGCTCGCAAAAATCCGCGGCAAGATGATCGGCTTTGTCTTTCAGAAATTTAATCTAATCCCCACTTTATCAGCATTGCAGAACGTCATGCTTCCCATGATGTTCCAGGGAACCAATCAAAAAGTCCGAGAAAAAAAAGCCCAAGAACTGCTCACCTTCGTCGGGCTAGCATCCCGTTTATCCCATCGCCCCTCCCAATTATCCGGCGGTGAACAACAGCGAGTCGCCATCGCTCGTTCTTTAGCCAACGATCCTGACATCATCCTTGCAGATGAACCAACTGGAAATTTAGACTCGGTCACTGGAACCAAAATCATCGAATTGTTCCAGAAACTTCATTCGCAGGGAAAAACCATCATCTTCGTCACGCACGATACAAAAATGAAACAATACGCCCAGAACGTCATCACCCTTCGTGATGGCCAACTGACCGGAGGATAAAAAATGAATAAAATAATATCTATTGTATTTATTGTACTATTGCTGCTGTTCATACAACTTGCATCTGCCGCCAATGTGATAACCGAACCAACAGTTCCCTCGTCCGTCCTGCCAGGAAGCATATTCTCCTTAACACTGAAAGTAACTAATCCTAGTGCCCCCAATGCCCCTCCCATTGAAAACATTCAAGTGAGCATCGATACACCTCGTAGTTTAGATATCGATAGTAGCGAAAGAACTATTCCCCTCCTCGCTCCTGGACAGAGCGTCATTTTACATTGGAGCGTCCAGGTCAGTTCATCAAGCACTTCGAATTATGAAACCATAACTATCAGTCTCAATGGTGATTCTCTATCCCAAGATATTGACGTTCCCATTTTAATCAAATCCATTGAATCATCCTTAGAAGTTCAAAACGTACAAACCAATCCTGCTTCATTCGAACCAGGAAAGACCGGTGAACTTCGTATCACTCTCCAAAATCATGCCAGTTATTCCCTGCGCGATATTCATTTGGCCTTAGAATTATCCCCTGCTTCCCTTTTGGCTCCTCTAGCGGGAACGGAAGAGAAGATACTCCATTCCCTCAATGCCGGCGATACCATGACCGTCAGTCTTCCCGTTCGCGCTCTTCCTAAAGCTGGGCCAGGAACCTACACCATCCCTCTTCATATAACCTACTTTGATAAATTTGGCCAGTCCTATACTAAAATCAATAGTATTCCCTTTCGAATTAGCGCCATCCCCCAATTGCAGGTAAGTGCCGAAGGAACGCCCATCCAAGGGCAGGTAAGTGAAATAACCCTCAAAGTTATCAATATGGGACTCACTCCCGTCCAATTCCTTAACCTGAAGCTCCAGCATCCTGCCCTGATCTCATCATCCTCACTCTACTTTGGAACCTTAGACAGCGATGATTTCCAGACTGAGCAGATTAAAATTCTTGCTGATGCCCCCTTTCAGATACCTGTAACCTTAGAATTTCGCGATGCAGAAAATACTCCCTACACTGAAACAGTATTTCTTCCCATCAATGTCATCGATCAAGCAACCGCCCAGCGCTTTGGATTACAATCCAGTTCCAGTTCATCCTACCTTATCATAGGGCTGCTAATCCTGATGGTCATAATCTACTTGGTACAGCGAAAATTCAGAAAGAAAAAACAACATGATTAAAGATTACTTTTCGTTAGCGCTTACCAACTTACTGCAGCGCCGGGTACGCAGCTGGCTGACCATGATCGGCATATTCATCGGCATTGCCGCGGTCATCGCTTTAATTAGTTTAGGGCAGGGATTGCAGAATGCCGTTAATGAACAATTCTCCATCATCGGCGCGGATAAAATAATTATATCTCCCAAAAGCGCCGGGTTTGGACCTCCCGGATCATTATCTGCCGGAAAAGTGACCAAGGATGATATTCATCTTCTGGAACAGGTTAATGGAGTAGACACTGTTGCCGGCCGATTGCTAAAGCCAGTCAGTCTCGAGTTCAATGATAAATTATTGATCACTTTTGCCGTAAGCTGGCCGGAAGATAAAGGTGCTATGCAGTTAATTCAAGACTTTAACAATTACCAGGTGGCCCAAGGGCGCATGCTCAACAAGCAAGATAACGGAAAAGTAATGCTTGGCTCCAGCTTCGCCCAAGACACCGCTTTTGGAAAAGCAGTGCGTCCCGGAAACAATATCAATATCAACGGCAAAAAATTCAAAGTCATCGGCATCATTGAATCCCTCGGCGATCCTGGAAGGGATAATAGTGTGTTGATGAATGAAGAAGAGATGAGGGATTTACTGGATGTCCCCGAAGAATACAGTCTTCTGGTGGCGCAGATTTCCGCCAACGCCAACATCGATACCGTCTCAGCTGATATTCTTCGCGCTTTTCGCCGCGATCGGCACGTGAAAGAGGGAAAAGAAGATGTGGAAATACAAACCCCCCAGCAATTGCTCAGCAGCTTCACCACCATTTTGAATGTTGTTCAGGCCGTGCTCATTGGCATTGCCGCCATTAGCTTACTCGTGGGAGGAATTGGCATTATGAACACCATGTACACTTCCGTCTTAGAGCGAACCCGTGAAATTGGCATTATGAAAGCAATCGGTGCCTCTAAACAACATATTTTATTATTATTTTTGATTGAATCTGGATTGATTGGAGTATTAGGGGGAGCGATTGGCATTATCTTAGGCATTGCCCTCAGTAAAGGAGTTGCTTTTATCGCCGCGAAAGCCCTCGGTTCAGCTCTCTTGCAGGCTGATATATCTCCGTTGATGATTATCTTTGCCCTGCTCTTCTCCTTTGCCGTAGGCACCATCTCCGGGCTGCTTCCCGCCAAGAATGCAGCGGAATTACAGCCGGTAGAAGCGCTGAGGTTTGAGTGAGGTAAGGAAGAAATTAGACTTAATGATGTTATATTCTCCATTGGGATTGATTTTTAGTGCAACGGAAAGCAAAAAATCAAAGTCAGCCGTAGCCTGTTAAGAAAGTTATTAAAGAAAAGAGAATTTACTATTTATAATATGAATAATCTTCAGAAAACAGGAGCCTATTTAGAGAATCAAATTAAATTTAATACAAAAATCGCTTTAATATTTTTAGTGATTGGTTTGGTAACTCTCTTTTTTTATGTAGGAATAATCTTTATTGGTATTTCTATATATTTTTTTACTAAGCGAAGTCATTATAAAAGTGGATATTCAGGGGAACAAAGAGTTATAGAATCTCTCCAAAAATTACCTGATTCATATTATCTTATTAATGATGTTAATTTGCCAAATGGTTATGGAAATATTGACCACGTCGTTTTGGGAAGCAATGGAATATTTATTATTGAAACAAAAAATTTTGAAGGAGAAATTAGATGTGAGGGTGATAATTGGTATCAATATAAAGACACCTGGGAAATCCCCGAAGAATACGAAATAAAAAGTCCAAGTAAACAAGTGAAAGGCAATGCGTTGAAATTAAAGCAGTATATTGAGTCAAAAAATATATTCGGCAAATCATTAAGATTATGGGTGGAAGGAATGGTTGTTTTCAGCCACGATAATGTAATTTTGCATTGCAATAATCCAACGGTTCCTGTTTTTAAAGTTAGTCAACTAGGTAATTATATACAAAATAGAGAATCAAGGATTAAATTCTCTTCTCAAGAACTAGAAAAGGTAGCAGAAATTCTATTAAGGCAGGCGTAGGCGGATTGAATATAATGATGTTATGCTCCCTCAACTTTATGTTGAGGTCGGAGTGAGGCAAAGCCGAACGGAGAAGTTAAAACTTGGCAAAATATTTAAAGCAGTAAGAATTCTTTTTCATAATGAAATTAACAGTCTTAAAAGGAATAGCTAATGATTTGATTAGTCACCTAGATCATCAAATTTGGTTTGGCTATTTTAAGGATTTATCTTTCCCGATAGATGTTAATGTTCTTGAAGAGAAAGATGGTTTAAGTAAAATGTGTGTTTCTTTTTTTAAGGAGAGATTACCCTCTTCCTTTGATTTAAAAAGAATTAAGAAAATTAATATTAAAGTAGGTAAATCAAAGACTTTTCTTAAAATGGCGGTTTATGTAACTGTTGATGAAAAAGAATTCGTTGCTAAAGGCGGATCAATAATGAACAGCTAATTTTGCCAAGTTTTAATTGAGCATAATCCTTGTTATACGAGGGTGAGGAGGGAAGCGACGAAAGCGCAGCGTCCCCTTGAGTAAATTTTGGCACACGTTACTTTTGACATACATAAAAAACTGGTGGATGTGTTCTGACATCTGTTTTAGAAATTTGCAGGTGACCGTTAGTTTCAAGAATTTTTAATTCTGTTTTGTTAATCTCACGCTCAACTTCTCGTATTGAGGGGATGTGGATATATTGTTGTGTTTTGTAAGTTCTTTGTTTGTCACTTGTTTCTCTATCAAAAAATCTATCGCCAAAATCTTGTTCCTGAATATTAAATCCCATGGGTTTCAAAATGTAAAATCTTATCCATTGCTTAATCCAAAAAAAAGAAAATTGCTTATTAAAAACTCTTGGGTGAGCTGTAAAGATGAAAATTCCGTCTTTTTTCAAAATTCTATGCACTTCTTTGAGTGCTTTTAATCTGTTTTCACTTCCGGGAATTTGCGTCCAACCCTGATTTGAAAAAAGAGCATAATCAAAGGAATTTTCATCAAACTTAATATCAGTAGCATCGCCCACACGATAATCAATTTTTAAATTCAAATTTTTGGCAATTTTCTTTGCGCTTTCAATCATCGCGGGTACAAAGTCTATACCAATTATTTTGAAACCCNNAAGATTTTGGCGTTTTTGTTTGTGAAATATTTTTTGATAAAGTGACTTTCTGAAATCCACAGCCCATCTTTCGCTTTTTGAGTATAGAGAAGTTGAGCGTTTTCACCTGCAAATTCTTCAAGCACTAGTTTTTTTAGATCAGTTTTCATAATAATTTAATGAGAATTAAAACATTTATTAAGTTTTCTACTGTGAGTGTGCCAAAATTTATTTCGTATAACTGTACATATGCGATAATCCATACTAATTTAATTCATTAAACCCTATAAGCATGTTTTATACTTTCTCATAACTTAATTTTTTGTAACTACTTATTTAGAGTTTTTTTTAAGAACTGAAAGATTTCTGAAAAATTATCGTAAATATTTATTAATTTTATAATAAAATATGTGTTTATGGATATAATTTATACAATGCAGAGAGAAATGCTTAGAAGAGGATATAGCCCAAAAACAATCTCAACTTACGTGCAGTGCATAAGAAACTTTATGAAATTCTGCAAGAAAGATATGAAAGTAATTACTAAAGCAGACATTAAGAGGTATCTAGATAAATATATTGACAAGCAATGTGCTGGCAATACTATAAATGTCAACTTAAATGCTTTAAAATTTTTAATGGAAGAAATACTTGGAAAAAGAGTCATGCTTAAAATAAAATATTCAAAAGTACCTAAGACAGCACCAATTTTCCTTACAAAAGATGAGATAAAAAAATTATTTGATGTCGTAGAAAATGAAAAACATCTTTTGATTCTAGAAATTTTATATTCTGCAGGCCTGAGGGTTAGTGAAGTTATTAATCTTAGAAGATGTGATTTTGAATTTGGGAGAGGAATTGGCTGGGTAAGAAAAGGCAAAGGTATGAAAGACAGGCCATTCATAATCGCGAAATTACTTGAGCCTAAACTAAATAAATATATTGAAAATAATTGCAATTCTTTTGATTCTTATTTATTTACTGGATACAATGGAAGGAGATTGCATGTAAGAAGCATACAAGAAATAGTAAAAAGAGCAGCTAAGAAAGCAGGAATTGAGAAAAATATTCATCCGCACTCATTAAGACATAGTTATGCAACTCATTTAATAGAAAATGGTTATGACATAAATACTATTCAACCTTTATTAGGCCACAATAGTGCAGAAACTACAATGAGATATGTGCACATGGCAAACCCAAAAATGATTAAAGTAGTTAGTCCTTATGATAATTTGTAGTTATAATGAATAAAAAAGTTTATCTTACGCCAGATTTTAAATAGAATTTAATATTTTTTAAACCCAAACATTTTTATATAAAACCCAAACCTAAAAACATAATGAAAAGATCTTCAAGACGTTGGAAGAAGAAAAGGCAGATGCGTTGGAAGTGGCAGCGTAAGAGAATGAGAAAAGAAAAGCGTAGAAGAAAGGCTAATAGATAAGTTCATTAATTTTTTCTTAAGATACTAATTGCATGTTTGACAAGCCAAGATTGAATAAATATTTGGAAGAAAGAGTCGGGAAAACAAACTATGCATGGCTCAAGATTGTTTCTTCCAGTTTGCCAGTTGTGTCCTATAATTTGGTTTTAGTTTTTAAAAGAAGAATGATTGAAAGGCCATTTCTTGGCTTAGTAAGAGATTACTTTGGTAGTCTTAATTATAGAGAAGCAGAGCAGTTTGGAACGTTTGGAATATTTTTTGAAAGAACAAATATAGAATTTACTGGCAGGGTTTTTGTTGAAATAAAAAATGAAGAAAATATTTTTTCTCTTACTGCTTTGTATAATCGTATTTATTCTTAATTTTAGCCAAAATAGCAATAAGCTTAAATATTAATTCAGATTCCTTTTGTCCACGCTAATTTATGAAGGAAAGTTTTATGCTTTCTGGATGTACTTGTGTATACTTAAACATTTGATTTAAGTATGAGAGAGCAAAACCAATAGAAATGTAGTGATCTCTATATGGTCTATGTGACAATAAATCCCATTGATCCTGTGGGAGGTTGCTGCTATTGGGATCCGACTAAGCCATGCAAGTCATAGGGGTAGCAATACCACTGGCGTAAGGCTCAGTAACACGTCG
>DUFZ01000088.1 GCA_013331635.1 Candidatus Woesearchaeota archaeon | reverse complement strand
GGTGCCAGATTTTCCATCCCCTCTTCTACTTCAATATGGCACGTCCCGCAGATGCCCGAATGACAGCCAAAGGGAACCCCTAACTCTTTGGCAGCATCCAGGATGGGACTCCCATCCGCCAATTCTACTTGTTTTTCTGCAGTCTTTAAGATAGCCACAATAAAGTAAGTTAGGAGGAATTATTTAAGGTTTATGGTTTAATCATCGGTGATTCCGCCTAGACTCCGAATCTTTTATCAGCTCATCATTTCTGTTCTTGGATATATTTCTTGGCTGATTCAATCAGGCGAAGATATTTCTGCATATTTTCATTTAATATTGATAGAATTAAAGGGCGGATAGCACGATAGTAATACTTTAATTCAGTATTCGTTAATTTCTCATGATTGAATATTTTATTCATAATCCTTAGCTTCCCCGGTGAATAGATTCTAGCAAGAGCCTGATTGAGATTCAGAATTCCCCGGATGCTAATTTGTGCAATTAATCCTGATTCTTCTTTTTTTTCTTGATTACGCAAAGATTCTTTAAATGAGGTATAATAATATTCCATATCCCCCTTAGGAATTTTTTGGTGCAGAGAATATTGCTTTAATATATTTTTTAGAAGAAGATTATTAATCTTTTTCCTCTTGCATATTTCAGAAGTTATGATAATAATTTTCTTAAACTTGGCCAGACTTCCTTTCCGAAGTTGTTTGCTTATTTTGAGGTAATCGAAAGGATATTGTAACAGCAAAGGAAGCGCTAGCAACAATCTCTCATTATTTTGCTGGAGAATTTCAATAATCTTTTCCTCATTGAAAGCATACCCTGGAAAATCTAATATAAATCCTTCCTGTTCCAGACTTTTCATTAATCTTGCTGAGATCATTTTTGGTGTAATTTATATTCCAAATGCTTAAATTTATAATCATATTCAGCAATAAGGGCGGTTTCGGCAGAAGAATAATATCTTTCTTTTAGTTTTGGAAAGTTTATGTTCTCATGCTTAATGATGGCTATACAATCCTCAATATCCCTTGATTCAGAACGGGCAATTTTAGTAATGATGATATCCTGCCAGTTAAGAATAAGCAGTTTCACTTTCCCGATAGTTCGCAGAAATTCTGACTTTATTTTCCAATCATCAGGCAAAGAAAAACCTAAAATAAATTCATTGAAGAAAATATCTATCCTTATCTTTTGGAGATACCAGGTATTGCAAAGTTGAGATGTATTCTCCTCTCTTAACCCCGCTAACCTGAATAATTCATTAATTTTTTTATAATTTGCTGTAGTTAAAAAATCAATATCCCTAGTTGATTCTTTAATTCCTCTAAGAACCATAGCAGTTCCCCCCATTGCAAATAATTCTAATTCTTCATTTAGGTCGGCTAGTAGTTGCAAAAAGTTCTCTAGGTCTTTCAGACCAGTCAACGGGGGATTTTTATAGTTATTTTCATACATTTTAATATACTTATTCATACAAAGATATATGAAAGTATTTAAATCTTTGGGTGCAGAATTGCTAAAAATAGGCTAACCTTAGTAACCGTTAGAGTTGGTTCAGAAGTGGTATTCTCCCAGGCTTTTCTGTTCTTCTAATTTCTTCGCCTTAATGCGCCTCATCATCTCATCATCCTTCTGGAGAATCTCCTGGATTTCCCTGGCTCGCCGCACTACCTCAATAGGCAGGCCCGCCATTTCTGCAACATGGATGCCATAGCTTTCATCTGTACCCCCCTCCACTAGCTTATGAAGGAAAATGACCTGCCCACGCACTTCCTTGACGGCGATATTATAATTCTTAATCTTGGTAAACTTTTCCGCCAGCTTGTTCATGACATGGTAATGGGTCGAAAACATGGTTCGCGCTTTAATAGTATTACAAAGATGTTCTGCAACGCTCCAGGCGATGGAAACGCCATCAAAAGTGCTGGTGCCCCTTCCAATTTCATCTAAGACAATAAGGCTTTTTTCCGTGGCATTATTAAGGAGAGAAGCCGTCTCACTCATCTCTACCATAAAAGTAGACTGCCCTGAACTTAAGTCATCATAAGCTCCTACACGAGTAAAAATCCGGTCGACGATTCCTAAGACTGCCTCATCCGCAGGGACAAAACTCCCCATCTGAGCCAGCAACACTATCAAGGCAACTTGTCTCATGACTGTCGATTTTCCCGACATATTCGGACCGGTAATAATCATCATTTCGCCAGGATTAAGATTGATATCATTAGGAACAAAAGAAGATTCTATTTGCTCCACCACCGGATGCCGGCCATTTCTAATCTGAATTGAATTTTGGGGTATCAATTGGGGCCGCACATAATGATTCTCTTGAGCCACTTTTGCCAGGGAACACAGCACATCCAAGACTGCCAGCTTGGTTGCCGCATCTTGAATTTCCATAGTTTTTGTAATGATACCTTTTATGATTTCCTGAAACAGCTGGTATTCCAGTTCCTGTATTTTCTCCTCTGCTCCAATTATTTTTTCTTCTTCCCGCTTTAGATCCTCAGTAATGTACCGTTCGCTGTTGGCAGTAGTCTGCTTGCGGATATAATAATTAGGCACCGCATCAATATTTTTTCTGGTAACTTCGATGAAATAGCCGAATACCCGGGTATAATTAATGCGCAAGGTAGCAATGCCGGTTTTCTGCCGTTCCTTTTCTTCCAATTCCTGCAGGTATTGGGTGCTGTTTTTCCGGATATGATACAGTTCCACCAATTCTAAATTAAAGCTAGGCTTAATAATGCCGCCCTCACGAAGAGTGAGAGGAGCATCTTCCCGTATAGCTGCATCGATGAGCGCTGTAACTTCACCCAAAGGAGAAAGCGAGATGATGGTATGCAACATTTCGCTCACTGAAGCTGGTACTTTTCGCTGTATCAACGGAATCTGCTGGAGAGAATTTTTCAGCGCCAATACATCCCGAGGAGTCGCGTTTCCATAATTAATCCGGCTGATAAGCCGTTCCATATCCTGTACTTTGCTCAGCAGTTCCCTGATTTCCTCCCGGGGGATGACCTGTTGATAAAGTTCAGCCACTGCCTGAAGGCGCTGCTCTATGCTGGATGCCAATAAAAGCGGCTCTTTTATCCAGGCTTTAAGCAGTCTCGATCCCATTACCGTAACCGTCTTATCGATCACCCCCAGCAGCGTTCCCCGAGAGGTGGCATCTTTAATATTTTTAATTAATTCCAAATTACGAAGTGTGTTAGAATCCAGCAGCATTTTATGAGTGGTGTTGCGGATCGAAATTTTTTTTAAATGGCTAAGGGAATTTTTTTGCGTGTCCAACAAGTATTTAAGAAGCGCCCCGCAAACTGCGGTATGCCTTTTTTCTTCTTCCAACCCAAATGAATCTAAAGATGCCAGATTAAAATGACTGAGCAGCAATTCCCTCGCTTTCTCAGTTTTAAAATAATAATCTTCTAAAGGACTCAGGTAACAACCCGCTTTTTTTATTTGAGCTACCAGTTCCGTGTTGACCTGTAAGCTCTCTGGAATGATACATTCGGTAGGAGTATAGCGGGCTATTTCATTCAGCAATCCGCTGGAATTTTCAGCCTTCGCCGTAAAGAACTCTCCCGTGGATAGATCGCAGATGGCAAAAATGAATTCATCACCTTGGGATGTCAGCGCCAGCAGGTAATTATTTTCAGTATCATTCAGCATCGTCGATTCAATGACTGTTCCGGGAGTGACGATACGAACTACACCCCGTTTCACTAACCCCTGGGCTTTTTTAGGATCTTCCAACTGCTCTACGATAGCCACTTTATAGCCTTTTTTAATTAATCGCCCCAAATAAGTATCTAAAGCATGATAAGGCACTCCCGCTAATGGCGCCCGTTTGTCACCTTTCCCTCGTGAGGTTAAGGTAATTTCCAGTTCTTTGGAAGCAGTGATAGCATCCTGATAGAACATTTCATAGAAGTCCCCCATGCGGAGCATGATGAGGCAGTCCGGATGAACCCGTTTCGCTTCCTGGTACTGCTGCATTCCCGGCGTAAGGTCATCCCGTTCCATATCCAGAACACTTTTATGATTACCTTCTGCCACAGAATTGGAGAGGTACGGGATTCTTTTAAAGATTATGGTAGTGGAAAGGGGTAGTATAGAAATAAAATACTTGAAGGGTTTGATTAACCCATCCAAATACTTCAAACCCTTCTAAGAAAGACTTTGAATTCAATGTAAAATAGGGGTTATTCAAAGTCCTCTACTTAATAAAATCCTACCCTTTCCTAAACTCACCAGCAGTGTCAATCAAATCGACATGCCCTATGAACAATCCCCGGCAGCAGTACCGCTCCAAACCAAGGGCATCCATGGCTTTCTTAGCATCCTCGCCTTTGGCAATTCGCTCTTGGTATTCTTCCCAGAGGTGTCCAACTGGTTTTCCGCAACTGAAGCATCGAATGGGTATTATCATGTTGTTCTCACCTATATGATTTCTGGCGTTTGTCGCGTGGTTTACTCTTATTAGGTTTACTGGTTTCGTTTTGTCGTACGTCAGCTACGAGCAAGAGACGATCGTATTCATAAAAATCTTTTTTAAGTTTATTGTCATGTTCTACCAAGGCCCGGGCCATGGCTAACCGAATGGCATCCGCTTGCCCGTTAATGCCCCCGCCATTGACTTTTATATCAAAATTAAGAGTATTCGCCGTTTCACCCACCAGCACTAATGGCTCGGCAATCCGCAGGCGCAGCACATCACTGCTATAATTATGAAGATCGACGCCATTGATAATCACTCGTCCAGTTCCAGGAGTGAGAGTTGCTCTAGCCACCGCCTGTTTCCGCGTTCCTTGCGTATGGATTATTTTTTTCATGGTGCTTATTTGCCTCCCAGGCTCTTGCATAATTCTTGAACCGTAAGATACTTGATACTGGGTAATTTCTGGGCTGAAGCATCAGCCAGAGTAATGAGAGCTGAATTGGCAAGTTCTGCCGGTATGCCCTTATAGCACAATATTCGCCTAAATGCTTCTTTTCCACGAGGAAATTTCCAAGGCAGCATTCCCCGGATGACCTTACGGACATACCTATCAGGAGATCGAGAGTGATTAGTTTTTTTAGGTGGATAGCCGCCTCTAGTCCAGCGCCTCACTTCATGGGCAAGGACCGCAGTTTTATTCCCGCTGACAATAATCTTTTCACAATTCACGACCTTAACTTCCTCTCCCAGAAGCACATCCTTGGCTACCCGAGTAGCTAAACGTCCCAAGATTATCCCGTCCCCATTATAGACTTTCATCCTAAGATCCTCACTTTTTTTCCTTGCGGATTTTGCTGCAATAATTCCCTGATAGTAAGTGTTTTTCCTTTGGCATTGATAATCTTCTCCCTAGCTTCGGCAGAAAAGTTAACCGCCGCCACATCTACTTTTTTATTTAAAGTTCCCACGCTAAGAACTTTGCCTGGCACCAGGATAGTTTCCCCATTGCTGGCAAAAGTATCAATTTTATAAATATTAACGGTCCTTCGCTGCCGTGCTGGCTTGTTGAGATCCTTCATGACCCTCTTCCAAAACCCGCTCTGAAGCGCTTTTACTTCTAGCTCCAGAAGCAATTCCTGCAGTTGAAAGTTTGTAGGGCCGGTGTGTACCATTTTGCTATTAATTTATTTTTACTAAATCAATTTCTCCATTTCTTCAGTTTTATCGATAAAAATATCCGCGCTCTTGGATAAGATTTCCTTGCAGCTGAGCTGGCCCCAGCTCTCTAAGGTAAAGATAATGTTATCAGTCAGTTCTACAGTTATTCCTTTATCCAGTTCGCTATAATAGTCCAACAGCTGGCTGTCATAGACTTTCTCCTCATTCACTTCCAGCTTTTTGTTCTTAAGCGTAAATACCCCGTCACTGCATTTTTCCGCTACCAGTTCTGGGTTGCTGACTTTGCCTACAGTAAGCACCGGTTCTTTTTTGAAATACGCCCATCCTGGGGACCATTTCACATGATTCCTGCCCGTGCCCAAAATAGCAGTCATAGTCATATCAATTTTTTGTTTTGACAGTAATTTAACGATCGGCATCTTAGGATGGGCAAAAACACACTTTGGATCAGCGCTTTGGGCATCTTCAGCATAGACATAGCCTTTCTTACTTCCCGATTTCAAAGTAATTTTAAGTTCGCATTGAGCGCATCCTGCCCTTTCACATTTACATTTCTCTTTAAGGTTATAGCTTTTCAAGTCCGTTTTAAGGGGAATTAAGCCGAGGCGCAATCCGATGAATTCATCATAGAGTGCAGAATTATTTTCCTTGATTTCAAGATCTTCCACTGCCAGAGTAGGAACCTCTTCCAGTATGAGCCTTCGTATAGCATTGGCAAATACTTCATCAGTATCCTTCAACAGGATGGACAGCTTGTTTTTCTTTTTTTCTTCTTTGATTTTTTCGATTTTCATGTTTATACCCTTCGTCCGCGTCTTCCGCCCTTCATGCGGCAACCGTTGTGTGGTTCAGGAGTAACTTCTTCGATTTTTCCAATGCGCATTCCGATCCTAGATAAGGCTCGGATAGCAGCCTGCGCGCCAGGACCTGGATTTTTAGGCCTATTGTGCCCCCCTTGGGCCTTGACCCGGATATAAAGTCCATTGATTCCTTTCTCCCGGCAGATTTCAGCGACTTTCTTCGCCACTCCCATCGCCGCCGTGGGCGAACTTTCCAGACGGTGTACTTTGACAATTTGGCCACCGCTGGAACGGGCTAAGGTTTCCGTGCCGGTAATATCAGTGATAGTAATGATAGTATTATTATATGATGCATAGATATGCGCTATTCCCCAGCGAAGTTTCATAGTAACTCGTGGGTCTATATTTTCCCTCGCCGGCTGTTCCATAGTGGGGGCTTCTGATTTCATGCTGCACTCTCCACCGGAATAACCCCTGGTTCTTCTTCCGTTTTTTTCACTGCTTTTTTCTGGAAGTCCTTAATAGCCGCCACTTCTTCTTTTACTTCCTTGACTTCTTTTGCAATGCTCATTCTCTCAGGATGGCTTTCACTGACCAAAGGAGAATTGAGTTTGAAGGTAAGAGCAGCTTCATCATTCAGCGAAACCAGATATCCCGGTGAAGTTATTTCCTTGCTGTTGATAGTAATATGCCGATGGGTAATAAACTGCCGGGCCTGCTTTACAGTCCTAGCTAGTCCTCTTCGGATGATGATGCTTTGCAGGCGGCGATTGAGAACATCTTTAAGCTCTAAACTCAGTATGGAATCAAGAGGCGCTCCCGTGGTAAGCAGCCCCAAGCGCTGCAGCTTATCCATCATCTGTGTTTTTTCCTTGCCCCCTTGTGCGCTTTTATCAGCAATGAGCTTTTTAGCCCGATCTTTATAACTCTTTAAGAGAGATTGCGCAATAAGAATCTCTTTTCTGGACTTAAGCCCGAACTCTTTGTTGAGCAATTTCTGCTGATCGATAGCATCCTTGTTCCAAGGATGGGAAGGTGTCTGGTACTTTTTCCGCGACTGTTTAGGATCTCCCATGGTTAACCTTTATTTTTCTTTCTTCCCTGCCGGCGCCGGCGCCTTGGCTGGAGCAGCTTCTTTCTTCTTTGCTACGCCAACAACTTTCCCTTTTCCTTTCCTGAAATTAGATCGGGTACGCTGTCCCCGCACTGGAAGACCGCGGATATGCCGTATGCCGCGCAGGCTTCTGATTTTCTTCAATCGTTTCAAGTCATTTTCCTGCACAAAATGCAAGTTGCCGCTAAGGTAATGCTTATCCTCACCGGTCTCAAAATCTTTGCGGTGATTCAGCATCCATGCTGGTACGCCATACTGGCTGGGATTAGAAATAATAGCATTAATTTTTTCCACTTCTTCGCTGGTTAAGTTGCCGGTTTTGTGGTCGCGGGTAACTTTAGCAATACTACAGGCAGCATCAGCCAGGGTCACTCCAACTCCTTTTATGGCACTTAGCGCAATTCGAATGGGCTTGTTACCAGGAAGGTCCACATTGGCAATGCGGACGATGTGCTTAAAAGTGCTGGATAGTTCTGCTGGTTTTTCTTTCATAGTGTATCTTCATTCATATTATATCTAATAGCCGAGAATACGGATTGCTCACCAGGTAGTCCTAATGCGCGTGAACTCGGACTGTTTACTTGCTTAAAACTGCGGTTTATTTATAAAGATTTTGGTTTTTTGAAGTTAGGGTGAAAAAATGATATGAGGCCATTAAAGGAAGTAGAGAAGAAAAGTAAACCTGCTCACTCTAATTCTCTCTTTAACATCTTATGGGCATTATTGATTTTTTTGAATCTTTCAGTGTCCCCGCCGGGCATATCGGGATGGTTTTTCTTGGCTAAATCCTTATATTTGGCATTGATGACCGCTATATCAGTGACATGGTCTTCTACTCCTAAAAGTGCCCGTGCTTCAACCCGCTTTTCTTCCACGTCCCGCTCTTCTGAAAAATCAGCAATGAATTCTGCTATGGTCTTTTGTCCTGCCAGTAAAGCTTTCACTTCCAATTCGATTACTTTAGAGACAATATACAAATTTTCCACGTATTTTCTGGCAATTTTATAGCTGTAATACAGATGATGCCCATCAACATACCAAGAAGCCGAAGCTGGAGCATTTCTGTAAGCGCTTATTTCCTCTTTGATATTAATATCATCTTCGGTAAGGCCAATCTTTCGCAAGGTCTCGATGATATTATTCCGGAATTGCTGTGCCCGTCGGTCATAGCTGTCTCTGATGATAGGAAGAGTGATTTCATATCCTTTGATTTTTATTGTTACCATGGTGTTGTTACTACTGAAAATAAATGGTCTATTTATAAAGATTAGTAAGAAGAATTTATAAATGAACCCTCATTATGATAACTAAATCGTAGTTTGTTGAACCATGAAAAAATTTACTCAAGATAGGAGAGAGCGAAGCTTTACTAAATCACGAGACCGAAGCCCCCGTTTTGGCCGGGATGATTCAGCTCAATATGGCGGCAGAAGCTCAGGAAAATTTGAGCGAAGAGATCCTGATCGGTCTTTTGAGAAGAGAATGCACCAGGTTACCTGCGCTAAATGCGGCGAACGCTGTGAAGTTCCTTTCCGGCCAACCGAAGGCAAGCCGGTCTACTGCAGCAATTGCTTTCGAAAAAATGATAAAAATGATTCTTATGAAACAAAAGGCCCTGCTCCATCGAACAACCAGTTGGATCAGATCAATAAAAAATTAGATCAAATCCTGCAGATTTTGCAGGATGAGTTGTAAGTTAGATGGACTTCTCTTCGGAGGGTTGGTTTTTATTCGGATTTGGTATTTCTTTGATTTTTACTGATTTGCTTTTCTTTCGTGATTCTTTTTCCTCATCTTCAGCTTTATAGTAAAGGTGGCGCCGCCACTTACTCAAGGTGTAATTGACCGGATTTTTGAATTTTTGGCAGTGCTCAGCATTACAAGCGATACCCATGCTGGGATAGTAGGCATCGTTATCGCAGTTAGGGGGCAAGCGTTCTCCCGGTACCAAGTGAGCCAGCTGGCCTTTAATATACACCTCTCGGAGCGGTTCTTTATTTTTTTCGGTATTCCATTTATACAAAAGTTCTTCAATTTGGGCTTTATTCCACCCTATTTTGCCCAGGAAATTACCTAGGATGAAAATACTGCGTTTTTTGCCATCTTCTACCCCAGCAAGAATTTGCTGGATACAAGGGGGGAAGAATTCGGGGGAGATGGGGCTGGAAATAACCAGATCATCATAATTTTTGGGTGCGGAGGAAACTTTTTCTGGAGTGGTTTTAACTTCAAAGTCAAGCGCTTGTAGAAGCAATCGTCGAGCGCTTTCTCCTTGTACCTTTCGATCAAGAAAAATAAAGCTGGGTGCTGGAACCTTATCAGGCTGGGCGATGTTTTTTTCGAATTCTAACACCCTGCTGGGGTCAAGGGGAAGGCTAACCAATCCTGATTTTTCATGCAGGCTGTAGGGCATGCGATACAAGTGCCGGGGTGAGATTAAAATGGTATCAATTTCCAAGAATTTATCAACGTTGAGTTTGGCAATTTTGTCTCCATCTTCATCGAGTTCGTATCTTGTGACTTCCTCTTGGGATAGATTTACCTTTTCCTTAATTCTAGCAATATCACCTTTTTCTATTTCTAGAATTTGTTTCCCTAATTCTTTTTTAATATTCTCTTTGATGTAATAGGCAATCTTTTTAGCAGCATCAGGAAAGAGATCTTTTGTTTCCATCTCTCCCACTTTTTTAGGAAAAGCTTCAAAAGGCACTCCTATATGGAATCCTTTGTTGCCAGAGAATTTGACGGAAATATCTTTCACTCCGCAATATTTCAGGAAATCTATGATGATAGCTGCGGCAATTCTACTATAATCCACAATTTTACAATCAATATCCAAGACTAAATCCCACCCGGTACGCAGCTGGTCCAGTTCTTTTTTGCTCAGCGAGCTGCTCAAATTGAGGGGATTTTCCCACAGTTCTTCGCTGGCATGAAAAGAGGTTGCCTCCCGCAGGGCTAATTCCAGGACATCTCGGGGATAGGTTAAGGTATCGGGCCGTTTGCCAAAAGCTTCGTTATAGCGCATGCCAATTTCTTTATGTTGGGCATGATTAACTATAGCCTCCTGGATATCTTTCCGCTTGTAGAATTTGAGGCAGGTGCTTTTGGTGAGCATGCAGTTTGGTAGTTAGGGGGATTTAAAATACTTTTGGGAGATTTTTGGTGTAAATATTTATAATGCGGGAGTCAATTTGCTCTTTCATGGCACAGCTGTATGAATTAGACTGGGGATATACGGTGCGGGTTAATATCAAAGAGAACGTCAAGAAAGAGGGCGTCATTGTCTACGGCTATCGAACTGGAAGAATTGGCCTTAGTTTCAGAGATAAACACCGGATAGGTGCATATGACCTAGTTATTGATGCTGCTTTGGTGGAGATAGTGCACGCTGATGACCGATATAAGCTGAAAGAGAAAGTAGGAGACCAAGCAGAGGATATTTTTGAAGGCGCGCGACGCTTTAGAAGAATTTGACCCCCTATTACTTTTACAGCTTAGCAGCAATTTCTTTCTTAAAATCTTCTGCTTTCTTTTTAAGTGCTTTAAGAGCTTCCTTGAGAGCTTTTCGCGGCTCAATTCCTTTGGTTTCCAGCATAAATTCAGGAACGCCAATCAAAGGATGGTCAATCTTATAAGTAACCAGTGTAACCCCTTTCACACCCTGCAACTCCTGTTTTAAAGCATTACAAAAGGTATGCGTCTCACCTAAGAGCTGGAAGGTTATTTTACTTTTGCTTTCTTCATGAACTTTGAATTCCATAGCCCTGAAGTACAGTGATTTATTTATAAAGGTTTCTGATGTTTTTGCGGAGAGGTATACTTTCCTTATTCCACTCATTTTTCAAGCAAAGAACTGAAATTCTTTATACCTTAAACAGAATTTCATATACATGAAGGCTATGCCTTCAGTACAGAAGGGCGTACCCTTCTTGTATCATTCGCCTATCACTTCAGGGTATGGTTTGATTGTTAAGGAAACTCCCGATAAATTTAAATTGTTACTATTATTTGATGCCAATACCATGAAAGTGCAGGAAACGAAGGAATATAAAGCCTACAAAATACTCGAGCACTGGGATTCCATAACCACGATATTGCGGGCAGAGCAGCTTTGCAATCCCCAAGATAAATTCTTTCCGCTGTTTGCCCATCTTTACGCTCATACCAAAGAACTGTACCAGAAAGTAAAAAGAAGAAAAAATGGTGAGGATTCATTTCTGCATCCGCTCAATATTGTGGTAACACTCAACCGGGCAAAAATGTCCGATGCCCTCACTCTGTGTGTTGGTTTAGCCCATGACCTGATTGAAGAAAAAGTGGACCTTTATACCGAAATTAATCACCTTGGCCAGGATGCCCAGAGTATCCGGGAAATAGATCAGCAGGAGAAATTATTCCTAGCTGAACTGGAGCAATCTTTATCTTCTTTTTGCCAAAAAAAAGGATACCCCCAAGACCTTCCTCATAAAATCATATTAGCCGTCCATCTCCTCACCCGGAATAAAAAAGAGTCCTATTACCATTACCTGTCAGAAATTTTTCAATGCCGGGATCAGGAAGTGAAAGAAAGGGCTATTCAGGTGAAGCTGGCTGATCGTACCCATAATATTCAGTGCATCGATTGTTTTAATGAAGAAGAACGAATTTACCAGTGTTTTAAGAATCTGTTTATTTTGAATAACGTTAAGAGATATTTAATACAGAAATATGGCTCGGGGGTATTTTCATATGCTCCTTTTTCGCCTACCGAACGGTTGTTTAATAAATGTTCCAAGGCTACACACGATGCTTTTTTAACGATAGGCCACCAGTTCTTTGCGAAGGGGAATGCCATGGTCATGTCCATGATTCAACTGGCTTTTAAAAAATATGCCTATGAAAAAGCCGGATTGTCAGAAGTAACTGCCATCGACGAAGATGAGATTCATCCGGTGCGGCTGTTCCAGGGCATTATCAGGAAGTATGATGCCCGCCTGCAACGGGAATGGGATGTCGTAGAAAAATTAAGAAACAACGAGAAAGAATACTTATCCCGGTTCTTTCTAGATTTCCATTTTACGTCCACCGAGCTGGAAAATATCATCGATTATAAAGATGCCTTTGCCCTGCGGGAAGTCATATCTAAGCTATTATACCAGCCGCAGTATGTGATTCATCGTTTCTTATGTTCTGAGTTAACAGCGAAGGGGAGGATCAGCAAAATATGAGCCTTGATGACTTATTAATGCGGGGAGTGGAGATTAAAAGGCCTGCGCCACCGCTGGGCACTAAAAAGTCACTGGACCTGATGGAAGAGATGAAATTGGAAGTATCCATTCCAGGAGGTATAATGATAGGCAACATTCAGAATCAGATAGATAATCCTTACTATACTTTAGGATCAATGGGAATTGTATTTGCATTATGTACTCTCTTTTATTATGGATATAATAATCAAGGAAAAAGAAACGCTAGCTTACTTCAATTGGCCATATATCCCGCAGCTCTTACAGGGATAGCCGGGATAACGGACTATCTGCTGGGTTGAACATGGATGAAAATTTAGAAGAGATTCTTGGACAAGGGTATGAGATAGAGCCGAAATCACCGGAACATACTGAGTTTAGTGTGGTTGATTTAGTCCAAGAATATGCTCAACCGGCGCTTAAAGGAATCGCCATCGGTTTTTCAATAAGTGCAGTCAGTGGGGCTGGTTTTAAATATTTAGAATTTATGGGAATTCTTCCTCAGACAAAAATGGAAATGCAGTATCCTTTTTTGGGAGCTATTGGCGCTTCTGTGACTTTTATATATAGAGGACTTTGAATAACCCCTATTTTATATCGAATTCAAAGTCCTTCTTAGAAGGGTTTGAAGTATTTGGATGGGTTAATCAAACCCTTCTATATTCTAGACAAATTTGAGGATTATGTAGGAAGTAAATATTTCCAAAGTAGAAATTCCGTTTGTCCACCTACAAAAAGTATTACAAGATTTCTTGTATCTAATGATTCAGCTTCAGTGCATAAAGTAAAATCATTTACTGCTTATAGTACAATTACATATATGTTTTTTACCAATTTTCTAGGGATATACTCGTCGTAAGGTAGTCTGGTTAGAATTACAACGCCAGCAATATCCCAGCAACAATCGCCAGCATTATCCCAATTCCTTTCACCAGAGATAATTCTGAGCCAAAGAGAAATACGGAAGCAAGAGCAATTAAGAGTACCTGCAGGCTAATGATAGTAGTAGAATACGCCGGATTCGGAGCTAGTGCAATTGATTTAGTGTAAAATAAATTACCAAGATAGCTGAGAAAGGCAGCAGCAATGATGAGTACTATTGCGAAACTAGTTACCTTCGGCGGCGTTTTAGTGATGGTGACATGCAGGGCATAGAACACAACCAGAAAGATGGCTAAAAACAACATTAAAATGGAGGCCGGCACCCCCAGCAGGGTGATTTTCTTGAACAGCAGCACCATGCCGGCAAAAAAAATCATCCCCAGTAATGCATATAAGAGCCAGGTCATCTTCATCAGTAAGGATAATGTGGCTGTTTTTAAAAAGATATCGTGATTTTCTAATTTTATTACTTATTTTATATAAATTAATAATTTTATAGTAAGATTTATAAATTAGTCTATTTTTAGTAATAGAATGATAATCTATAACCCGTATGACCAACACTTCATCAAAGAAAGGATTGCATCAGCACAAGCCCTGTTGGAACAAATTCCGGCTAAATATTGTTTTATCTCTGGCTCTTTTTTGCACCAAGAAAAATACAATGATATTGATATTTTTGTTATAAGTAGATCAAAGAAGAAAATAGTAATCCCACATACAAAAGCGAAGATTACCATACTTGACTTTAATGATTTGTACTCTCTTTTTTATCATTCTGTAGCTAAAAGCTGTATGGCCAAAAATATTCTGCCTCAAAGACCTCTTAAAGTAACTATCGCTGATTATTGGCAGGTTATTAACGAAGCCATACCAACCATTCTCAATCATAAAAATAAATATCATAAAAATATCCGCTTTTTGGTGCTCTATACTGAATACTTTAAAACAGGGGAGATATTAGATACTTTTCAATTACAAGCGAAAATAAATTCATTCAAAAATTATACGGCAATAATGAACTATGTACATCAAGAAGTTCCGGCCATTATGCAGAAGAATACCACTAAGTCTTATGCCAAACGATTTTTTTATACCCAGGCAGGCTACTACAAAGATCTGCAGGAATATGATGCGCAATCATTTTTGTATACACTTTCCCATGAAATAGCACAGGAAGTGGCTCATGGTTAATATTGATGAATTTAAGCAAAGAATTGTGCAGATTGTTTCTCAGGATTACAAGATAGAATTTCTAGGTAATAATTTTGATCAGATTGTCTATTTACTAACTGAGAATAAAGCTCAGAAGATATACCAATTTGTTCAGGATGTAATTGCGAGAACCATCCAGCCTATTGTCATTGGTTCAGAAAAAACATATAAAAAATGGGCAGCACATGAACTTTTGACCTTTCGATATCCACTGAGCGTTAATAATACAGAGTATCGAATTCTCTTGGTCAAAGTCAAGAATTCTATCTACATTGAATTTCATTTAGGAGACCATAAGTACTATGATAAAATACGAAAAGATTTGGATTTAAAGAAATCTAGTTAACTATCTCTCTCCAAACACCCGCGCATAATTCTCCCACACTTTCGTGGCTGCTTCTTCCGGGGTAATTTCTTTGATTTGTGCGATCATTTTGATGGATTCCAACACATAGGCGGGCTCGCTACGCTGGCCGTAGGGGGTGAGCCAGGGAGAATCAGTTTCGGTTAGGAGCTGGTTGATGTCTACCAACTTGATTAAGGTTTGAAATGAGGAAGATTTGATGACATTGGCAGGAATGGAGAAATAATGGCCTAAGGATGCAGCTTGCTTGATGGTGTTTTTTTTGCCGGAAAAGCAATGGTTAACTACCGCTACTTGATGATGCTGGATTTCCTGGGAGAGTATTTCAATACATTCTGCTTCCGCCTTACGGGAATGGATAACCAGTGGCTTCTTTATTTTTTTCGCGAAGCGAATGATTTTACGGAAATTATCTGCCTGTTCAAGATATGTTTTTTCCTTCTCAGCCCAATGGAAATCCATGCCCACTTCGCCAATTGCAGTTACTTTATCTTGGTTTTTTTCAATGAAAGCAAATTCTTCTTCCAAGTTGATTTTTCCTTTATGGAAAGGCAATCCCACTTCATCAGGAGTTAAGCCTAAGGCATCAATGGGATAAATACCCAAACTAGCCCGAAGGATATCAGGATATCTTTTCACGTACTCCAAGACTTCCCGGTTCGCTTCCGGATTGACACCAGAAACGAGAATCCGTACCACACCCGCTTGCTTGGCCCGGGCAATAACACTATCCAAGTCCGGCTTAAACAGTACATGATTAAGGTGGCAGTGGACGTCGATGAGGTTCATGATAGGCAAGAATAATCAAGAGGATATAAACTTTTTTACTTTGCCAGAAGCTGTGTTGCTCGTTTGGTTCGTTCTAAGAATTGGTGAACAATAGGAACAGAAGGATTCAGTTTCAGAGAGCGTTCTAAATTTTCTTGCGCAGCGTTATAATCTCCTTGCACTTGGTTGATTGCTCCCAGCATGAAATCAGGAAGATGGCTGTCCGGGTCTGCATCCTTGGCGAGTTGTGCCATAGCTGCGGCTTGCTCCAGTTTTCCTAAACGAAGGAAAGTATCAGCGCCATAGTCAAAAAATTCTGATTTTGCTTCGGGATGATCCACTGTTTCAAAGAATGGTCTGGCTAACTCAAATGCATCGGCAGCATGCTGATATCGTCCCCGATACATATGAAGACGATTCAATGCCCCCAGATGTTCCGGATTGGGATTTTGTTCAAATGCTTTTCCTAGGAGAATACGTGCCAGATCGCAGAGGATGGGTTCACCATCAGAAGCGACTTGGTACAGAAGTTGGGCAGATTGCTCTGGAAGAGAAAGATTAACGTACGCTGTTCCATTCTGTCGATGAGGTACTTCATCTGTAACTGTTTCTAACCGCACTGTTGTTCCGTCTTTTAATCTAAATGGTTCACCAAGATAATCTTCAAATCTTTCTGAAGGTTCATGACTAATAATCACGTCAGGCCCAAAAATAATTTCTATGGGAACTGGCGATTCTGCATAGGCCACTCTTCCGGCAATGCTGCCAAAAGGACGATTGCAACTAGGCACTCCTAATGCCCCGGTAAATGCTACTATTCTTTCTTTTGCTCCGCGAATCATCCGCACATCCATTTCAGCAATTCCTCCTTCTAAATGTGCAATGGCATCAACAAGATTACAATACCTCCCTGACGTTCTTCGTGCGAACCAAGAGCGTTTTTGGGGTTGAAATTCAATTTCTCTAGGAGAGGTTATCATTCGTAGATGAGGAGCTTCTGGTTCCAGATATTGCACTAATCTTTCCGGTGGCAGGCGTTGCGCTAATGCTTGGAAGTGTTGCAGGTCTTCTCTATCTATGGGAAGGTATCTTCGTGGAAATTCTTTTGCCCGTTCTTCCATCGGGGCAAGCTCAAAATCTGTTTTGGAAGAATATGCTTTATCTTTTGGAAGGAGGTGTATTCCATAATGAAAGCTTTTCTGTCGCCTTCGTAGGAGGACTGCTTCAAAGTGTTCTGGATCGTAGAAGCAGTCTGCTAAGCCAATCTCCGCAAGAATACGAAGATGGTGTGAGCTTACGTCAGGAGAAGTAATAGTCACTTTTCCATTGGCAGTATGCAAAAACCCCATTCCTTCAAGGATAATATCAAGCTTCTGGGTTTGAGGATAATGAGCTTCTTGAGACATACATTAATCAGATGGTTGTTTATTTATATAATTTATGAAGATTTTAGAGAAAGATATTTAAATAAACCTCAAGATTAATAAGAACTATGGATTCCGTACGCAAAGTTGGAAGTTAGGATTTCTATATTTTCTTTAGATAGTAATTTGTTTTGTGGTGTTTATCAGGGGGGTTAGGAATATGGTACAGGTACAAGATTTTCGATGGACGCAGGGAATGCAGGTTAAGCAGTTGGTGGAGTCGTTTGCTCCTTTGGGTTTTCAGAGTACGGAACTGGCTCGAGCAGCAGATGTTATCGTCAAGATGAAAAAAGATTCGGCGAAGATATTTTTGACTTTTACCTCTAATATGGTCACTTCAGGATTGCGGGGATTCTTTGCCCAGTTAATTGAGCTGGGTATGGCTGATGTGATTGTTACCACCGTGGGCGGTATCGAAGAGGATATTATGAAAGCAACCGGAGAGAAATTTTCAATCGGGTCGTTTTCGGTGGATGATGTGGAGTTGCATGAGAAAGGAATAAATAGAGTGGGCAATTTGTTCATCAACAATGAAAGTTATATGAATTTTGAGGATTGGATAGTGCCGGTGCTGGATAAGTTGTATCAAAAGCAGCCGCGCTGGGCAGTATCGGAAATGCTGCGTGAGATTGGATTGATTTTGAATGATGAACATTCCATTTTGTATCAGGCCGCGAAGCATAATGTACCCATCTTCTGTCCGGCAATCACCGATGGTGCTTTTGGCTTTCATTTGTATTTATACCAACAGAATCATAAGGACTTTGTGGTTGATGTGGTGAAAGATTTTGGAAATATACTATTTACTACAACGCATGATGATAAGAAAGCAGTGATTGCCTTGGGAGGAAGCATCTCCAAGCATCATGCGATTCTTTGTACGTTACTCAATGGTGGAGCGGAGTATGCGGTGTACATGACAACCGCGCATAAGACTTCTGGAAGCATGAGCGGGGCAACGACGGACGAAGCGAAGTCCTGGGGGAAGGTCAAAGATGCATCGGACGTAGCAACGGTCATTGGTGATGTGACCATCATGTTTCCACTAGCGATGATTAAGGCGCTAGAGCAGTTGAAGGAGGAGGGGTTGTTGTGACCCATTTTGAAAAAATAAAATGAAAGTTGGATGGGTAATGGGCAGACCGGATGAACAAAATATTTGAAAATTAGTGACAGCCACTATAAATCCAATAAGATTGAAAAATGGAAATACACCCTTTTGAACTAGAACAGAGGATTAGACAATTTGAGATAGCCGGAAGTTCTCCCTACTCACAAAGCATAATCCTTGCCGACCTAAATGGATTAGAACAATGTGCTGGAAAGAGAGTACTAGAAATAGGAGGTAGCGATGAGGAGAATCTTGCTGGATTTTTTTTAAGCATAGGTGCAATATACGAAACGGTACGCATTGAGCGTAATCTGAATGGGCTTTCCTATGTTCATCCTACACGCAATTACTTATATCTACCATCAAATAGCCCTTACGACCTCGTTATCTCTTTAGGAGTTTTTGAGGAAGGATCTATTGATAGGGATTTAAATGGAAATGATCATCGAACAATATATGATACTCCTCAAAAATATTTAGAGAAACTTCTGGCTCTTACTAAAGTTAATGGATTTAATATTATAGGGACCATTAGTTCTCCCTGTATGTTCTCCCTAGAAGAATTATCCTTAGTGGGTTTTGACGTTACATCTAAAATCACCCCTTTTTACTCACTCTCAAAAAATGGTTATCCCCCATGGGACAGAGAGTCAGAACTGGTAGTAATGAGAAGATTAACATGACTAAACCACACTTCCTCCTCTCTAAACATAAAGTACTAGAGCAATATCAAACAGTCCGGCAAGTTGCCGATTTCATCTCCTACAGTTCCAAAACTAATCCGTTGATTACTCCCATCTTAGAAGAACATACTGATTCTTTATTTAGTATTCATTTACCAAACAAACTAAAAAATGTAAAAGATAAGTCAAGAGTATTATTTCTGGCTCAAGCGTGGAGAGAACAAGAGATTAAAACACTTATTGAATTAGGTATTGTTTATTTTGTGGTTGATAATGAAGTTGATTTAGATACGTTATTGTCATTTCTCGAGAAAAATGAATTAAACAATAAAATAAACTTCTTATTACGGTTAAAATTAAAAGAAAATACTCTGAGAACAGAACGGTATTTTGTTTTTGGGATGAAATCAGAGATTATTAATAAACGACTAACAGAAGTAGTAACCAATCAAAAAATAAAACAAAAAATAAACCATTTAGGCATCCATTTCCATCGCAAGAGCCAGAATATGAGTGAATGGAATTATCAGTATGAAATTATGCATTCTTTAACAGAAGAAACACTGAAAGCAATTTCTATTTTGAATATTGGCGGAGGGCTTCCCGCAGAATACGCTAATACAAACAAAAATGTTCTTCCCACTATATTTCAAAAAATAAAAGAACTCAAAGAATGGTTGAATAAACAAAATATTAAATTAATGCTTGAGCCGGGACGATTCATTTGTGCGCCTGCAGTAAAATTAGTAACAACCATCATAGGTATTCATGAAAACAATATCATTGTCAATGCTTCGGTGTATAATTCGGATATGGATGCATTGATTGTGCCGGTAAAATTGCTGGTGGAAGGGGAGGTAGAGAAAGGGGATGGGGAGCCGTATGTCATTAAAGGAATTACTCCCTGTTCTATGGACTTATTTCGCTATCGGGTCTACTTGAAGAATCCTAAAGTGGGAGATGAGCTGGTATTCCTCAATGCCGGAGCATATAATTTTAGCACAGAGTTTTGTGATCTGGAGAAGATGGAGACGAAGGTGGGAGAATGATGCAATTAAACAATGTTTCTGTAGGTCATCTAAGCCCTTCCCAATACCTTAAACATCATTTTAAGCGTTTAGTCCATCCTAACCTCTATCAGGCATTTTCTATTGATGATTTTAAAACAGAAAGAAAATCGTTGGAAGGAATTTCTTTACTTCGCTTAGTTGGAAATGATATTTTCTATTTTTCTCGGGGGCATCCATTAAAATTTGCTCATACCTATAAGCTAGGTGATGCACGGGTTGATCTTCCAGACGTATATTATACTATTTTACCAGAAGATGAAAATTTAGTGGAACTTTCTGATACGACTGGAAGTTTAATTCTTCCAATATGGTCTANNGATAAGATTCAAAATGCTGCCATTGTATACAATGTGAAAAGCGATACCGCAAAATTATTTTATATGGACAAAATTGAAAATCGTCCAGCTGCCAGTAAGCAAGCCGACAGTTTGGATGGGTTAGTGGAAAGGATGTTGCTTAGAAATGATTAATAGAACTTTCACTCCATAATCTTACTATCACTCCAGACATCATATAATTTGAGGGGTACTTTTCTCTCCTGAAAGAATTTTTTCATCTTCATAGCATGTTCCAGGGGGATCATCAGGCATCCCGTTCCTAGTTTTACTGCATGATATTTTTCCACCAACCCTGTATATTTAGTTTTTCCTACAGTAAATCCATATAATGACCGATGAGCACTCACTCTCTTGCTTTCCGAACGAATAGGTCCATAGGATAGAATAAGATAATGATGTACTTTTTCCACCGCACCATGATATTTTCCATAGAGAATAATCCCGGTATTCATGATAGCTCTCTTTAGATCTTTCCATTCTTCGCTATCGAGTTCTCCAACCACACAGGAAATTTCCCGCTTCACTCCCTTTAAGTTCCAGTTCTTTGCTTTGGTGGAAGCATAATAAGACTCCACAATTTTGGGAATACGTGATTCAAATTTTTTATCAATTGTATCAATAAATAAATCGATATCGCTCTCTGAGTCAAAATCTCCACGAGCTAGAGAACCAAAGAGAATAACTCTATTAATCCCTTCTGTCTTACCTATTAGATGAGAGGTAAAGTCCAGTGCGTAACTAATAAGCTCATTTCGTTGGTTCATGGGGTAAGTGTTGGTCAATTGTCCTCCGTAGTTCTTGAAAATTGGCTATCATGCGCTCAATTCGTTGCTGCGGCTGGCGCTTTCCGTAACACAGAAGATTTCTCTCCTGCTCGATCTCTTCCAGAAGCTTAAGAATTCTTTCTTTATCTGGAAAAGCGAAAGGAACTTTCTCCATTACTCTTTTCTTACTCTTAAAAATACGGTGATCCCACTGGTCCCCAGAGCCTTCAATCAGATGCAGAGTATGCAGATAGAGGGCAAAAAGTTCTACCGCTCCTAGAGAAACATTATAGGCGATGTTGCGCTGATTTTCTTTGATACCATTATCTATGGCTTGAGCAAGGTTACGGATATGTTCTTCCAAGGCCTGCTGATGTTCTTCTGATTTCATGTTACAATTGTAGTTAAGTATTGTTACAAAAGTAATAATTGTTTATAAGCTTTTCTATTACAACTGTAATACATAATTGTTACAGATGTAATTGTAAAGTCCATCACTTAGATGGGTTCTATACCCTGCTTTCTGTATTGTCCCAAAGTTATTTCATTTTTGGCTGCTGTATTTTGTCGAGAAATTTGTCGTACTGGTTTTGTTTATAGGGTGTTTTTAAAGGTTATGATGGAATTTGATTATTATTTCTTTTCGCTGGTTTTCTTGGAAAATTATATAAAAAACCAGTCTTCCGAACAAGGAATGATCTGGATGAACCTTCCTGAAAGATATCGTACCGATAACGCCAAGTTTGTCATTCTCCCCATTCAATACGAGAAGGCGTTAACTTATGGAACAGGCGCTTCGTTGGGAAGTCAAGAGATTATCAAAGCATCAGAACACTTGGAATATTATGATGACCAGTTTGATTGTGAGCCTTTTGAACAGGGGATTAAAGTACTGGAACCATTATCGTTAAACGACAGTTCTCCGGAAGAAATGGTCAAAACTGTTTCTGAAACTATCCAAAATATACCTTACGAAAAATTTATTCTCGGTCTAGGGGGGGATCATGCGGCGACCATTGGCATCGTGAAGGGATTAGAACAAATGCATAGCGATTTTTCAGTCATCCAATTTGATGCCCACGCTGATTTTAGGGATTCGTGGAATGGTTCATCGTTAAATCACGCCTGCGTGGCCAAACAGATTTCCCGAAAGCATTCCTTGCTACTAGTAGGAGTTCGAAGTATGGATGTGGATGAGAAAAGGCAAATGGATGAAAGCAGTAAGGTTCATTTGATTTCAAGATATGATTTTTCGATGGAAAAGATTAAAGAAATTCTTCCTAAGTTGAGACCAAAAGTGTTCATAACTATTGATGTGGATGTGTTTGATCCTTCTTGTATCAGAAATACCGGTACCCCCGAGCCAGGGGGATTGAGATGGGAGGAAGTTATCGATGCTCTGCAGTTAATTTTTCAGGAAAAAGAAGTGATTGGTGCAGATATCGTTGAATTTGCACCGAATGATCACTTTGATGCTGAAGCCTATAGTTTGGCAAAGCTGGGGTATAAGATGATGGGGTTGAAGGAGAAGTATGGGAAATGAAAACTCCCAATTGTCCCAAGGGGTGGGGTATCTATCAACAGCACCGGGAGTTTTCAATATTTGTTCTACCCTGCCTCGAAGAAAATCAGACCCAATCACCGCAAACGGTGGGTTATCACAAACAAATGAAATAGTAATTACTTATGGGCAACATCGCAATGAGAAAAGCGCAGCTCAACTTGCTCCTCAAGTAGCTCAACGACTAACTGAAATGGGATATTCAGTTATTGCGATAGAAAATCCTGAGAAGAGAACACTTTTGGAAGTAATTGTTGACAACTATCAGCAGGGACAAAGATTAAGAGCGAAGGACATTAAAAAATTCCTTGATTCGTTTGAAGATCAGGAAAATAATTACTCCAGTTCCCATGCACCAAAATTTCATTTTCATAATTATGGATTAAACAGAACTTGGGTTGATGAGAGTGAAGAAGAGTTTCTTCTTGATTTGAAATCATTTCAAGGGCATCCTAACTTGGCAAAAATAAGATCCCTGCGGGAAAATGAATTAGCACAGCAAGTTGTCTTTGACCTGCTTGGAGATACCTGTACGCTTTTAGAAATACCTTCTTACCTTAACACTGCTTCACTTTCTCAGGATTCCTACCAGGCCCTAAGAGAAACTATTTTTCGCCAGAAAACCAGAGAACTATGGCAGTGGTACTTTGTAGACACAGATATAAAAAGAACACAGGAAGAAGGTTTAATGGGAAAAGAAATGGTAAATGTTCTAACTGCGGGAATTGAGCATCTGGCTAAGAAAATTTGGAAAAGAGGGAGATGGTGAAAATCTAAGACTGGAGATTAGAAATAGTTTCAAAATTGCCTCCACAAAGCTTATTAAGAAAATAAATTTAATTCCAAGGGAATGAAAATAACGTTTACCTTTCATGCTGAGGAAAGATTAAAAAAGAGGAAGTTGCTCAAGGAAGAAGTCATTGAGGCAATAGAGCATCCTGACAAAACTATAAAAAAGCATGGCAGTTATTACTATCAAAAAAATTTAGGTAGGGGTATCATTGAAGTAGTTTGTGAAAAAACAGAGAAAAGTTTAAATGTGATAACGATTTATTGGTTGTAAGATGGAAATTACCTATGATAAAGTTGCAGATGCGATGTATATCACCTTCAGGTCTGGGGAATTTGCTAAAAATAAGAAAATAGATGACTTTACTCTTATTGATTTAGATCAAGAGGGAAATATCCTGGGAATTGAACTTTTGGAAGTAAGTAAGAGAATTCCCATCGAATCGCTTTCTGAAGTTAATGTTAAAAACCTACTGGCAGTTGCTTAATTATAAGAGTGATCATTTTACCCTCAAAATACCCGGCTACTATGAAACCCTCGCCAAAGCCCTCGAAGGGATAGTTTTCCCTTCGGGGTCCAAAAGGCTTTGCCTTTCAGGAGACCAGTGAGCACTGTACTATTCGTCAGACTGCCTTGCCCTCGCTCTCTGATCATAAAGTGATTCGTGAGCGATTTTCCGTAAAGCGAGGGTGCGAACGAGAGGGTTTCA
>DUFZ01000091.1 GCA_013331635.1 Candidatus Woesearchaeota archaeon | reverse complement strand
TTCCAAATCTTTTCTTAAAAACTTCTCCTGCAAGTCATCCACCCCAGTCCAAAGGTACTCCTCATCCCACTCTGAAAATAGCGAAAGATCCTTGCCAATACTTTCAATGAGTAAAGCAGGCGCAAGCGATTTAGGAGTATGAAAAAATAAGAAGAATATAGTCTCATAAATTTTGATTGTTGGATCAATGAGGCCATGTTTTTTCGAAATTGCCTCTAAATAATTTCTCAGCCCTAGTTTATTATCGATGACCCTGCCAGCAATAGTTTTATGGATATAGGCATCTCCCCCTCTACCAACGGAATGTGCAAACTTATACACCATTCTTCCATACTTATCAATTTCTTTTTTCATTTATATTCTGCCTCTTGTTCTCTCAAAATAAACCCTCTTTCTTTAATTAATTCTCTCTTCAATTCTTCCTCCGTAGGAAGATATAATCTATATTTAGAAGCAAAAATATTCTTACCTTCAGAAAGCAAGGTATATTTTGCCATAACTTCATTCTTATCAGAGCATAAAATCAACCCAATAGTAGGATTATCACCCTCCAATTTTTCTTCTTTCTCAAAATATCTAACATAAAAATCCATCTGGCCAATATTTTGAGTGGTTAGCTTTCCAATTTTCAAATCTATAAGAAAAAAGCATTTTAGAATGTAATTGTAAAAAACTAAGTCAATATAATAATGCTCACCATCAACCGTTATTCTTCTTTGCCGTTCTACAAAAGAGAAGCCTTTTCCTAATTCCAATAAAAAATCTTTTAATTTACTAATCAAAGCTTTTTCAAGTTCTTTTTCGAGATAATTGCTACTCACTTTTAATCCTAGGAACTCTAACACATAAGGATCCTTAATGAGATCCTCTGGCTTTTCAATTAACTGTCCTTTAAGTGATAATTCCTTCACTTTTTCTTTATCTTTGCTTACAGTAAGGCGCTCATAAAGCAAAGAATTAATCTGCCGTTCAAGTTCCCTGGTGCTCCACTTGGAGTTTATAGTTTCATTTAAATAAAAATTTCTGGAATCATCTCTTTCAATTTTAATTAGTACCCTATAATGTGTCCAAGTTAATTCGTGACGCAGTGCGTCACAATTTGGAAATTTGAGATAAAATAAGCGAATGTAACGAAGGTTAGATTCATCAAAACCACTCCCAAATTCTCTTCTGAGCCTAATTGAAAGCTGCTTTAGAAGATTTGCACCATATTCTGCCCGTTCTTTTCCTTTTTGCTCTTCTTCCACTATAACTCTCCCGATTTCCCAATAGGCATAGACCATTGCAGAATTAACCGCTCTAACAACCTTGAGTCTTGCTTTTTCTAGTATCTCTCGTATATTATTATACGCAACATCCATTGTATGATCCAGTATCCTTTTGTTATCTTTTTCAGGTAAATCCGCCATCCGCTTTATGAGATAAGCCCAATATATAAACATTAACCTAACCGATTATAGATTTTCAACAAGAAAAATAGTACTCCCTTGCTTTATAGAAGGGTTTGATTAACCCATCCAAATACTTCAAACCCTTCTAAGAAAGACTTTGAATTCAATGTAAAATAGGGGTTATTCAAAGTCCTCTATAGTAAAAGTAAGAAAAAGTTCTTATGGTAACTTTGTCTAGTTGCACTCCGTTACGCCACTCTTGAATTCATAAAGCTTTTAAATGGTGCTCTCACCAAAAGAATATGCTTGAATTATTCAGAAAGTTTATCCCTTGGTATGGTGAAAGAAGTTTCGTGGAAACTGAAGCTGTAAAGGAAACTGCTCCTGTAATTCCGCAACCAAAAAGCCAATTAGAATTACTGGTAGAGAAACCAAGCTTTATTGAGTCTCCTGCGGTGCAAGTACAGGTACATTATTTCATGGACTTTTTTCATTTTGATATTCATTTTGTCAAACCATCAGCTACTCTGCCTCTGCAATATCATTCTGAGAAAAAAGAAAAAGGTGAAGAGATACCAGAATATAGAGGACTGAGAGTACCTCATCTCTCCTTTTCTTTTGACACTCATTTTGATCGTACTCCCGCGCTATGGCTGGACCATTCTCAGGTGTATGGGGGTGTTGGCTTTGGAGGCGGCACTTTTCAACGGTCGAAAGTGACCTGTTACTATCATCGATATGATCATGGGATTAACGTAAGTGGAAAAGATGAATACCCTGTTCTTTGGGCTGCTAACGACATATGGACGGTAGCGAACTTTGATCAGCCGGTGATAAAAGAAGTGGTTGATGCCTTAGCCACCAATCGTCTTCGTCTCTCTGGATGGGATAAAGAAGAGAGTGCCTTTAACATTCATAAGCGTGACAAAGCTCCTCTGGCGCGATTTATGAGTGAACAACTGAAGCACTATTTTGGATAAGAAATCTTTATAAAGTAGGGTCTGTTTTGAAACACCATAGCCAACCGCTCATGAGTTGATGAGCTGTGCTGCGTGAGGCAAAAGAAATCGCAGACAAGATAATTCTTGTTTCTGCGAGGAGTTACAAAAATGTCTGAACAAGAAAGTATGTTAATAGAATCAAATGAATATCTTAAATCCGGTATCCATATTGGGACTAAATTTAAAACCAAATACATGGCTGATTTTATTTACAAGACCCGGCCTGATGGATTAAGCGTCTTGAACCTCAAAAAAATCGATGAGCGCGTCGCCATCGCCGTTACTCTTTTATCCAACTATGAGCCTAAAGATATTATGGTGGTCAGCCGTCGTGAAAATGGCTGGAAAGCGCTCAAAAAATTCAACCAGTTAACCAGCATTCCCGTACTTATTGGGAGATACCCACCCGGCATTTTAACCAATCCCAACTTAGAAACGTTTACCGAGCCAAAGATTATTTTTGTCTGCGATCCCTGGACTGACAAAAATGCCGTGGAAGATGCTGCCAAAATAGGCATTCCCATCATCGCCCTGTGCGACACCAACAACCAGTCTAATAAAGTTGATCTGGTCATTCCCTGCAACAACAAAGGAAAAAAATCTGTGGGATTAGTGTTCTATCTGGTTGCCAGAGAATACCTGCGTAAGAAAGGCTTCTTACGCTCCGATCAGGAATTGGAAGCCAAACCTGAAGATTTCATGGAAGAATAAATTTTTGTATTTTTTAAACTTATTTTTCCACAACCCTATTACTGCTTTCTTTTTGGATACAGTTTTTTGATGCAACTTTTATTTAAAAAGTTGCTTCCACAACCTTTAAAACTACCCACATTCATTCCTATGCCAATGAAAAAAGTCGTGGTTATCGGTGGAGGTACGGGTAATTTTACCGTCCTTTCCGGATTAAAAAATTACAATCTAGACCTTTCTGCCATTGTCTCCATGGCTGATGATGGCGGAAGCACCGGAATCCTGAGAGACGAATTAGGCGTTCTTCCACCAGGAGATGTGCGCCAATGTCTCGTTGCCTTATCCGATTCCAGCAGGTTAATGCGCGGCTTGATGAACTATCGCTTTGAAAATGGTGGTCTGGGCGGGCACAGCTTCGGTAATCTTCTGCTCTCGGCCTTGGAAAAAGTAACCGGAAGTTTTGAAAAAGCGGTGGAGGAAGCCGGGCGAATCCTCTCTATTAAAGGGAAAGTCATTCCCGTCACCACCAATCCCGTTCGCCTGAAGATGATCCTCAGCAACAGTAAAGTGCTGGAAGGAGAAAAGGAGGTTCATCTTTCCACCGAGATTCATCGCGGGTACAAGAGCATTTATCTAGAACCATTCCCGGAAGTGAACAAACGGGCCATCGATGAGATTATGAATGCCGATGCGGTCATTCTCGGTCCCGGGGGGATGTATACCTCACTCATCCCCAATTTGCTGGTTGATGGCATCAGCAAATCCCTGCGCGACACCCAGGCAAAAAAGATTTTCATCGTCAACCTCATCAATAAGAAAGGCCAGACCCCAAAATTTAAAGTAGGCGATCACCTGCGGGAAATACAGCGCTACATCGGAAAGGACATCTTTGATTATGTGCTGGTCAACAACGGCAAGCCCGCGAAGGAATTGCTGGCCGCCTACAGTGAGGAAGGCGATCCAGTTGAAAACGATCTGCATGATCCCCGTATTATCCACGCTGACTTAGTAAGCAACGCTCTCAAAGAAGTGCAGAAAGGCGACACCTTGCAGCGCAACCTTATCCGCCACGATCAAGAAAAACTGGCCAGTGAGCTGATGAAAATTGTTGCTCATCTTTGATTTGGATGATACCTTATTTAAGCGCCTTCCTGACCATTATAGTGAGGAACAGCTTCGGAATATACAAGCTTTTGAAGGGGTTTATGAACTTCTGAACCGGAAAGATATCATCAAAGTCTTAGTTACTAAAGGTGATTCCTCCCAGCAGCAGAAAAAGATACATCACTTAAAAATTTCTTCCTGGTTTGACCGAATAATGTTCTGTTCCACTGATTTAGAAAAAAAAGAATGCTTTCTTCAAGCCCACCATCAATTCCCTCATCAAAAAGTATATGTCATCGGCGACCGGATCGATTCTGAAATCCGCTGGGGCAAGGAATTGGGATTTTCCACTATCCATCTCCGGCAAGGCAAATACAAAGATTTATTACCACGAGACCAATGGGAAATTCCCGATTATGAAATTACGTCCTTTAAAGAACTCGCAACAATATTGAAATTACCATGAAAGTACTCATCTTAGCTGCCGGAAAAGGAACCAGAATGCTTCCATTTACTGAGCATACTCATAAAGTATTGATCCCTATTAATGGAAAGCCCTTCTTATCGTATGTCCTTGATCATCTTCAGCAAGCCGGGTTTACGGACATCGGCATCGTTGCCGGCTATCATCCGGAAAAAATTCAGGAATTTCTGGTGGCTCATAAGATAAAAGCCACTATCATCGCTCAGCCGAATCCCCTCGGAACTGGCCATGCCGTTTTGCAGGCCCAAAAGTTCTGCGGCCAGGATCAGGTTGTCATCCAGGGTGGAGATAATTTATTTTCCGTGGCTGATCTGAAAGCCATCCAAAAAAAAGATACTTTCTGCTATATCCTCGGAAAAGAAGTCTCGGATTGGCAGAAATATGGTGTGCTGGTAACTCAACAAGATATGCTCATAAAAATCATTGAAAAACCCCGGCAGTTCGTGGGCAATCTCATCAATACCGGATTGTATAAATGCACCCCGGAGATTTTTACTGCCCTTGCCAAAATCACCCTCTCCGAGCGTGGAGAATACGAATTAACTGATGCCCTCACTCTCTTAGCCCAGCAGCATAAAGTTCGCGTCCTGCGCTTGCTGGAGTACTGGTTAGATTTAGGTTCAAAGGAAGATATCCCTAAGATTGAAGAATTTGTAAAGAAAAATAAATTATAATGTCAGCGTAATCTCCTGATACTTCTTTCTAATTTTCTCATCCACTCCAAAAAAGTGAGCCAAAAGAGCAACCCGAACCCACATTCCATTACGCTGCTGTCTCCAGTACATCACCCGTTGATCTTTATGGATATAATCAATGGCAGGATCAATTTCCTCTCGCTTGGGCATGGGATGCATCAAAATAGCTCCTGGTTTCATCTCTTCTAGCATACTTTTGGTAAAGATAAACTGAGGATCATACTCAGCAGCTCCCCCGTGCTCATTTTGAATTCGAGTCATGTAAATAACATCCACCAGGGGAATAATATCCTGAAGGGATGCAGTCTCTTTGTGAATAATAGTTCCTCTTTGCTGGATATACTTTTCTGTTTCCGCGTCAATCTGCAAATGGTCGGGGGCAACAAAATATGCCGTTGTATTCTGATGCCGGCTCATTATTTTAGCCAAAGAATGCACCGTTCTTCCGCGTAGGCAGTCACCAACGTACGCTATGCTCATTCCATCTAATTCCCTTTTCATCGATTCCTGAATAGTATAATAATCCAGAATACCTTGGGTAGGATGCTCCTTGGTTCCTGAGCCGGCATTAATGATAGGAATTTCTCGATCAGAATGTTTCATCACCCACAGGGCAAAAAGGTCAAAATAATCACTTGGATGCCGCACCACCAGTGCATCAAAATAAGAGGAAATAGTGCGCAGGGCATCCTTGTCTGATTCACCTTTGATTGCCGAAGACGTTTTCATATCTCGCACTTCCTCTCGTCTCATTCCCAAATACGCCTCTGCGCTGGAAAAAGAAAGAAAGGTACGTGAGCTGGGCTGATGAAAATAATTTAGAACTGATTTATGCTTAAGCAGTCCTTTGAGAAATTCAAAGTCAACTTTGGCAATCTTACGCGCTGCTTTGGCAGTCTCGCAGATGGTTTCCAGAAAAGAAAGATCAAAATGATCCGCTTTAATGAGATGAACTAACTTTCCTTGCTCATCACAGCAGGCTTGGCGTATTTCTTCAGTTGACTGAGCAGCAAAATCTTCAAACAAAGAACGATCATACTTTCCGATAGTATCAAAATTGCCCCAATAGATGTTATCCATTAAAAGGGAGAATAAATCTCACCACTATAAATAAGTTTCTGAGAATAAGTATTTAAACCAGCGCTTGTTTACTATTCCCATGGACTTCAAATCCCAGCTCATTACGCTGCTTGCCGCAGCAACTAGCCTTTCCCCTGAAGAAATAACTCCCCTCGTGACCATTCCCCCCAATCGCCAGTTTGGTGATTATGCCTTTCCCTGCTTTAAACTGGGAAACAACTCCAGAGAAGAAGCAGAAAAACTCCAGCAGAAACTTCAGCTCCCTCTCTTCATTGCTAAAACGCAGGTCGTAGGCCCTTATCTGAACTTCTTTCTGGACCAAAGCGTTCTTGCAGCAGAAATTCTAACCAAAATCAGCAAAGAGAAAGGCAAGTATGGTGCTGGAAAAAACAAGAAAAAAATAGTTATAGAATATTGCGGGCCCAATACCAACAAGCCGCTGCACTTAGGCCACTTGCGCAATATGTCGCTGGGAAATGCGGTCTGCCGTATTCTTGCTTTTCAAGGCAATGCCGTTCATCCGGTGAATATCATCAACGATCGCGGGATTCATATTTGCCAGAGCATGCTGGCCTATCAGAAATGGGGAAAGAACAAAAAGCCGGATAAGAAAGGAGACCACTTTGTTGGTGATTATTATGTCCTGTTCGCCACCGCCGCAAAAGAAAATGAAAATCTCAAAAAAGAAGCGCAGGAACTGCTGCTTAAATGGGAACGGAACGATACGAAAACCAAAGCTTTATGGAAAACCATGACTCACTGGGTTCTGCAGGGATTCAGGCAAACCTATCGGCGCTTCGGCATAAAATTTGAAAAGGAATATTTTGAATCGAAATACTATCAAAAAGGAAAAGAGATGGTTCAGGAAGGCCTGCAGAAAAAAGTATTTGAAAAAGACCATACCAATGCTGTTCTCGCGCCGCTGGAAAAATACCGCTTGCCAAATAAAATCCTGTTACGGGGTGATGAAACCTCTTTGTACATCACCCAGGATCTCTATCTAGCCCAGCTTCGCTATCAAGATTTTAAATACGATAAGATGATTTATGTTGTTGCCTCGGAACAGCATCTCCATTTCCAGCAATTGTTTAAAATCCTGGAACTTCTTGGCCGCAGGTACGCCCAGAGTTTATATCATCTGAGTTATGGCTTAGTAAATCTTCCCACCGGCAGGATGAAATCTCGCGAAGGGACGGTGGTTGACGCTGATGACCTTATGGATGAGATATCAAGCTTAGCAAAACAGGAAGTTGAAAAACGCTACCCGGCTCTGAGTGAAAAAGAAAAGCAATATCGTGCTGAGTTTATTTCTTTGGGAGCAATAAAATTCTTCCTTACTCGTACCGACGCCGTCCGGGACATGATTTTTAATCCCGAGGAATCCATTAGTTTTGACGGCGAAACCGGGCCTTATCTTCAATACACTCATGCCCGGGCCAGTTCCATTCTTCGCAAAGCCGGCAAAGTAACTGGAAAACGCAATTTCACCCTGCTCTCACAGTCCCAGGAACAGGCACTCATTGCCTTGCTCAGCCAATTTCCCGGTAAAGTGCAGGAAGCCGCTCATACCTATAAACCCCATGTGCTCTGCCATTATTTGATTGAGCTGGCGCAAGCCTTCAATGAGTTCTACCATGCCCTTCCGGTCATTTCCGATGATAAAGAACTCATGAAAGCACGACTATTGCTGGTTGAGAGCGTACGGCAAGTGCTGGCTAACGGACTTGATCTGCTGGGAATATATGCACCCAAAGAGATGTGAGAAGAGAATCAAAACATTTTTATACTAATAACCTATTTTTAGGTAATACAATACCAAATAATAGGTAAAAATGCTCACCAAACAACAAGTAGCCATTTTAGGTGTCTTCAAGAAAAATCTTTCCGCTAGTTTGACTTTTAAACAAATTAAAGAAGCGAGTAAACAAAAGTCTAATAATATTGTTCAGATCGCTCTCAAAAATTTTAAAGAGCAGGATTTAGTGGTAACAGAAGTTACAGGAGATGTAAAGACCTATTCTTTGAATCTGAACAACAACTTAACGTTGTCTTACCTAAACATAATCAACGACTTAGAAATTCAAAAAAGAAAGTTTCCAAAAGAAATAGTAGCAGAAATAAAAAAAAGAATCTCAAAACAAACAGAATTTTTCATATTAATTGTTTTTGGGAGTCATGCAAAAAACAAAGCAACTGAGAAATCAGATGTAGATATCGCAGTTATTGTTGAATCTGAACCAACCAAAAAAGAAATAGCACCCCTTTTAGAAACAGTAAAACGCAGAGAGATAAAACCAATTGATTACCATTTTTTTACCAGAAAAGAATTTTTAGAAATGCTTCAAGCAGAGTATGAAAATGTAGGTAAACAAATATATAAAAACAGCATTATTTATTATGGATTTATTGAGTATTGCAACTTGATACGAGGAATAAAAAATGAGTGATGAAGCAGAATTGTATCTTCAAAGAGCAGAGAATGAACTGATAGCGGCACAAATGCTGTTTGAAGTTTCCAGTAATCCCTCTCTTCAAAAAGAGCAATTTAAGCTTGAAAAAGAATTCACCTTTTACAGTCCAGTAATTGGCCATTCTTACTATTCTATTTTCTATTCAGCAAAAGCAATTCTGATTAAGAGTGGTATTAAAACAGAAGCACCAGAAGTCCATAAGAAAACCTTGGAAGCATTTGAGAAGTATTTGGTGAGCACAGGAAAATTGGACACAGAATTACTCAAAATTTACCATAAAATGGTTGTTCGTGCTGATGCTCTCTTGGGGATTTTCTCAATGGAAAAACGAAAACGAGGAGAATTTACCTATCAAAAAATTCCTCAGGCAAACCAAGAGCCAGCTCAGGAATCGCTCAATCATGCTTCTTTCTTCTTCAAAAATATCTATAAAATTGTTAGGAATTAAAAATTAGATTTTCAATACCCTTTTCCACCACCGAAATCAATAAAAAGATCTTCTGATAAAGCCCATCCTATGGCAAATGGTTCATCGGTCGTTGGCATCGGTCTGCAGTACGGCGATGAAGGAAAAATAAAAGCATTTGATCGAGTAGCCGCTAGTGCCAAAGTCTGGGTAAGGTTCAATGGTGGTCCTAATGCTGGTCACAATCTGAAAGTAGGTGATGTTCATCTCATTACGCACGGCGTGCCTTCAGGATTCATAAGGGACGGCGTTCTGGGCTATATTGGCAGTGGTACGGTAATCAACCCAGAAAAAATGAATGCGGAAATTGCTTATATCGCCGCTCATAGATTCAATTTAAATAACCGATTATTCATCTCTGCTAATGCTTCGCTCATCCAGCCTTCCCATATCCTGCTTGATCGCATCAGTGGTGATGAAGTAGGAACAACTGGCAATGGCATCGGGCCAGCCTACGCTGATCAAGCTCTTCGTCAACTGGGAAGTTTATTGAAAAATATTCGCGTGGGTGATTATCTGGCCAATCCTGATGCAAATCAAATGCAGGTACAAATGAACTTAGAGGATGTTATGAATCGCTACGCTGACCTTATGCAAAAAAAGAAAGTATCAGATATTAATCTCTCGGCTCTTGTCAATACCTTTGATAAACAGACCAGACGTCTTGCACCCTATCTTTGCGATAATCCCTTCTTTGTTGAAGAGTATATTCAACAAGGCCATGATGTATTTTTTGAAGGAGCCAATGCTGTTGGCCTGGATGTTATTCTGGGCACTGTTCCTTATGTCACCTCCAGCCGAACCATAGCTGCTGCTGCCTACACCGGAGGCGATC
>DUFZ01000029.1 GCA_013331635.1 Candidatus Woesearchaeota archaeon | reverse complement strand
AGCGGAGTCACCTGAGCCGGTTTAGTGTGTTGAAGGGTTATGTCAGTATAAATCTGAATAATCCTGATATTGAGCTTGAAAATAATCAAAATGGGGTCTTGATAATGAGAAAATTAGTATTATTTGGATTACTTATGTTAACGATAGTGGTGGTGAGTTGTGCTCCCCCTAGCAATGAAGAAAGCGAAGCGTTAGCCGGACAGGCCATTCGCACCACCAAAGAGATAAAGATGGGCGAAACGTTTGTCCTTCCTTTTTCATATTCAGGAGAGGGAGATTCAGTTGGAGAGATTCTCGAATACACCCGTTCTGATAGAATCACAAAAACAAACCCCTCCATTCGTTTCAAAATATGGAGGACTGGCGAGGCCTATGAAACAACTCTTAGTGGGAATGGCGAAGCTACTCTTTCTTTTAATGATAGGTCCTATCTGGTACGATTAATGAATCCAAATAAAGATAATTAGGCTATTCAGATTGACTTTGATGGGGATGGAAGAATTGATGTTGAACACAAATTCACAACATTGCATGTGAAAGAGGGGGCAATCATTGCCTTTCCAACCCAGGCAGTACAATTAAGCTGTAACACCGCCACCCGGCAAATGAGTAGATTCCTGCTCAGTAATGTATTGTTTCAATACGAAGGAGCAGATGATATACGCAAAAATAATGCCGTTATTAAATTTAAAGTGATGGATACTGGGGAGACACTAGAAAGTGCATCTAAACTAAGGACATCAACCCCTTTTCTCTATGATGGAACAACTTATTATTTTAAGAGTGCTTCGGATTTCAACCAAGACTTCAACCAAGATGATTACGCAATTCAGCTGTTTGCTCCCTGTGATCGGGATCTTTCATGCGATGTTGTAATCTCAGATGAAGATCACTTTACTATCGGAGGAATTGAGTTTATATACAAAGGTGCAGATAATGTTCATAAAGAAGGGGCTATAATGAAATTCCAGAATGTGGAAACTGGCGAAACGATTGAAACAAAGCCTAAGTTGACTGCTTTATCTAGCCTATTTTATGGGAGTGTAAGGTATCACTTTGAAAGTGTATCTGATTACAATAAAGATAATTATATGATATCCCTATTTTATCCCTGTAGTTAATCTTTTATTTTTCTTTATATTTTTGTAACTCTCTTTGAACATCTTCTTCACTATACCCCACCAGCGGCCTTAACACCACTAAAGAAGTATCGTATTTTTTAAAATCTTCAAACCTCTGCCCGCAGACCATGACAAAAATCTTCTTGGAGAGGGCAAATTTTTCTATTTCAGCCAAGTTCCTAAATTGACGTAATTCTAACTGAGAGGGACTGTATTCCTGCAGCAGAGAAATATCTCTCTCCTCACCAATTGAAACAGGAAAAACGCTGCATCCGCGGCGCATCAGCAACAATCCGGCAAGGACGCTTGCCTCATCTTCTAAAAAGACCATAACTGTCCCTTCCACCCCAGTTGGAAGTCCGCCAAAGCAGGAAAAGCTTTCCGTAAATACATACGCCCCCTCTTGGTTTACTTCAATGTTGACTACTGTATCGGGATGTTCAAACTTAAATTTAAGTGTACTATGCTCTTCTATCCACTTCCCTACAGCAATATCTAATTGGGGTGAAGTAAGCTCAAACTGTTTATCCCCTCGCTTGCTTTCCACCTTAAAAGTGCCATTTTTACCTTCCAATAATTGTAATGCTATCTCTTGAATCTTCTCTACGCGTTTCTCCACTCTTACTGTCAGGCTGTAGGAAACCAGCCCAAACACCCGTGTCAGTCGCTTATGACCAGAAAAGTAAGGAATAACTACTTTGCCTTGAACCTTATCCACCTGTCCAACTAGGGTTATCTTCTTAATATTGGCAACTAATTTACGTTCAAACAGAGAGCGATTCTTTCCTTTGAGGAAGAGTTCTCCATACCTAGCGATAATATGGGTAGAGTGCATATACTAACCACAATGAAGTCCTTTTAAAAATGTAGCCCTTAAAAAGACTATTTTTCTGAGAGAGGTATATTTTATCACCCTTTATCGACGGAAACTCCATAGGAAATAGAGGGGGGGTATTATGTACAGTATATACATTCAATCAAAACCTGCATTTATAAAGGGAATATTTAAATACTCTTAGTTCATTTATAAAGCAATTGGAATGAGTGGGGGTATTATTTATGATTAAAAAACAAATAAAACAAGCTAAAAAAGAAATAAAAATTGTCAATATTGTCGTTTCTACCGGGCTGGAAAAGGATATCCCATTGGAAAAAATGGCCGCGACCTTGCCTAATACCGAATACAACCCGGAGCAATTCCCGGGGCTAGTCCTCCGCATCAAAGACCCTAAAACCTCGGCTTTAATCTTCTCCAGCGGGAAAGTGGTCTGTACCGGGGCACGAACACTTGCTGACGTTGATAGAAGCATCCAAAGCATCATCAAAAGCCTCAAAAAGATGGATATTCACGTCACTATTAAGCCAGAAATCACCGTGCAGAATATCGTCGCTTCAGGAAGCATCGGGATGGATCTCAACCTGAACGTTTTAGGCATTAAATTGCCCCATACGGAGTATGAGCCGGAGCAGTTCCCGGGCTTAGTTCATAAGCTTAAGGGCACCAATGCGACTTTTTTGCTGTTTAGCAATGGAAAAATAGTCTGCACTGGAACCAAAACGGAACAGGAAGTCAATGATGCCACGGATAAGCTTATTGATAATCTTAAGAAGATTCTAGCAAAGTAAGACCTAAATCTTTAAATAACTGCCCTTTCCTTTTAAAAGAGGAGAGTAAAGAGGGGTCTTTATGGAAGTAGATGAGCAGATTAAGGTATTTAAAGAATTTATTGAACAGAACTATTACCCGCAGCTGCTGGAAGCAGTCCGCAAGGGACAACCTTATTTGGTTCTTGATTTTGCTGAGCTGATCAAATTTAACACCGAAATATGTGAAGAAACTTTAGAACATCCCGAAGAACTGCTCAAGGCGGCTGAACTAGCTGTCAAAGAGTTTGACCTGCCCCAGAAGATCAGCAAATTTAACATCCGGCTGAGAAATCTTCCTGAATCCCAAAAAGTAGCCATCAGCGAAATCAGAAGCAAGCACCTGACTAAATTCATCTGGTCAGAAGGCATCGTCCGGCAGAAATCTGATGTCCGGCCCCATGTCACTACCGCTAAATTTGAATGCCCTTCCTGCGGGAATATCTTAAATGTCTTCCAGCTGGATAAAAAATACAAAGAGCCCAGCCGGTGCGGCTGTGGGAGAAAGGGAAAATTTAAAGAAATTTCTAAAGAGCTAGTGGACGGGCAGGGATTAGTATTAGAAGAGTCTCCTGATGACTTAGAGTCGTCCCAGCCTAAACGGATTAACGTTTTTTTAAAGGATGACTTAGTGTCTCCTATCTCTGAACGGCGATCGGGACCGGGATCACGGGCAAAGGTATATGGGTGGGTGAGTGAGGTGCCTATCACCCTCAAAACAGGAGGCCAGTCAACGAAGTATGACTTAATCCTCGAAGCAAATTATATTGAACCGCTCCAAGAAGATTTCTTTGACGTAGCCATCAGTGAACAGGAAATGGACGAAATCATTAAAATTGCCAAACATCCCAGCGTCTTGAACCTCCTTTCACAAAGCCTGGCGCCCTCTATTTATGGCCATGATAAAGTAAAAGAAGCATTGACGCTGCAGCTGGTGGGCGGTTGCCGAAAGATACATCCTGACGGCGTAGTAACGAGAGGGGATATACATGTGCTCTTAATTGGCGACCCGGGGAGCGGCAAAAGCCAGCTCCTCAAACGTATCAGTAAAATTGCTCCCAAGGCCCGTTTTACCAGCGGGAAGGGGGCAACTGCGGCTGGACTCACAGCCAGCGTGGTTAAAGATGAATTCTTGGGGGGGTGGAGCTTAGAGGCTGGAACCTTGGTACTTGCTAACCAAGGCTTTGCCATCATCGATGAAATGGATAAAATGGGGAAAGAAGATAGGTCCGCCTTGCATGAAGCGCTGGAGCAGCAAACAGTAAGTATTTCTAAAGCGAATATCCAGGCTACGCTCCGGTGTGAAACCACGGTGCTGGCTGCTGCTAACCCTAAATTTGGCCGTTTTGACCCTTATGACTTAGTAGCCAGCCAAATAGACCTTCCTCCCACACTTATTAACCGATTTGATCTGATCTTTCCCATCAAAGACCTCCCCAATCGGGAAAAAGACGAACTGACCGCTTCTTTCATCTTAAAACTCCATAAAGATCCAAAATTAGCAGTGTCAGAAATCCCCAATGCCATTCTCAAAAAATATTTTGCCTACGTACGGCAAAAAGTGAACCCAAAAATGACCGATGCAGCTATTGAAGAACTTAAAGAATATTATATCAGCATGCGTAATTCCGGTGCGGGGGATGAAGGGGGTATCAAAAGCGTTCCCATCACTGCCCGGCAGCTGGAAGCCTTGGTTCGCCTGTCAGAAGCTGCCGCAAAAGTGCGGCTGGCAAAGACAGTTACTAAAAAAGATGCGCAGAAAGCCATTGAACTGATTGATTACTGCCTCAATCAAATTGCTAAGGATACTGAAACCGGAAAGATAGATATTGACCGTTTAGGGGGAAAATTAACTGCTACCCAGCGCAGTGGCATTGGAACAATCAAAGAGATCATTAACGCTTTGGAAGAGCAAATGGGAACTAAAACTATCCCCCAAGAAAGCGTGATGGAGATAGCACAACAGAAGAATATTTCTCCAGACAAAGTGGACGAAATACTGGAAAAACTTCGCCGTTCGGGAGATATTTTTGAACCGAAGAAGGGATTTATCCAAAGATTATAAGGGGTGTGGGTGGGATAAAAAATTTTACTCTAATAAGAAGGAACCAAAACCATGGAGAATACTGCTTTTTTAAGATTAATCTCAATTAAAACCACCATCAAAGAACTGGTGGAAGGAACCTATGTGCAGGAGAAAGAAGAAAACCCAAATTACCTTCAAACAAAGTCTCATCAAAAAATTTACCGGCTCAGTGTAGTTGCTACCGTCCTGAATAAAGAGAAAGTTGGCACTATCACTAATTTTCTGATTGATGATGGAACGGGAGAAATTGCCTTGCGTTCTTTTGAGGAAAGCAAGGTTACTCAGCAAACCCAAATAGGGAATACTGTTCTGATCATAGGCAAAGTAAGAGTATATAATCAGGAAAAATATATCTCTCCGGAAATTATTAAAAAAATAAACCCGCTTTGGCTGAAAGTGCGCGCTTTGGAAATGCCAGATCATTTTCAAGATAAGAGAGGAAATTTGGTGATTAAAGATCTGGGGGTTAAAGAAAATTATATTTTAAATGGGAGTAAGGAGAACACTTGGAAAAATACTGTTTCCAAAAGAGAGGAACCAAAAGGTGAAAATGAGGAGGAAGAAATCGGTGAAGAGGAAATAGTAGAGGAAAATGGATTGGGGAGCGCTTTTCCTTCTCAAAAGATAATTATACTCATCAAAGAATTGGATAAAGGGGATGGGGCAGCTATTGAAGAAATATTGGAAAAGTCCTTGGTGCAAGGAACGGAACAAATCATTGAAAAAATGCTGGAAAAGGGAGATATTTTTAAGATTAGCCCGGGAAAAGTAAAGGTCTTATAACACACCTACAGAAGTAAGGCATTACATAAAGAAGCGGGGAGTGATATAGACTTCTACCCAGGCAGCTACAATTAAAATCCCTAAGCTTATCAAGATGAGATCTAAAGCATCCGCCAGCACCCGGTTGTTTTGTAGGTTGTGCTTAATCAAAGCGATAGAAATTATCCCTCCGGCTAATCCAGCTACGAAATACGCGGCAATTTCTAATAACCCATGAGTCATATAGCGAAAGAAACTAAAGGTAGCAGCACTAAAATAAGATGAGATGGATGCAAACCCAACTAGAGAGGCGGTCTTCGACAATTCCAGCTTAATCAAATTCCCCATAGCAGTAGCAATAACCGAAGCATTCCACGTTAAGATAAAAATAGAGCCAGTCCCATATAACAGAGAAAAAATAAGGCAAAAGAAAAGGACTTTAAGATTATTAATAAATATCTTTACAAAAAAATTAAATTGCACTGCTCCGCCTTGAACATTATTATTAACATTAAGAATGGCTTTCTCCTGAAGGAAGAAAATGGAATGAACCATGGCTTCAGGAAGGAAAACGTAGGATAATACCAGCGCAAAAGTGATGCCCAGAAACAGGAACATCAAAAAAATAAGGACTTTAGTATGTTCTTTCAAGAGCACCCATTCCTGATCATACTTTAAATCAAGCTCCTCTTCATTTTTGATGGTAGTATATAAAATAGGGATGGTGGCCATTACAATCAAAAAAACCATCAAAATGCCGGCAATTTCCCTAAAAACCAAATAAGATAAGAGTAATCCCACAATGGAATAAAGAAAACCAGCCATAAAAATTTCCCAAGGCCTCTTTTTGATGACAAAAGGATTAAATAATGATTCTAAAACCATAGAAGAAGGGTATCTAAGTTTCTATTTAAACATTTCCCTATGGGGAAGCCTGAAAGGTATAAAAACCCGAAAGAAAAACAAAAAGACCAACACCCCTTGATTTCTGATGGAAGTTGAGTGTGTAAAGAAAAAAAGCAATAAGTTTAAGGTAATGTGAGGAAAGAGAATATAAAGAGGAGACATACTCAAATAGAGGATTATTTCTTGGTTCTGTTGGGTAATAATTTCTGTTGGAGAATAATAATTTATAATGGAAATAGGATAAATAGACCTATTTGAAATTGTTGTTAAATGTAATTATTTTTTTCTTAAAATTATATTTATTTTTCCTAATCAATTTATACTCTATTTGAAATATAATAAAATTTTGTTAGGTTATTATCTTTTTATTTATTTTATTTATTTTATTTATTATATTTATTATTATTATTTATATATTTTCTATATAGAAAATTATTATATATTATTATATATTATTTTTGTATATTATTCTTTATTGATCACATTTATTATCTTAATTATCCAAATAGTCTTACGCTATTTTTTGTTAGCTACCTAAGAAAGTAATGTTCTCTTCTTATTTTCACTTTGTTCTCATCTTAATATTATCATGATTACATTTAACAATTATATTCTTAAATAATTTTTCTCTTCCCCTTAGTTTATGTTTGTAATTTATACTTCTGGGTGAGCATATTAAATCATATTTACTACCTTAAGGATTTACCGATAATTATATATAAAAGGTTCCACTTGTAATATAGGTATCTTAAGCTGTGCTTAATAATGTATAAATCCAAATTCCGGTGTGTTTATATAATCTTCATCTTCCTTAGTGCTATCCAAAGCAGAAATATATAGTTTCCATAGGAAATAAGGGGGTAGTGGCCAATGTTAAAGATTGGGAGCTTTTTTGAGAATTATCTTAAATCGGACTCTTTGTTTAAAGAGAAGTCGGTGCTTCTTTCTACTTATTTGCCTCAAGAAGTGGTCTATAGGGAGGAGCAAATTCAAGAGGCAGCTAATATCTTGGCTCCTGCTCTTCGTATCGAAAAACCTTCTAATCTTTTCATTTACGGGAAGACTGGGACCGGAAAAACCCTTTCAATGAAATTTATCTTACATTCGATGGAAGAAATTGCTCAGAAGAACACGATACCTTTTAAAGCAATTTATCTTAATTGTAAGCTAAAGCGAGTAGCCGATACCGAATATCGTTTAATAGCTCAGTTAGTTAAGGAGTTTGGAAAAGAGATACCTCCTACCGGGCTGCCTACTGATGAAGTCTATAATATTTTTTAT
>DUFZ01000038.1 GCA_013331635.1 Candidatus Woesearchaeota archaeon | reverse complement strand
AGCGTAGTCCGTAGAGGTTCAATTCGTTCCAATCTTTGCTGTCAAATTTGGTTAAATGAATGTGTACTCTTCTTGTTTCTTTACTAAATTTGTAATCCCTCCTGAAAAAGAACCGGTCTGGTGTACTCGCTTTCTTTCTGAATTCATAACCTACTGATTCCAGTGTTTTAATCAATGGGGGGAGATTCTTGGATTTAACACCCACTAAAACATCAACAATACCTTTTCCGCCGAGGCCTGGAACGGATGTGCTTCCCACATGTTCTATGAAGCAATTTCCCAAAGCGCTTCTGTTATGGTGTTCTTCTCTTTCAAAAAGAAATTCTTATACTTGGAATTATATTCTCTGAATAGGTACTTTTCCATTTTTATCACAGTAGTATTTCTACCACTCGTCTAATCTCTATGGGTGAGTGATTTAGTTGGTTTGCTGCTTTTTGATAATCATTCTCCTCAATAGATTTAATTGATTTTAAGAGAGATTGATGACCAATAAAAATTTTGACTTTTTCTTTCAACACTTCTGGTTTTTCTTCTGAATACCATAACAATGCAAAAATATCACAGATATCTTTGATTTTCTTGTGCTCTTTATCTCTGTGCTTTAAAGCATTAAATTTTGTAGCAAGCAATAACTCTGGTTTTGGCAGCAACAATCTCTTGTTGAACTCTCTCAATTCTTTTCTATATCTTCCATCCTCAAACGCAAAACGTAATAACGGCTCATCTGCTGGTTGAAAACGGAAAGCATCTTTGAATTTTGCAGGGATATTATCTACAAGCACATCAACGTACATGGGAAAAATGAAATGTGCTGGAATAATCTTTCCTTCTTCTATTTCTTCTTCTGTTTCGGTGTGAATCTCTTTGAGCAACCGAAAAGAGACGGACTTAAATTTGAGCTTATTTTGAAGAATATCCAGCGACTTCGCTAAAGCTGAATTTTTCATTTGCTCCACTGTTGCATTTTTATCCAAGTGGAATCCTAAATCAATATCTCTGCTTCCAAGATATGGCCTGCCCTGTGCCTTTTGAAAGTTCTTGTTTACGTGAAGAAATACAGCCCATCCACCGAGAATGCAAATAGGTTCCTTTAAGGCAGTGATAACCTGTTTGAGATATTTGTACGAAGTTCTGGTTTCAAATTCAAGATACATGTTTCCTCAATTGAGCAAGAAGCATCTGTGCGGCTTCTGCTGCTGGTCCTCCCTCGGCGAATAAATCGATGATAATTTGTGGTAGGGAAACAACAGAAAGGCCATTTAGCTTTCGTTTTCCATAAAAGATATGCTCTTCTGTTACGATGGTACGAACATTACCTTTTCCATATAATCCTTCTTTCATCAGAAGGGAGTGCCATGTTTGAAAATCTTCTTCTTTAATGTAAATGTCTATTCTTGATGGGAAAAGGTGGTGTTGTACAATATTTTCGGCTTGGTAGGTGGTGAGAGCATAGTCTAATTTTATTTTTTTCAGTAGTTTTAGAGGCTCTTTAATCATGTATTCTCGGTATTTCTTTGGTTTTTTATGGATTGTTAGCCAGAATTTAATGAGTCCAGCAGGATTAACAACTTTTGTTTCTTTGACAAGTTTATTTTTTTCTAGTTCTCGTAAGAAGAGAATAATCCACTGCCTTGTACAGTTAGCTCTTTTAGAAAGTTCATTCTTGCTTAATGATTTAGATTCTGCTAAGAGCACTCGTATAATCCTTTCTCTTTTAAGTCCGCGCATAGGGTGTAGGTAATTGAACTTATATATAAATGTTACTTACATGTAAGCCTGTCCGCTAATTCATAAAGCGTAGTTACGGGAAATGGGGCTCCTTCGTTAAAAGTAAAAAAGTGTCCTGAGTAATATGTCGCCTAACACTCGTTAAGTCCACTCTTGCTATAGTCCTGATATTTAAGGATCTTAGGAGCTGTAGCAGAGCCCATAACCACATAACTGTTATCCTGTAATTCCATAAGAAGTCAAAGTCTGCGTAAGCCTCAAAAAGCCACTTCCACACTAGACAACTTCAGCTAAAGTATATAAAGCTCTGGTGATTTTAAGTGGTCTATGAATAAAGATACCGCGTTAGTTGTCTTTCAAAATACAAAAATAAGAAGAATTTGGTATAAAGAAGAATGGTATTTTTCCATTGTTGATGTGGTTGAAGCTCTTACCGAGAGTCCTACTCCCAGACAGTATTGGGGAAAAGTCAAAGATCGAGAATTTATGCAGCTGGAGTTGTCCCCAATTTGGGTACAACTGAAATTACCTTCTTCAGATGGGAAATCATACGAAACTGACTGCGCTACTACCGAAGCTCTTTTTAGGATTGTTCAATCTATTCCTTCTAAGAAAGCCGAGCCTTTTAAACTCTGGTTGGCTAAAGTTGGTTATGAGAGAATTCAAGAAATTGAAAATCCAGAACTTGCTCAAGATCGCGCTAAAGAATATTATGAGCTTAAAGGCTATCCTAAAGATTGGATAGACAAAAGGCTTAGAGGAATTGCGGTTAGGCAAGAGCTCACTGGGGAATGGAAAGAAAGAGGAATAAACGAAAATAAAGAGTTTGCCATTCTCACTAATGAAATTAGTAAGGCTACTTTTGGTGTCCCTAGGCTAATATGAAACCCTCTCGTTCGCACCCTCGCTTTACGGAAAATCGCTCACGAATCACTTTATGATCAGAGAGCGAGGGCAAGGCAGTCTGACGAATAGTACAGTGCTCACTGGCCATTTGGCGAGGGTTTCATATTAGCCGTGTCCCTATTAAAATTCATAAAGAAATCAAAGGTCTTGATCCAAAGTTCAAGAATCAGAATTTAAGAGATCACATGACTGATTTAGAACTCATTTTTTCTATGTTGGGGGAAAGACTGTCTACTGAAGCAACAAGGAAAAAAGATGCACAAGGGTTCACAGAGAACCTTGATGCTGCTAAGGAAGGGGGGACTGTAGCCGGACGAGCCAGGCAAGATGCAGAAAAAACGTTTGAAATGAAGGTAGTTTCCCCTCAAAACTATCCAGATGCAGCTAAAAAGAAAAAAATTGAAAAGAAGTAAAAAACTTCTCAAAATTTCTACCCACTCCCCAACTCCACCTAACCTCCAAAACCTCTGAATTTCTTAATCTTAAGCTTTTAAACCCCTTTCTCCCTTAGCCACTCCCCACTGGACAACTCTGGATATTGCTTATAAACTACCAGTACAGCTTAGTTCCTGCAATCATAAGTGGTTGCGCCTCGCCAGCCATATACTATGGTTGGTTTGAAATAAAATGCGAAAGCAAAGAGGTGTTTAACATGAACACAACAAAAACAGTCGTGCAAGAAGCACAAAAAGTAAGCCCCAATCTGGCGGGCAATATGCCAGAAAAAAAGTTTCGGGCTGGAGGAGTTTCTGCCACAGTATGGTTAAATAAGGGCCATGCCAGCAATGGACAGGATACGGAATATAAGACCATTTCCATCGAGCGAAGCTATACTGATAAGGAAGGAAAATGGCAGAGCACCAATTCTATGCGCATCAACGACCTGCCCAAAGCAGTGATCGCCTTGCAGAAAGCGTATGAATATGTAGTATTAAATGAGCAAGATTTATTTAAAGGAGGGTATTAACTATGGCAGACGCAAAAAATAAAGTGATTGTAGAGGAATTGATTCAGGACGAACTGAAGTCAAAAACACCAAAATATAATGAGTCTAGTAAAGTTGTAAAAATGGAAAAATTAGGGTTACAGGACTTGCCCGGCGTGGGAGCCGCAACTGCTGAAAAGTTAGAAGCAGCCGGATTTAGAGATTTGCTCTCCGTAGCCGTAGCAACTCTCGGTGAATTGGTTGAAACTGCCGGGGTTACCGAAGCAGTAGCCAGAAAGATGATTAACGCTGCTCGCGACAGCATGAAAATGGGTTTTGAAACCGGTATGGATGTTTTAAGAAAGCGGGAAGGCGTCTCCAAATTCAGCACCGGCTCGGAAGCCTTCAATGCCCTGATGGGGGGCGGATTTGAAACGGGAGCCATCACCGAATGTTTTGGTGAATTTGGGTCAGGAAAAACGCAAATTGGCCACCTCCTGTGTGTGAATGTCCTTAAAGACGATCCCGAAGCCCATGTGGTCTACATCGATACTGAAAATACCTTTCGTCCGGAACGGATTAAGCAGTTTGCCGAAGGAGCTGATCTTGATGTTGAAGATACTTTGAACCGGATTATGGTAGCTCGCGCTTTCAACTCCGACCACCAGATGCTGCTGGCAGAAAAAGTAGAAAGCCTGATTGCCGAGCAAGGCAAGAAAGTGCGGTTAGTGGTGGTTGACTCACTCACTTCCCACTTCCGGGCTGAATTCATTGGCCGGGGAACCTTAGCCGAGCGCCAACAGAAATTGAATAGGCACATGCACACTTTATCGAAGATTGCCAACACCAACAACATTTGCGTCTACGTAACCAACCAAGTCATGGCCAAGCCTGATCAATTCTTTGGTGATCCTACCCAAGCTATCGGCGGTCACGTGGTTGCTCATGCCTCCACCTTCCGTATTTACTTACGTAAAGGCAAGAAAGGCACTCGGGTAGCAAAATTGATCGATGCCCCCAACTTAGCTGATGGCGAAGTGTGCTTTGAAGTGCAAGAAGGCGGGTTAAAGGATATTAATTAAGAATTTTTTTAATTTTTATTTTTTTTATAGAAAGATTTAAATAGTTAACATTTTATGTTTACAATGAAAATAAAAAGATATTCAGTAGAGTTTACTCCTGGTGATGTGCTTGATGTAGTGCTGATATGGGAGTAGCGGGGAGTACTTTGCAAGTTTGCGCTTAATTATAGGGCCAGCTTACATGGAACTTGGTATGAGGTATATCGAGTTGACAACTATCATGGATTCCTTCATGAACAAAAGTTTTGGAGAAGTCCTCAACCGATACCAATCTTACATAAAGAAGAATGGCCTTTGTACTTGGTTTTGGAAGAATATCGTAACCAAATAATAGCTAGCTTTGGGCGATACAGGCACTATTTTGAAAAGAGTTTACAAAAAATGAATAAAAAAAGGTTAAAAGAATGGCTTCGGGTCATTGACGAGGGGATACTCAATGAAACTATTGATATCCCTGATAATGCTATCCTCACTTTACCAGAATCAACCAGTATTTTTACGAGGAGACGATTGGAATTGATTGAAATTATTAAACAAAAGCAACCCCAATCAGTTCAGGAACTGGCTCGAATTACAAAACGAGCTAAACAAGCAGTGACCAGGGACTTAAAAATTTTGGAGAGATTCGAAATAGTAAAGCTGAAAAAAAGAGGAAGAATTTCACTCCCTCTCGTTGAGCGGGAAATAGTGGTGCTGGCGATTCCTTATATTAATCGAGCTCTGCTCGAACGAAAAATGGCGTTTGGAGAAGTTTCATAGATTTTCTGATCAACCAGAACTTTTTCCATTCTGCGTGATGGGTACGCCATATTCCTGACACAACCCTCGGGTAAATTCACCGACGTAGACGACCAATCCTTTTTTTGGAGAGAAATTTTCTTTCATCTCCGGTATTCCCGCCTGCACCGCATACTGCAATTGTACTCTAAGTTTCTCTGCGTCCACTGATGGCTGCATGCTTGCTGCATATAATTCCTTAAATAAGCTTAATTGCCGGCTCGGTTGTCTATCCCTGGCTAGTTTGAAATCAAAGGGAACCTCTACTCCCAACAATTCCAGTGCATCTGCATAACTGGGATTAGGATGTCGTCGAAAGAAAGTCCACTTCTCTTTCTCTTGGATAAGCTTTTTGAGACTTATGGTCATCAAAAGAGCAGGATCAATACGTAAGTACTCTTGCACCTGGTCAGTTCCAAATAAAAGCGCCCACTGCAGAGAATAATCCTTTGTTGATTTGACCTGTTCATCCCAGTTAAGGAGCTCTAATTTCCCAAAGCCAATGGGCTTTGCTTCCTTTTTCCAGGGAGTATCTGGTTCGTATCTTCCAAATCCGAACCTATTCCGAGTTCCTTGCCAGACACTTCTTTCTGAGGGGATAATTATTTTCTCTTGTTGATACTTAAATTCTAATGGTCCGGAGATAACGCCCAACTCCAGGCACTTCCCAGATAAATAAGGTCACCTTCCTCCACCCATGCAGCTATCTTCCCCTTCCCAGCGGGTGTGTAACTCTACATACATCACCAACTGACCTTGATGAGCTGCAACCTGTTCTTGAACTTGCCTGAAGGTATCTTCTACTTTCGGAAATTCGGGAACTTGATATGCAGAAATAATAAAGTCTTTAACGGGGTCTCCAGTAGAATAATTACCTTGTTTAATTTTTGTTGCTAATTTTTTTAACTGTTTTTGTACTCTTTTGCCAGTGTTCTCATGTTCTCGCTCTGCTTCCAAAATTTCCTCTAATTCACCCATCTTAATCCCTATTTAACCAACTATTTAACCTTTTCTTTCCTCTAAACCCTACTTTTGCCATTTTTCATCGAAAAACTTAAAAAAGGCAGCACTATATCAAGAAGTAATGTATTTTGTGAAAAATAGTATTGATATATCAAAAAGGTCATTCTATGTCTAAGTTTATACCCCTCTATTTACATCCCTCTCAGCATGAACTACATGGAGGTACAGTGCTATGAATGGAACGGAACGAAGTGCTCCCGTAGTAGTGGGAGAAACCTATGAAGTGGCTATCGATGCTGTTGGCGGCAAGGGAGATGGGATTGCCAAAGTAAAAGGATTTGTGTTGTTTGTTGCCAATGTCAAGAAAGGCGACTTTGTAAAGATACGGGTTACCAAAGTTCTTCAGAATGTTGGTTTTGCCGAAGTGGTGGGAGCAGCAGAACGGCCCATCCGCTCCTCTAAATACGCTACAGTAACCGAACAGGAAATCCAAAATATGCAGCCTGATGCTCCCACTGAGCACTTCGAGGATACGGAAGATTTTGGGGAATAATTAAACTGTCGATATTTTTTCTATTCGAAACTAGTTTCGCCATTACTCTTTTAAAGGATTTCACTCTTTTCCCCATTTTATGAGATATCAAAAAATAGTCCAAATATAATGGGGGAAAAACAATGACAAAACTATATCAAAAAATATTAAAACCAATATTTTTCAAACAAGAACCTGAAAAAGTACATAATAACATTATCAAATTAGGTAAAATTCTTGGTACATATTCATTTACTCGGGCCATCATCCATGCCCAATTTCATTTTGATCATCCTGCTTTACATACCACTGTTGCCGGCATCACTTTCAAAAATCCGCTCGGTCTAGCCGCCGGTTTTGACAAAAATGCCCAATTGTATGAGATTCTCCCCGAAATTGGTTTTGGCTTTGCTGAGCTGGGATCCATTACCGGTGAACCATGCGCCGGTAATCCTCAGCCGAGATTGTTTCGTATACCGTCAGAAAAATCCATTATTGTAAATTACGGCTTAATGAATGACGGCTGTGTAGCGATTTCCCAATGCCTGCAAAATAAAAAATTTCGTATTCCCATTGGTCTAAGCGTCGCTAAAACTAATGACCCTAAACTGGACACCCTTGCTGGCATTAAAGATTACATCAAAGCTTACCGCTATATGCATTCCCTTGGTTCATATACCACCATTAATGTCAGTTGTCCTAATACTGTTGACGGGCAAACGTTCGGCCACCCCACAAATTTAAAGTTATTACTGAATGCTTTAGCGCAAGAAAGACATGAAAGACCAATTTTTATAAAAATAAAGCCAGATTTTGATGAAAAACAACTGCTTGAAATAATTCACCTAACCAATGCTCATGATTGGATCACGGGATTTATTATTAGTAATCTTACTACTCATCGTGACGGCTTAAACACCTCCAAACAAGAACTGGATGCTTTATCCCCCCAAGGCGGCTTAAGCGGCCTTCCCACTCAAAAACGCAGTTTAGAAGCTATCCGCTTTGTCCATCAACACAGTAAAAAAATCATCATCGGCTGCGGCGGTATTTTCACCGGCCAAGATGCTATTGATAAAATAAAAGCTGGTGCTTCCTTACTTCAATTAGTTACTTCTATGATTTACGAGGGTCCCGGGGTAGTGGCTAAAATTAAACGTGAGATGGTTGATATTATGCACCAGGAGAATATAATGGATATCGATATGCTTAAACAGGAATATCATTAATGGTGGGTATAATTTCCCCTAAAAAAATAAACAAATTAATAAACTCTTTCCTCTTAATCCCTCAAAAGAGGTGCTCCATGTCCTATGTTGTCTGGTTCAAAGATTTAACCAAAGATTCTATCGCTGTAGCTGGGGGGAAAGGCTCTAATTTAGGTGAAATGTACCAATTGCATGTTCCCGTTCCTAATGGTTTTGCCGTTACTGCTCAAACCTATAAAGAATTTATTGAGCGGACCAGAATTAAAGACACTATTCAGCAATTGCTTCAGGGCTTGAATGTCGAAGAAACTGATGCCTTACAAGCCGTGGCAGAGCAAATTCAGCGGTTAATTGTCTCCGTGCCGGTGCCGGAAGATATAGCTGAAGAGATTATGGATAATTACGAACTGCTGGGAGCAGAAAAAGGAGCGCAGTCTCTGGTGCAGGGAAACGAAGTATTTGTGGCCGTGCGCAGTTCTGCCACCGCTGAAGATTTACCCTCCGCTTCCTTTGCCGGTCAGCAGGCCACTTTTTTGAATGTCAAAGGAAAAGAAAGCGTCGTTCTAGCCGTGCGTTCCTGCTGGGCCTCTTTATTTACCGCCCGGGCTATTTATTATCGCGAAAAACAGAAATTTGATCATGCCAAAGTATTGATCTCAGCTATCATCCAAAAGATGGTCAATGCCGAAAAATCTGGAATTATGTTTACCATCAATCCTGCAACCAATCACGCTGATGAAATTGTCATTGAAGCTGTGTATGGGTTAGGGGAAATGATTGTTGGAGGAGAAGTCAATCCCAACACCTATATTGTAGATAAAAATACCCGGGAAACTAAAAAAATGGAAGTTCGCGCTCAGGATGTTGGTTTGTTTCGCAATGCCCAAGGTCTGAATGAAAAAAGAGCCATTCCTAAAGAGATGCAGGAAAGGCAAGTCTTAGATCAAAAACAAGTACAGGAGTTGACTCGTCTAGGGAAAAAACTAGAAGAACATTATGGCCAGCCGCAGGATATTGAGTGGGCAGTGGAACGAGGGGAAGTTTTTATTGTTCAAACCAGAGCAGTTACAACCTTTAAGTCTCATCAGGAAGAGCGCAGCACCATGACCGAAGAGGGCGGAAAGATTTTACTCAAAGGAGAAACCGCCTCAGCCGGGGTCTATAGTGGTCCGGTAAGAATAGTTCTCAATCCTAATGAATTAGGAAAGATACAAAAAGGTGATATTCTCGTGACCCCCATGACCACTCCTGATATGGTACCCGCCATGCAGCGAGCAGGCGCAATTATTACTAATGAAGGTGGTCTAACCTGCCACGCGGCCATTGTTTCTCGCGAAATGGGAACGCCTTGTATTGTTGGAACGGAGCATGCCACCGATGTTTTGAAAGATGGAGAGATAGTTACTGTTCACGCCTCGAGAGGAATTGTATATGAAGGTGCTATGGAAATAAAACCAGAAGGAAAAGTAATCACTCCATCAGCCGAAGGCCATGAAGATATACTCACGGCAACCGAAATTAAAGTTATTCTTGACCTTCCCGATTTTGCTGATAAAGCCGCTGCAACCGGCGCAGATGGGGTAGGGTTAGTCCGATCAGAAATTATTATCGCCACGGGTGGAATCCATCCGGCAGAATATATGAGACAAGGAAAGCAGAAAGAGTACGTCTCTTTGTTAAAAAATGGTATTCGCAAAGTAGCGAAAGCTTTCAAGCCCCGACCAGTGTGGGTGCGCTGTTCAGATATGCGTTCTGATGAATATCGCGGCTTAGCCGGGGGGGATAAAGAACCCAAAGAAACCGATCCTATGATTGGCTGGCATGCCATCCGACGTTTATTAGATGAACCCGAAATTTTACGGTGCGAATTCCAGGCTATTCGAGAATTGCATTATGAAGGTTACAAAAATGTGGGAGTCATGATCCCCTTTGTGATTCGGGTTGAAGAAGTAAGAAAGGCAAAAGAAATCATGCGCAGCGTTGGGTTAGAGCCCTGCAAAGCAATTCAATTTGGTATTATGGTCGAAACTCCCGCTGCCTGCTGGATTATGGAAGATATCTGCAAAGAAGGAATTAGTTTTGTTTCTTTTGGGACTAATGATTTGACTCAATTGACTCTAGGAATAGATAGGAATAACGAAAAGATTGCTCCACTCTTCAATGAAATGCATCCTGCTGTCTTGGGAGAGATTGCTAAAGTGATTAAAGTGTGCAAGAAATATGGGGTAAAAACGTCGGTGTGCGGGCAAGCTGGCTCCCGCCCGGAAATGGCAGATTTCTTGGTGCATCAAGGAGTAGATAGCATTTCTGCAAATGTCGATGCGGTGGAGAGTATACGACGAACGGTTGCCAGGGTGGAAAGGAAAGTAATGATGGAAAAGAAGTAATTAACACTTTTTGATAATTAGTCCCTCGTTAGCCATGGGATAAACCTTTACCGTTTGTCCCTGTTCAATATGGAGATGTTCAGCAAGTTCATGGGGGATTCCTATCACCAGACTTTTCCCGCTTATCGTTACCTTACGTTCAAATCCAAACGTATACTCTTTTAGTTCTCTGCTTCTTAATTTCATCTGTTTGGCTTGACTTTCCGTAAAAAATATCTTACCACAGGAATTACAACGGTAAGCTTCAACATTATGGAGAACCTGTTCTTCTTCATACTCATACTTAGGAAGGAGGATTTGCTGCATCTCTTGGTCGCACTTAGCGCAATAGGGAACTTCTTCTTTTATTTGTTTTGTTGCCATTTTTTCCTCCGAATAAGATACGCAGTTATTACTCTAGTACCTTCTTTTCTATAGGTGTAGATAACCATAATAGTCTTGTCTTTGAATTCCAATTGCTTTCCATATCTCATTTCTTCCTGAACTAGTTGTTTAATTTCTAATTCTCCTCGTTCAAGACACATATTTATTTCTTCTTCACTGATACCATCCTCACTCATTGCTACTCTGGCATGCACAGAGATTTCAATCATGATCAGGTACTTATTTGGTAAGTATTTAAATCTTGCGGTGAAATTCATGCTGGGGAAGAGAAAAGATTAAATATTCATTCTGACAAAACCTTCTTATGAAAGATTTAATTGATCAGTGGCTAGGGGAAGCATTTACACCTAAAGATGAGTCTAATTTAGAAAAAGCACTGCGTGAAGCGAGTGCAATAATTGATGCACCGGCGGGTGAACATTCTCATTATAGTTGGAGATATCGGGAAGGAATACGAGGAGCAGATAGGCGTCATGCAAAAAGACATTAAACCGGCTCAGGTGACTCCGCTCCCTAGAGCGGAGCGGAATGAGCCTATGCCGAAGGCATCAAGCTTAACTTGACTTTTATCTTCTCCTTTCACATCATTAATATCATATTCAAAAGGTTTGATATCAAATAAATTCCAGTTTTTC
>DUFZ01000074.1 GCA_013331635.1 Candidatus Woesearchaeota archaeon | reverse complement strand
AATCATCAGAATTATCTATATATGGTACTAAAAGATTTGTCAAAGTAGTTCCTAAGAAAAATTAATTATGAGCCAGAAATTATTTAAATCCTTATTTCAGAACTTACACTATTCGTTTCTCATAAATTTCACCCACATGATTATTATTCAACTTTTTGGTGATTAAACGTTTCACACAGTGCGTTAAAATTAAGTGGTGGATATCTTCAGAAACTTCCATGTCATTAATATTAGCATGAATAGCCAAGTCGGCAATTTCTTTTATTTTTCCTCCTTTATAACCACAAATAGCAATAGTCTTCGCACCATTATCCTTAGCATACTCCAAAGCTTTGATAACATTGGCCGAATTGCCGCTGCCTGAAATGCCTATGACCAAATCTTCTTTTTTGAGGAAGTTTTTGAGTTGTTCTACAAAAATATCATCATAAGAAATGTCATTTGCTATGGCCATTAGTGCTGGAAGATTGTCACTTAAGCAGACTGCTCTGAATCGCTTTTTTAAGCCGTAAGAAACTCCTTTTATAAGATCACCGCAGAAATGCGAAGCCGTAGCAGCACTTCCACCGTTGCCAAAGACAAAAATAGTGCGTTCGTTGTGATAGGTATCTAGCAGAAGATGCACAAACTGGTCGATATGTTCAATGAACTTAGCGTACACTATCAAGTATATTCAGGGTCAGAAGTATGGTCGCTTAGGTGCTATGAGAAAAGGTCAAAGAACATTGGGTAGCTTCGCGTCCTAAATCGTAATACCGCCGACCTCTGGTCAGCGGTTATTTATGCCGCCAATTTCCCAACCAGCAGTTATTGCTTTTTCCATGCGAACGACCGTAGGATTGAGCACCCGAACATAAAATCCCGTGACTAAAGGCGAAGTGGCAATTTGTTCTTGTTTCTCCCTCTCAGCTTCCATCCTTCCCATCAGCTTGGCTTCATCTAATTTCGAAACACGATGAATTGGCTCTGCTGGCATTCTCTCCATTTTATGCACGAAAATCAGTGGATTTTCGGCATCCTGAAAATTTTTTGAATTTTCATGGCATCGAATTCAAAGTCTTTCTTAGAATGGTTTGAAGTATTTGGATAGGTTAATCAAACCATTCTATAATTATTTATATCATTCGCTATAATATGTTCTCTAGGTGTGTCAAAAAAGCGGAGTTGCTCAGCAATTTTCTTTATAGAGCTTCAGAAAACGCTGAGCAATTTTATCAAGAGAATGCTGAGCAGCTATCTGGTATGCCTTATCAATCATCGCTTTAGAACCAGCTGCAGAAGTTTCCTTCAGAGCTCTTTTGATTTGTTGGACCAAAGAAACAGCGTCGCCAGGATCAGCTAGGTACACTGCCCCATCGGCAATTTCAGCTATCTCTGGCAATCGCGTGGTGACAACGGGAGTTTTACAGGCCATTGCTTCCAACAGGCAAGAGGGGATTCCTTCCGTTCCTTTTAGGTTAAGATACGGCAAAACCACTACCTCAGCCAGATTAACATATTCTTCAATGCTGATCTCTCCAGTGATGAATTCCACATACTGCGAAATATTTTTCTGCTTAGTTATTTCTTGGAGATCCTTGATATCATTATACCTTGGGGCAAAGAGAAATTTTAATTTAGGATTATCTAAGACCAGTAAGGGAATTGATTTTAGGAGAAGGTGAGTTCCCTTATTTTGCCACATTGCCCCATAATGGAAAATGATTGTATCATTCTGATACCTATACTTTTTCTTCAATTCTTTCTTGTTCTGCGGATAAAATTTAGTGAGCTCAATTGAAGAGGGAATTACAACTATTTTCTTTGCCGGAACTGATCTCAGTTTATACGAAAATATTTTTGTTGGCACTGTAACTTTAGTAGCGAGATTTAATAAGAAGTAAAACGAGTTTCCGCCAGTTACCCTAGAATAAGATCGAAGAGTATGAATAATTCTAGCTTTGGGAGCGTATAATCTAGCCGCAATGTTGCTGAGAATAAATAAAGGAGTAGAGCTAAAAGAATGAATAATCTCAAACTTAATGTTTTTTTTCTTTTGAATCTGACGGAGAGCCAAGGCAACACCAGTCAGTTTTGGCAGTAGTGAGTATTGGTAACGATATAACTCCACTCCGTTAAGGCATTCATAATTGGGGTAGCCCGGAGCATGCTGACAAATTATGACCACCTGATGGCCTAGTTTTAGTAGTTCCCCTGCTAGGCTGAGGAGAGTTATCCTCGTTGCCTCTTTATGGTTACGCAATGCCGCCGATGAGGTTAAAGCAATGTTCATACTATCAAGCGAAAGAAAATCATTTATAAGCGTTATTAAAGATTGAACTTGACGTTTTTAGCATAGGCTACCAGGTTACTTCCTCTTTTATTATTCCTATCCCACCTTCTTAGAAAGCATACTCCTGCCAGGGCATAGATATTTAATATTATCTTCAGGATATCCCTCAGAGAATGAAACGAGAAATCCCGGTATTTCCTTAACGAATAATGTTGAGACGTAGAATATTCTGTAAACAACTTTATCACTGTGAATCCATTTTTTTCTAAAAGCATCGTAAGGTTTTTTGGATTAAAAGAGTGAAGATGCCGGGGAGGATCACAGCAAATCCATGGTTTTTTGAGAAAGGTGAAGATGGCTTTAGGCACTTTATGAAGTTTCCATCCGGTAGCCATATAAATATAGCTCAGGGACCATTTAGGGCGGAAATAGAATTCTTTTGAATTTTGGTTTGGGGTGGTGAGAATAATAATGCCCTCCAGCGAGAGATTTTTTTTCAGATGCTTAATTAATTGGTTTGGATCAGGATAGTGTTCGATGAGTTGATTGCAAAAGATAAAGTCAAATTTTTCTTTAAAATTATATTTCAAAGCATCGCCTTCTACTACTTTAAATTGGCCAGAATTTTTTTCTTGGACATAGTTGCACGCAGCTGGATCCAGATCAATAAAAGTTACCAAAAAACCATGCCGGGCGAAAGCAGCCGCATAATGTCCGGTACCGCCCCCGCAATCCAGCAAAGACTTGCCTACTCCTCCTGCCGGAACCTCCATATCAGCAATAATTATCCTGACATCTTTATCTATAACTCTTTCTCTCTCTTTTTCCTGGTGCGGCTCCGGTTTATTGAAGAGGCTGCCGGCATAATAGCGTGCCAGCTCCTCAGAAGTTGGCAGCGGCTCAGAAGTAATGAAAGAACAGGATTTACATTGCAGAAGAGTATATTTATCGCGACGCTTGATAAGAGTGACCAGGAGCTGGGAACAAATCGGGCAGGTAGGCATTGTAATTTCCGTATAAGAGATTTTTAAATAATTTACTCCTTATTTTTTGAGATTAACACCTGTATTTTATATAGTATTACCTGATAAATAAAAGCGAAGATAGTGAGCATATTCACTTTTGAACGGCCGCCTTTTCTCCCCTGATAAACACAATCTATATCCTTAAATTTTAAGTTCTTCTTTTGTAATTTATGAAGGATTTCAATATTGATAACCCAATTCTTTAAGCCTATATTCAAGCCGTCGTAGACCTCTGATCTCACGAATAAGGGCCAGCCATTGATATCAGTTGTTTTGATTCTAAACAGAGCATTAACCAAATGGTTATACTTTCCAGAGATAAATTTCCGATAGCCTTGATTGCGATTTATCCGTGATGCTTTGACCGCCGCATAATCAGTGTTCTGAATAAGAAAATCTACCAGCTGAACAGTATCTTCGGCCTTGACCTCTCCATCAGCGCAAGTCCAGCCGATGATGGACCCTTTAGTGAATTCACGCAGGCCCAGGTTAATAATCCCTCCATAGCCTATATTTTGAGACATCTTGATTACCTTGACCGAAGAATGCTTCTCTTGCAATTTTTGAAGCATTTCTAAAGTTTTATCCCGAGAAGCATGGTCTATCACTACCAATTCGTAAGGATAGCCCAGCTTCTGGAATCCTTTGACCAGTTCTTCCACTGTTCCGGTAATGCATTCCTCTTCATTATAACAAGGAATCATGCAGGAAATTTTAAAGTGATTATCCATTTTTTTTGAAATGGATTAATTTTTGAGATTGCTATATAAAATCTTCTATTGCGAGAAGGATAATAAGTTTGTTATTACAAAGTAGTCTAATACTGCTCTGTCGGACAACTCTTCC
>DUFZ01000081.1 GCA_013331635.1 Candidatus Woesearchaeota archaeon | reverse complement strand
GCCTTTTTCTAGTCTATCCTCGCCGGTATCAGCATCGGATGTAAGATGGCCAACATCGGTAATGTTCATGACATGATTTACCTGGTACTTGTTGAGCAGCAAGGTGCGCTTTAACAAATCTTCAAAGATATAACTACGCAAATTGCCGATATGGGCATAATGATAGACCGTCGGGCCGCAGGTATAGAGGCCCACTTTTCCTTTCTGGAGGGGGCTGAAAGGTTCTTTGGTACGGGTGAGGGTGTTGAAGAGTTGCAGGGTCATTTTTATCTTGGTAAGACTAATTTTTGTAAAACTTTATTAATTTTTTCCTCATTAATGTTTCGAACTGCAACAGGTTCATTCTCCTGCTGTAAAAATCTTTCTATATAATCATCATACAAAGTATTATTTAAAATAATTTCTTTTTCTTTTCCCTGCATTTTTAAAGTGATGGTTTCTTTTAATTCTTTAATTATTCTATCAGGGATAATAGCTTTACATTTCTCTAACCCTTCAGGAAAATGAATTGGCGGCAGTTTTCCAGTTTTTTGAACATACTTGGCATTGAGAAGTCCGCGCAGGGCGTAGAGATATTTTTTGTGGGTAACCTGCTGCTTGATGGCCAAATACTTGTGATAATTAAAACTACACATTGATTTGTAATGATAGTACAAAGCATTGGGATTAAATGAGGTTAGAGCTATTTTCTGTAGTTCTTGTGGCTTCTGGCCGTAATAAAGAATATCTGACTGCATCCATTCGATAACAGATGGGTTAGATTTGAGTAATAATTTGCAGAATTTAAAAACATCAAAGCCGCTTATATCAATGAGACCTTGTTCAAAAGTATGATTGATAACTTTATTAGTGGCTATTTCATTTTTTACAGAAAGATAATTCTCTAAAGGTTGAACAAACACAAAACGGACATCATAATCACTGTCTTCACTGCTCATACGCCAGAGCCTGCTTCCCGATTCTACTGCGAAAAGAATAGTAATATTTTCCTCTTCTTCTATTTGCCGGCAGTAAGAGGTAATTTTCTGTTTCATTTAGAGAAGAAGAGATACGGGGCTTTTTATGGTTTGCGCTTAAAATTGAAAACCGATGTTAGAAAGTCACAATCTCCGCTTTCTTCAAACTTTCATCCAATAACCCCATATCCACTTTCCCCAATTCTTTCCCTATCTTCTCTGAATCTGAACGGGTCGATGGATTCTTAGGCCCCAATAAACAGCAAATCTCCGGGCCTTTGGAAATATCATAGGTTCCAATCTTCCGGGCAATATTGACAATCTCCTGCTTATCATAGGTCAATACCGGACGAAATATCTCCATCCCCACATGCTTGGTAATCGAAGTCATATTGCTTAAGGTCTGGCTGCTTACTTGCGCGAGATTTTCTCCAGTAATCAAATAGTTCGCCCCTTCCTTGGCAGCAACCAGCTCGGCAGCACGAAACATCATGATTTTAGAAAGGATGTAATAATCCCGATGGGCACATTTTTCGACCAATTCTTTGAGTACAGGAGTAAAAGGAACGAGATAAACCTTTTGAATCCCTAATTTGACCACTAATTCTTTAACTTTCTCCAGTTCTTTCTCCCCGCTCAGGGGCTGTTGGTGAAAATGAAGTGCGATAATCTCAACCCGCTCCTGCATCAGATGAATGGCAACGGGGGAATCTATCCCGCCGGACAATAAGGCCACCGCTTTTTCCATAGACTGATGAATTAAGCTGTTTTTATAAGGTTTTTGGAGGTCGTACTACTTCAGCAATATGGAGCGTTACCATCCTCAGGTCGAGCCTCTTCGACATTTACTGCGAACAGACAGAGGGTTGTCTCCCAAACTTTTAAAAAAAGTTTAATCAAAACAAAGGACTTTATCCAATGAATATCAAAACAGTGGGCTTTAGCCCGCTCCGCCTCTCAAATGGCGTGACATTTGACGGAGATGTCTGTCCTCGATAAAAACATCCAAAGGCGAGAAGATGGTAACGCGCAAGAAAATCCGCTGATTTTCTGCGCCCAAGAAATTACGATAATTTCTTTGGGCTTCACTTCAGGATGCTGAAGTATTACTGGAGGTCGCAACATTTATATTCTTCCCGACACTTCAAGAAAGTATGGTGGACAGGATGAAAAAAGGGCTGGGAATTATGCTAGTGCTGCTCATGCTCCTTCCAGTAGTGTTAGCGATGAGCAAGGAAAATCTCTACCTTCGCGATTCACTGCAATTAAAAGTAGAAGTGAAGGGAGAACTGGAGCTTATTGCTACCGGCGAGGATCCTAAACTGAAAGAAGCAACCGCAGAGCTGTTCTTGTATCCCAAAGAGGATTTCCGCCAGCGGATTCTGCAGATGAATAATAAGGGCGAAGCGCGGCCAGCATCATCATTCTACCGCTGGACCGACCAGACTTTAGGAACAAAACAATTTGGGTATACGGCATCGCTCCGAACCGAAAACGAGAAACTTCGCGTGAAGTCAAAAATCCCCTATCCTCTCACTGATATCTCCGGATTGCAGCAATATACCCTTCCCTCTGAAACCATTGATTCCAATAGCCCCACGGTGGTTTCAAAAGCAGCAGAATTGGCGCAGGGGGAAGATGACTTGTTTATTTTAAGTTTTAAAATTGCCAGCTGGGTGGAGGAAAATGTTGACTATGATTTGAATACTCTCACTTCGTCGGCGTCGCAGAAAGCCAGCTGGGTATTAGAACATAAGCAGGGAGTGTGCGACGAAATGGCCTCGTTGTTTGTTGCCATGATGCGCTCCTTGGGAATCCCGGCACGTTTTGTATCCGGCATTAGTTATACCACCTCGGATTTATTTACTGAGAATTGGCAGCCCCATGGCTGGGCAGAAGTATATTTCCCTGAAGTAGGGTGGGTTCCTTTTGATATTGCCTTTGGACAGTATGCCTATGTGGATGTTACCCATATCAAGCTGCGGGATGGCTTTGACCCGGCTGAACCGGCAACCAAATATGAATGGCTGGCCCAAAATGTTGACCTGAAAGCACGTACTTTAGATTTTGGAGTGGAGATTGAAAAGAAAGGCCCCTTGGAGGCGGAAGAGCTGCTCCTGGAAGAAGAGTTACTCAATAAAGAAGTTGGTTTTGGCAGTTATAATTTAATCAAAGGAATTGTCAAGAATACTGCTGACTATTACACTGCGGCAGCACTGGAACTGGCGGTTCCAAAAGAAATAATGATCATAGGCCGGAACAGACGAAACCTGGTTCTGGAACCAAAAGAAGTGAAAGAAACTTTTTGGGTGGTGAAAGTTAATAGTGACCTTGATCCACACTTTATCTATACTTTCCCATCGATGATTTATTCTGAGAAAAATGTGTCGGTTTCTGATTCCTTTTCGGTGCAAAAAAACCAACCGGTGTATTCAGAACCAGAAATAAGAGCGGTTACGGTGCAGGATGAAGAAAAAAGTTATTCTCGCAAAGTGTCTTTGGAGTGTGAATATCCCCATGAAGTGAGCCAGGGAGAAGAAGTGCGGATGGCTTGTACCATTCAAAATAATGGTGATACGGATTTGAAGGAGATTGATTTCTGCCTGGAGCAGGTGTGTGAGAAAATCAACTTGGGGGTAAGACAGGAGGAATCAAGTTCCATTACCATCGATAAGCCAGAGGTGGGCTGGAACAAAGTGATGGCCAGCGCTGAAAATGAGTTGATTGAGAAACGAAATTCATTTTCGTATGTGGTGCTGGATAACCCGCAAGTGGAGGTCACGGTTACTCATCCCCCTTTTGTGGATCACGGGCAGAATATTCATCTGGCTATTACCCTTCAAAAGGTATCGTTCACCACTCCGGAGAAGGTCCAGGTACTGGTTGAGGGGGCAGGATTTCAGAACAAATGGCAGGTAGATGCCTTGCCGGAAAAACAGCAGTATGATCTCAACATTGAAAACGTGCCGGTGAGCAGCAGGAATACTTTTACCATTACCACAACTTGGAACGATAAGCAAGGGAAGACCTTTACTGACACTAAGACTATTGACATACCGGGGAAAGCGGAGGGCTTTATGGGCACCATAACCTTGTGGCTGAATGGGATATTGAAGTGGTTTTATGGGTAGGTATGGGAATTCCATTGATTTTTCCCTCGCAAGCTTTAAAAATACCAACTCATTTATGAGAAGTATGGAGAAGGAAGCGGTTGAAAAGAAAGTGGTGTATTCTGAAACCATTGCCGGACAAGATATTGATGCTGAGCATAAGGCTCTTCTGGAATCGATGGAACGGTTGGAAGAAGAAAACCGCATTATCGGAAGTACTCTGAACCGAGTTGAGGAGGAAACGGCCATGCTCCGGGAGCTGTTCAATAATGCCAATAAGGAGCTTACCAACCTGAAGAAACCGGCGTTATTAGTGGCAGAAGTGGTGAGCATGATTGGAGACAAAGCTATCATCAGGCTTCCCAATGCCAATAAATTCTATTGTTATGTATCCCAGAACGTGCAGGATGTACGGGCGGGAGATAATGTCTTGGTGGACCAAAAAACGCTCAATGTGGTAGAGAAAGTTCATTCGACCAGCAATAATGATGTGGAAAAGTTTGTGATTATGGATAAGCCGAAAGAGAATTGGAAATCCATCGGCGGGTTAAAGAATGAAATTGAGGAAGTGAAAGAAGTCATTGAACTGCCTTTAAAAAACCCAAAATTGTTTGAAAAGGTGGGTATACAACCGCCAAAAGGAATTCTGCTCTATGGGCCGCCAGGAACAGGGAAGACACTGCTGGCCAAAGCAGTTGCCAACAGCACTGATGCTACCTTTATTGAAGTGGTGGGATCAGAATTAGTGCAAAAATTTATTGGGGAAGGGGCAAAATTGGTCAAAGATATTTTTACCTTGGCCAGAAGCAAAGCGCCGTCCATTATTTTCATTGATGAAATTGATGCTTTGGCATCAACGAGAATGGATACCGGCACGTCCGGGGAGCGGGAAGTAAATAGGACTTTCATGCAGTTATTAGCGGAAATCGATGGGTTTGATCATTTGGATAATGTGAAGATTATCGGCGCTACCAACCGCGCAGACATTTTAGATACGGCCATTATCCGGCCGGGAAGGCTGGACCGCCTGATTGAAGTGGGGCTGCCGGATGAAGAAGGGCGCTTGGATATCATCAAAGTGCATACGCAGAAAATGAACCTGCAGAAAGTGATGCTGAAAAAAGTGTCAGCGAAGATGCAGGATTTTAGCGGGGCGGAAATACGGGCAGTGTGTACGGAAGCAGGGTATTTTGCGATTCGGGAAAACCGAGAGTACGTGACCCAACGCGATTTTGAGCAAGCGATTGAGAAAGTTCGCCTGCAGGATGAAGATGAGGAAGACGGCAAGTTCTTTGGATAAAGTGCAGACTGCGATGATTAGGTGAACACCATTAGCATCATGCTAGGCGGAAGTAACTGATGAGCAGGCACAATTTTTTGAGGCTACTATGAAACCCTCTCGTTCGCACCCTCGCTTTACGGAAAATCGCTCACGAATCACTTTATGATCAGAGAGCGAGGGCAAGGCAGTCTGACGAATAGTACAGTGCTCACTGGCCATTTAGCGAGGTTTTCATAGTAGCCATTTTTTGAATAAAATTTATAAATAAAAGGGTATTTTTGGGTTTAGAGTGCTAGAATAACCAAACGAGTAAAGAGTGCGTCTCTTTCTTGAAGTAGTATTTTAGTCAAGTTAATTGGAGGATATGTAACATGAAAGGAACAGTAAAGTTTTTTAACCGCAAAAAGGGCTTCGGCTTCATTAGCGGAGAAGATGGACAGGACTATTTTGTGCATGTTTCGGCATTGCCCCAGGGAACCTTCCTGAACGACAATGATGAAGTCACTTTTGAAGGCGGTCCAGGAGAGCGAGGATTAAAAGCTGAGAATGTGCAAGTGACTAAAAGCAGCCCAGCTCCAGAGCGAGGATCAAGGCATTCCGCTCCCAGTTCTGAAAATTCTGACGAAGAACAATAAGCACTTTTGATTATCTTTTTACTTTTTTATTTTAACACCTTCAAATCAAAACAGAACCTCGACGTTCCGGGCGAGAAACTGCCGCATTCAACAGTGCGTAGAATTCGAACTGGATGCTTGGCTTTCAAGGCCAAGGCTTTTATTTTTTGGCGATGCTGCTGAACCTCAGTCGTCTGCAAAAATCCATAGAGATGGATAATGGAGCCGGCTCTGGCTTTGGTTAAGGCTAAAGGCAGGTATTCTTCTCCGGTTTTAGGCAGCGGCATGACAATGCGATCAAACTTGCCGGAAAGGGTAGGAATAACCTTATAGACATCACCCAAATGAACTGTACTGTTTTTACAGTTATTGAGCACCACGTTATCAACGGCATAGCGATGTGCCAAAGGATTGATTTCAATTCCGACTATTTTCTTAGCATCGGTGTGCTTAGAGAGAACCAACACATAAGGCCCGGCACCGGAAAACATCACTAATATCTCTTCTTTTGGTTTTACCTGCTGGGCTAATCGTAAACGTTCGTGGGCTAAACGAGCAGAGAAATAGGTTTTTTCTAAATCTAATTTTATTTTAACCCCGCTTTCAAGGTGAATGGTTTCTTTGGTGTTGATGCCCGCGAGCACTTTTACTTTACGAAGGCGATACGTTCCCTGATGCATCTTATCCTTGCGAACGACAGTGGTGATATTTTTATGTGATTGAAGATAGGCCTGCGCAATCACTTTTTCTTTTTTCTGCAAGAATTCTGGAATTTCAAGAATAAGGATGGTTCCCACGACTTCCTGGCTTTTAGGAAGGTGTTCCAGTTCTTCTTTGGTTAATTTTGCGGTGAGCAGCTGTTCAACCGTTACCGGCTTTTGTTTGGCTGGAAACGAAAAACGGGCATCAATTACTTCAGCACCTGGAATTTTTATTTTTTTGACGAGGGGAAAATACAGGAAGCCAAATTCTTTGACTAACAGGTATTCGGGATGGAGCAAATGGTGCTTTAGGAGATATTGCTTGACTTTTTCAGCATTCTTCAATTCAGTTTTAGCGGCGAGCATGGAAAAAGAGATACTACGCTGTCTTTTATATCTTTCTGTTTACTAAATGATAAGAACTCAAAAAAAACTCTGCAATCCTTTCTGCTGCTGCTGTTTGGCCGCTTCACGTAATTTTTCTATTTTGGCATTGACCCGCTCCATACTAAAGCCATGCTCTTGAACCAGAAGCTGGATTAATTTCTGTTCATCAAGAGGCTTCCATTCCAAAGTATAATCATCAGTAACGGGCATCTGTTTAATGGTGTCATAAATTTCTCTCCAAGCTACATCCGGTGAGTGTTTTTCCCATTCTACCTTTTGAAACAGGGCATCAACATCATGAGCATACTCTTTCACTAGTTTCAATCCGGTCTTAGGCCCTATTCCTTTCACGCCGCCGGGATTGTAATCGGTTCCTACCAATATAGCCAAGAGAATGAGCTGATCCTGGGTGAGGTTAAGGTGAGTCAGGATATCTTTAAGGTAAATGCATTCGGGCTTAATCGTTTCATAGGCGAGCTTGCCGGCTTTCTTGCGTTTCCCTTCCACTGAGAGATTACGAACCACTAAAGGAGCGCCAAAAATTAAAGTATCATAATCCTGCGAAACACAGGCATACGCCTTTCCTTGTTTGACTATATGCGCCGCTTGGGCCTCTCCCTCCGATGGAGCTTGAATGATGGGCAATCCCAACGCACGCAAAAGTTGTTGGGCATCAGAAATCATGTCTTTGGTTAACACTGCTGTTCTGGAAGCAAATTTGCGCATCTCTCCTTGATCTCCGGCTTCCTGCGCTTGTTTCAACTGCAGGGATGCTTCTTGCTTTACTGCCGTTCGTTTTTCCCAGGTTTTACGTTTAATCTCTGGGGCTTTGCCATCAAAAACCAAAGCCAGCTTAATGTTCTGTTCCATCAAAGCAGTAGTACGGCTGAATAAGCCAATGAGATGGGACGTTACCCGGCCTTGCGCATCGGTTAAGACCGAGCCATCAGGACTTCGGATGGTGGTCAAAAACTGGTACAATAAGTTCATAGAATCAACGGCTAGTATTCTGCCCTGAAGATCTTTCAGGGAGATTTCCTGTTTTACAATGAGTTCTTTGAAGTTAAGGCCCATGGTACGGTACAGGAGGGGACTAGGATTAAAAAGGTTCCGATATATTGGTTCTGCTTACAAGAGGTATCGCCAGCTGTAACTGCACCTTATGCTGATTCGGGTTCAATAATCATTTTATTTCCTATTTTGCTTATAGAAATCTCTACTTTCTCATTAAGCTTAAACTGCCTTTCAATATCACTAGGAATCCGAAAGACCAGCCCATTACCACTCCTGGAAAGATGCCGATATAATTTAAGCGGTTCGGGCCAAATACCCAGTTTCCGGGCAACTAAAATGGTTCGTTCCGTTTCTTGCGGATAGGGGAATTCTTCTCTGCAGGAAGTACAGCGTTCTCCTAGTACAATAAAGACATATCCACTTATCTCTAGTATAATGTCTTCTACTTTTTCTAAATTTCCTTTTTCACAGACTAAGCATTTCCTCATGTTCCTTCGGCTCCAGTTATGATAAAGATTTCCTTGTAGTTATCATCTTTGATGAATATAAGCTTCCTGCTTTTCCCTTTTGACCGAGTACAAGCTTCATATTTATTCTTTCCCACTTTATCTATCTGATAAGACTCCTCCAACGCCTTTTGAAGTGTCTCAAGGTCATAGTCCCACTTTCTCATCCAAGTTAAAATGAAATGCTTACTCGGCCTAATCGTATAGCCCTGGAGGTCCATTCTTTTTCCACTTCTTTTTGTGATTCTTTTGTTATTTATAAATGTTCTGGTCTTATTTTTGCAGTCTGTTATCTCAGAACCTACACTTACTTCACTTTCAACTTTTGCTTTATCTTCACCATATCTTTCTGCATCGCCAAGAGAATCTTATGCGACTGCTGGTCGATCTTTAAGTCACGCAAATCTTTTTCTAAATCTAACTCCGCACGAGCCTGATCCCGCTTCGCCGCCCTATTTTGAGACATTAGAATAATGGGAGCCTGAATCGCGGCTAAACAGGATAACACCAGATTCAGCAAGATGAAAGGATAAGGATCGAAGGACTTTTGGACCAACATAAAGGTATTAATCCCCATCCAGGAGAATAAAATCACAAAAAACAAGAGAATGAACGACCAGCTTCCGCCGATCTGGGCAATCTTGTCAGAAAGCTTATCTAACCGGCGCAAGTCTTTCCGGTAAATTTCATCCACTTTCTGCAGGGTTTGTTCTGCTTTCTTAATCTCCTTTTCAAACACCTGCATGATATCAGTTTCATACACTGACTTTTTCCCAGGCAACTTAATCACCTATATGATAGCCTTTATTTTCTTTCAGAAAATCAACCGCTAAATCCAGTTTAGAACTGCTCTCGGCATAGACGGTGTATAAGACTTTTCCTTTTGACACCAACTCGCCGACTTTCTTTTCTAATAAAAGCCCGGAGCCTTTATCTTCCGGGGCACCGGCAATACGGGCGATTTTGGCGATGATTTCATTGTCAATTTCCCGCACTTTCCCTGACTTTGTAGATCTCGCTACAAAGGTATAATGTCCTAAAACAGGTTTTGGAACCTTCCCTTGAGCCGCGATGATTTGATGCATTTTTCGCAGAGCGCTCCCATCTTCTAATAATTTTCTGGCAACAGCCATTCCATCCTTATACTTCCCGGTCATCTCCAGCATTAACCCAGCAAGCGTCAGCGCTTTTTCTTTCAAATCCTGCGGGGCACGGGGATTATTTCGGAGTACGGCCATGACATCCTCTGCTTCCAACAAAGGTCCAATGCCATAGCCAATGGGCTGGCTGCCGTTGGTAATCATAACTTTCACCTGCATGCCTAATCTTTTTCCAATCAATTCGAACATGCTTTTGAGGTGGAGTGCTTGTTTCTTGGTCTTGGCTTTCACACTTTTGCCCATAGGAATATCAATGAGCACATGGCTGGCGGTAACTGAAAATTTCTTAGCCATTACGGAAGCGAGTAGTTGTCCTTCGGCATCGATGGAGAGAGGATGTTCTACTTCGATGATCTTATCATCAGCCGGCGCAAGATGAATAGAACCTCCGTGCACGATGCAGGCACCGGTAGCATGAACGACCTGTTTAATTTTTTTCCGGGATAATTCTACTTGGGCCAGGCATTCCATGGCATCAGCAGTTCCCGCAGCCGAGGTAATGGCCCGAGAGCTGGTCTTGGGAAGGGTAAATCCAGCAGCCGCAACGATGGGAACAACGACCATCGTCGTTCTATTTCCAGGAACGCCGCCAACACAATGCTTATCTAACGTTACTCCCTTAAACTTTAGTTTCTGTCCTGTTTCTACCATTGCTTTGGTGAGATCTACCACTTCCTGGGTGCTGAATTTATTGACAAAACCGGCGGCTACAAAATAGGTTTTCTCGATGTCGGTAAGACGATCGTGGGTGATATCATCAATGATATGATACAGCTCGGTATAATTAAGATGCTTCCCATATAATTTATCCCGGATATGCTTGATGGATTCTGGTTTTCCGGTGTATTTTACGGAAACGGTATTGCCCCTTCTTACTCCTAAGTGCCGGAGTACTTCTTCAAACAATCCAATTTTTCCTTCCGAAACGGCTTTCTTGCTCTCAGAAATATCGAGAATGCAGGTTACTTCCTTGCTATGATCTTTCACTAAAATACGATCACCAGAATGTAAGTCTAATTTCTTGGCATCTTTCTTATTGAGGATAGCAACCATAATGCCACCCGTTGCTATATCCATATCTTTGACCCGCAACTTCATCTTATCACCTTAATATGCTGTATTCTGCTGGGATTTATATATGTAGTGGTGGTGATTAATATTCGAATAAATAATTGCCGCCACTATACAAGAAATAAGAAGAATATCTTATTTCTGTACAGAAATGAAGTAGTTTCTTCATTTCATGTATAAGAAGGGTACGCCCTTCTGTGGATTTTGTTCCACAGGCTTTTTAAAGCGAACTCTCAAAAGCTACTTTTATGTTTGAAAACTATTCTTCCATTGATGACCTGATGAACAGCGAAGCAAAGTATACGATTCAGCAAGAGCTCAATGGGAATTGGCTCTATGTAGGAGCGGTGCGCCACTGCCGTTTTCGGGAAATTGGCATCATTGTGAAAGATGACTTAGGATATGAAATAGGCCGATATGCTTCCTTGAATAGACCAACAGGAGAAATAGAAAGCATTGAATCTCATTTGAGCAAACCAGATATTACTGTGCGAGTTCAGGAGAGCGTGTTGTTAAAGATCCTCAAAAACGTTGATGAAATCAAAGCTCACCCGATTAGGTCTTTTTTTCACTACGCTCCGAGATTTAGGATAAAAATAGCTGATTTCCTTACCATGGCTGGATATGTGAGGTCACGCTCAAGACGAGCTGATGCGGAGATTTCCGGTTAGCTGCTGCCAGAAGAAGTTATATATTTAGGTGACTTACTACAAATTCCACAATCTTGAACGAATTATTCGCGACTATCGGAAAGAATTGGTTATAATCCTGCACTGCGGTCCCATCCGCTTTATCTGAAACAGTCCTGACAATTAAATGGGGTATTTCATTGATGACACACACTTGAGCGACGGCAGCTCCTTCCATTTCCACACAATCGCCTTTCAATTCTTCCGTTAAGTATCGATACTCCTGCTTTTCTTTATGGGTTAGGAATTGGTCTCCGGTCAAGATTCGGCCGGCAATAATCTTATGCTTCCCAATTTTAGTTTTCAACGCTAATTCCACCAATTTGGTGTCAGCCTTAAAGAAACGATACTGAGTATACGAAATATTCCCTCGAGGAAACCCTAAAGCCGTGGCATTAAAATCATGATGGGCGGAGTCTCTACTTACCACTACATCCCCAATATTTAAAATTGGATTCAATGAACCGCCTACACCCGTAAACAAAACTATATTTACATTAAATCTATCAATGAGATACTGGCAGGTCATGGCGGCAAAGACTTTTCCTACTCCTGATTTAACAACGATGACTTCTTTTCCCTGCAATTTTCCGGTGTAAAACATCAGTGTCTTATAGGTAACTTCCTTCCTATCAACAAGGTGCTCTTTATACATTACTATTTCTTCATCCATTGCGCCTATAATTCCAATTTTCATGTTAGTAATACCTCAAAGAGGTTCCCACCAAATTAGGAAATAATGGTATGATAGCGGCAACGGCGGTGCGAGCCTTTGTACGAGAGATTTAACTTATTCTTAACTTGGCCTATGCGGCCCAGAAAATTAAATTTGATGTACATCTTTTAGTTTAATTGCAAAAACACCATTCTTGGCGATTAATTCTTTGTAATTGCCAATAGATTCGATAGACTTAATTCCTTCTTCGATATTATTAGTACTTGAAAGAGCAGGTTGTGTTCCTTCTGTTTCTAATAAATCCCTGACAGTTCTATAAAGTGTCTTTCTCTCTACAGTACATTTTAATTTATCATCACTGCCCATTTTCTTAAAGATTATAAAATCGCCTTCATTAATGAGATTGATAGAATTTTCTGAAAAAATATTCTTATTTGCTCTAATTTCAATAGTTTTCTGCCTATTTACTATGGCGTTAAATGGTCTTTCATTCAAATTTTTGAAAAAAGTTTTATTGGACATTTTAATACAACCTTCTTATCCCCTGACGCTTGACAAATTCAACTAAATTGGGGAAGGTATCTATATAAATATAACCTTGTGGGGGATTAAAATTAAATTGACTTCTTAATGTATTTAGTGGTATGCCTTCAAGGAGTTCATCAAAATGTAAAATTGGAAAAGCAAATTTGGATAATTTTAAACCTAAATTAAAATCTAAATTGCCTATACCATCCTCCGGAATCTGGTGGGGATATTCAACAGGCTCTCCAACTTCGGCAATAAATTTTAACATACCGTCTGGTCTTGTGACATACAGCCAAATTCTTTTGATAGGTTCATTGGGTTTATATCTCCTAAATTCGTAGGTCTTTTTCCTGGTTGCCAATAGTCTTGCAAATTCTGGTTTTATACTTAAAAAAATATCTTTAGGTTCTGTAAAATTAATATTTATCTGCTCAGTCATTTTTGAAAATCTCCAGGAAATAGTACACGGAATAGTCTCTAAATAGTCTATATGGTTCCTCTAACCATAAAGAAACTTCTTCAAACATTTTTTTAGCGCCTTTTTCTCCAAGTTCATCTCTAAATTTTTTGTAATTTACCAAATATTGTGGAAGATTTTTATAAGCATTCTGTTTAAGGTATAATGATTTTGATAGTTTTGCACCAGACCAATCGACAACGAGTGGAGCATAAACGATTGTCGGCAATTCATGAGCAGAAATACCTAAGAGTGATGCTGTCTTATAAAGTAGTTGTTCTTGATAATACCCGGCATAATCGCTTCCCGTTACTCGTAACCATTCAAATGGAACTTCTTTATTTTGGTTATCTCTGGTGTAAACAATTCCTCTTATAAGATTTCTCAACGGAGTGTTATATTCAAATTTTTCAGATTCACCCTCAAAATAAGTTTCAAACCACTTATGTTCAGGACAGTATGATTCTATTCTATCATCGTAATATTTAGTATTAATTCCTTTTTTATCAGTTAGTCCACAATCGGAACATGCCACCCTCATTCTTAGTAATCCATTTTGGGGGTCTATAATTGGTGCAATTAAGTCTCTATTTTGAACAATATTTTTTAAAATTTTAGGAATTTCTGGTTCTGAATTAAAATCTCTTTGCTTTCTAGAGGTATAACTAATTCCAGAAAAACTGTTTAGCAAATCTAACAACTCAAAATAATCTCCAAGACAACTATTAGCCACATTACTGTATCTTAAACTTATTTGGTAATCAATTCCTCCTATTTCTACACTTTCTGAAGGTGCTGTATCAATTATCTCAAAAAATATTTCTGGTTTGATTGTTCCTCTTGAAATTTTTTTCCCTAGCGCATAAGCTAAATTGAACACAACTAAAGTCCCAAAATGGGGAGAAGAATTGGGCTGTGCGCCAATACTTATTCTTAAATTCTGTTTAGAAATATTTCTAGCTAAATATTCTACATAATTCCGTTGGAATACATAAGATCCTCCTCCAAGAGGATGATGAACCACCCCATCGTAGGTCAATCTTCTTTCGAGCGAATAATCTTTATCTACCATAGAGTAGCAGTAATATACTTTGATTATTAAACTTTTCTACAAAATAAGATATAACTGGTGGGAGGGGCAATCTCTCTAAAGGGTATGGTAGATTCTTACAGAAATTATAACCTACCTTTGGCACTAACTAAAATATCACCCTATTTTATTCTCGATCTTTTTTCTTGGCAGGAATAAGACTAAGAACTAGAAGGTTATACTCTGCCACCCACTCTGGTGTTGGATACCAAATTTCACCCATCTTATCCCACCCTCAATTTNNCGTCCAGCTTCGCGTGCTAAGGGCCCAGGTTCTTCCAAAGCAGGAAGTTCTCTTTTTTCAACATAGGAACACACTGAGGTATTAAAATTTTCATATTCGGCTACCAGAATGCTCGGAAAGGCTTCCTTCACCGCTCGAACTGATTTAGTGACCTCGATACCATCAAGCGTGACTGTCTGCGTGGCCAGATATACATCGTGGAAGTTCTGCGGTTTATTGAGGAAGAGCTGCGCTGCGGAGGGCTCCGTTGGTATGCCTAGTAATCGTCTGAACCATCCGGTTATCTTATCGATGATGGTGGGATTGAGATTAATTCCCTCTTTGGCATAGATAACTGCATTCAATTCTTTGGAATACCATAGC
>DUFZ01000058.1 GCA_013331635.1 Candidatus Woesearchaeota archaeon | reverse complement strand
TGCTTCAATTATGCAACACAGCATGGGGGATTACAAAAAGTGTTACGGTATTCTTTAGATTAAAAGAACTTAAAATAAAAACTCAATTTTTTACACACTCACTTTCATAAAATCTTCCGCCACAATGGAATTATCAAAATGAGTTCTAGCTTCCTCAACAATCTCAGCATTGCTCTTATAGCGCTGGCTGATGTGGGTTATGACCAACTTCTTGGCATTGTTCTCAGAGGCAATCAAAGCGGCCTGTTTTACAGTCAAGTGCATGAACTTGGCGGTTTTTTCTTTGATGTCATCAAGGTGAGTCCCTTCGGAAATCAATAAATCAGCATTAGCAGCTAGTTGTTCTGCTCCTTCGCAAGGTACGGTATCGGCGACATAACTTACTTTTTTCCCCACAGTGATGTAGGTCACTTCTTTGGCCTTAATTTTTTTTCCTTGAAAAGTTACGTCTTCTCCTTGCTGGAGCTTTCCAAGGATGGGGCCTTGCAATCCTAATTTTTGGGCTTTGGCTTCATCAATGCGTACTCTATCTTTTTCAATATAACTGTATCCCACACAGGGAACAGAATGTTTTAAGGGCCGAGCTTCTAATTGAAATTCCTCGCTCTCAAAAAAAATACCGCTCTTCACTTCTTTCACTTCATGCTCAATGATATCCTTGGCGGCGAAGGATTGGAAGAGGTGCTCGAGATATTTGGCAGTTCCAATGGGGCCATAAATGTATAATTTTGTTCCCGGCTTGTCAGCGCCCATACTGCTCATAAGCCCGGGGATGCCAAAGACATGATCGCCGTGCCAATGGCTGATAAGTAATCGGGTTATTTTAGCTGGTTTTATGCCAGCAATTCTCATCTGCCGCTGGATACCTTCCCCGCAATCGAGTAAAATATTCTCTTTTTTTGAGGAGAGCAAAATGCCAGAGTGATTTCTCGTTTTGGTTGGCTGCATACATCCGGTTCCTAAAAAGAGAATATCAATCACACCAACACTCCCTCTAATTCGCTTAGGTTAGTAATTTTCTGTTCAAAATCTCGCATATTTTTGCGGTCCATGAGGATGGCTTTCATGCCAATTTGTTTTGCTGCCATCATATCACTATGGATGCTGTCGCCTACCATGACACAATCTTCTACTTTCAATTTCAGCGTATCGAGGACGCGGTATAAAAAATCAGCATCGGTTTTCAATTCTCCCAGTTCATAAGAGAAAAATTGCTGAGCAAAAAAGCGACTCCAACCCAATTTTTCTATTACCCCTGGGACAGAAAAGTTATCAGTATTGGCTACCAATACCAACGTGTATTTTTTCTGCAGCTGTTCTAATATGGTGGCAACTTCTTCATAGGGCTGTGCTAACATCCAGGACTTGTTCCAGATGCCGATTAATTCTTCCATTTGCTCATCGGAATAGCGCATTCTAAACTCTTTGGCTACAGCATCAAAAGCGTTGCGCAAGGTGTCAAATTTACGAGTCATCATGGCTCCTTCCATTCGCACCACATACGCTGAAAACGGCATTCTGATACCTAGAATATCTTTTACCTGCTTGATAGGGCTGGCTACCCCATTGTCTACTAAGGTTCCCCAAAAGTCAAATAAGATTGCCTTTACCATTCCTCTTCCGATAAAGCCCCTCTTTTTATACTTTTTGACTGAAAATGGTGCGTTAACTATATATAGCAAAACTAATTTGTATCCTCTTATGGATATCCAAGAGCGTCTTAACCTCATTAAATCGGTGGGAGAAGAAATTCTGATGGAGGATGAACTGCTCGAACTTCTGAAGAGTAAAAAGCAACTCATTGCCTATGATGGCTTTGAGCCTTCTGGAAAGCCTCATATTGCCCAGGGATTAATTCGCGCCATCAATATCAACAAGATGACCAAAGCGGGCGTTAAGTTCAAGATGCTGGTTGCCGATTGGCATGGCTGGGCTAACAATAAGATGGGCGGCGATTTAGATAAAATTCAGGTGGTTGGAAAATATCTTATTGAAGTGTGGAAGGCTTCAGGCTTAGATACCAAAAATGTTGAATTTGTCTGGGCTTCCGATCTTCTTAATAACAGAGACTATTGGAAAACGGTGATGCAAATAGCCCGGCACAGTACCTTACCAAGAATCCTGCGAACCTTGGAGATCATGGGGCGGACGGAAAAGGATACCATTCACGCCTCTCAGATTTTCTATCCTTGCATGCAAGCAGCGGATATTTTCCATCTGAAAGCGGATATCTGCCAATTAGGGATGGATCAGCGAAAAGTCAATGTTCTGGCCCGAGAACTGGCACCCAGCTTAGGCTACCAGAAACCAGTGGCGGTCCATCATCATATGCTTCAGGGACTACTGGCTCCACCTACAACCTCTGACCCCATTGAACGTGTTGCGGCTATGAAAATGTCTAAATCGAGGCCCGATTCTGCTATTTTTATGACGGACAGCGAAGAAGATATTAAGCGCAAAATGAATAAAGCCTACTACCTGGAAAAAATAGCTTTAGAAAATCCCGTTTTAGAATACTGCAAGTATATTATTTTTGAGAAATTTTCTGCCTTTACTCTGGAACGACCGGCTAAATTTGGGGGAAATATTACTTTTAAGTCTTATGCTGAGCTAGAAAAGTCTTTTGTCGACGGGAAAGTTCATCCAGCAGACTTGAAATCAGCAGTTGCTAGGGATATCAATAAGCTGCTTATCCCGGTGCGAGAGTATTTTGAAAAGAACAAGGAAGCGAAGAAACTCAAAGAATTGGTGGACAGTTATCAGGTGACGAGATAATTATTTTCCTTCCAGCACCACTAGGGTATAATTCTTAAAATACTTGGCAGCGACTCGCCGTACATCAGCAGCACTTACTTTTTTAATGCTGGGAATAAATTGGTATAATCTACGGGCATCTTTGACCTGCTCCCAAAATAAAATCTGGTCGGCCATTTTCTGTGATTCTTCTAATTCCAGAAGATAGTCCCCCTCAATAAAATCTTTTGCCTCTTTCAGTTCTTGGGCCGAAACGTGCTCTAAGGCCCGCAATTCTTTTAACATGAGCTTTCGCGCCAATTCCACATTCTTACGGTCAATGGTGGCATACACTGCAAAGTAGCCAAAACTGACTTCCCCAATATGCTGGGTTCCCACATCATAGGCCAGGCCCCTTTTGCTTCTGATCTCCGTGAACATCTTTCCGGACTGGCCCCTTCCTAGAATGCCATTAATCACTTCTAAAATAGCAGCATCAGGATGAAGGCGAGGAACAGTCTTGAAGCCCAGGGCCATATAGGTATTATTTATCTTTCGCTTTTCTTTTACTATCTTTAGCTTTTTGGTGATAGGTTCGCTGGGAAGCGGGGTGAGAATAACCTTGCCTTTGGCAAAAGTAAAATGGGTAATTATTTCTTTCTTCCAGTTGGAAACATCGCCCACTATTGAAATGACCATATTGCTAGGAACATAATATTTCTTAAAATAATTCCATACTTTTTTTTCATTTAATCCCCGGATAATCTTTCTCTCCCCATAGGTCGGATACCGGCAAGGGTGCTTGACAAAGAGATTCTTCTGCAATAATATCCATTGATAAAATTTAGGATCGTCATCAACAGTATCTATCTCTTTCAGTACGATGTTTCGTTCTTTGATCAAGTGTTCTTCTTTGAACAAAGGATGAAGCAGAATGTCCGCCAAGACTTCTACCGCAGTATGAAAATGCTTCTTTAACACTTTGACATGGAAACAAGTTCGCTCATTAGTGGTATAAGCATTAAAGTCTCCTCCAATCTTCTCGATTTCATTGGAAATTTCCCGGTTGGTAGGCCTTTTCTTGGTTCCTTCAAAGACCATATGTTCAATAAAATGAGCAATTCCCCGCTCTTGTTCCAGCTCTTGGTTGCTGCCTACTTTAACCATCACTTCTACGACGACTGACGTACTCGGCTTACGCTCAAAAATAACCGTCAGTCCATTGGCTAGCACCACTTTTTCCATATAAAAACGCATATTTTTATGGTTTATAATGGTTTTGGGTGGGGAATTGGTGGAAAGCTTTTTTAAGTCGTTTGTTTTTATTCCTTTAATGAAGCTGATAGAATTTCAACAGTATCTTAAAGAGCAGCATATCAATCTGGCTTTTTTTGTGCATCCTGACCCTACGCTTATTTATTTTACTCAGATGAAGCCGTCCTATGCGATGCTCTTCATTACGCCTCAAAAAGCAACTTTCTTTCTCACTAAACTGGATCATCACCCCCACGTCAAAGGTATCACAGTCAAGACTCTGCAGAAAGGCTGGGAAAAGCAATTTTCCACCAAGAAAGCCATTCGGGTGGGAATCAATAAGGAGTGCTTGCCTATCGCCAGCAAAGAACGAATCAAGAAAATCTTTCCCCAAGCTAAATTTGTGGATGTAACCAAGCAATTGAGCCAGTTGCGGTCTCTTAAAACCCCGGCGGAAGTTGAGAAAATTGCCCGGGCCTGCGCTATTGTCACCAAGGCGTTCAATGATTTGATTCAAGAACTTCCCCGGCGTACGTTGAAAACGGAATTAGACATCGCTTTTTTCTTGGAAAAGCGTATGCGGGAACAAGGCGCAGAAGTAGCTTTCCCGACCATTGTTGCCAATGGTAAGAATGCGGCTATTCCTCATCATCTCACTTCAACCCAAAAACTAAAGAGGGGCTTTGTGGTCTTAGACTTCGGGGCACAATACCAGCAGTACTGCGCTGATATGACCCGGGTTTTGTTTTTAGGAAAACCAACGGAGAAAGAAAAAGAATTTTATCAACTTTTGCTCGATGCCCAGCTGGCCGCTTTAGCGGAAGTACAGCTCGGGAAAAAGTTTGGCGACCTCGACAAAATTGCACGGAAGAAATTAGGGAAATATTCCTCTTATTTTATTCATTCGCTAGGCCACGGCGTAGGCATTGAAGTGCATGAGCAACCTTCTTTTCTGCAAGAAGGTAAAATACAGTCACAGCAGGTATTTACCATCGAGCCAGGAATTTACTTTCCTGGAAAATTTGGCTTGCGTATCGAAGACACTCTCTTGTTTGATGGGAACATCAAAATATTAACTAAAGCAACCAAAGAACTGGTGCAGATACCTTGGTAGTATCTATAACCATAAACCTTTTAAACAAACTTCTTTTTTACGTTTTCAAGCGTAATATTTATAAATAGCTTGATGGGGCTGTAGTGTAGCCTGGTCCTGAGCAGGTTTGCTCGCGAGGCAACTATCACTAATGGTTTGGGNNACCATTGAACCCCGGTTCGAATCCGGGCAGCCCCATTCAAATCGCATTTCCACTCTACCATGCCAACAAGACGATTTGGTCCGCGATACGGACGAAAAGTAAAGGTTCGCCTTACCAAGATTGAGGTAGAGCAGCATTCTCAGCATCCCTGTCCTTACTGCAGCAAAAAAGGAGTCAAACGAATAGCCATGGGCATTTGGAACTGCCCCAAGTGCGATGCGAAATTTGCCGGCAAGGCCTATACCATCTAGAGGAAGAAAATGTACTATGTTTGTTTTGATTGCGGAAAGAAAGTTGAAGATGAATACACCACGACCAAAGTAAGGTGTCCTTATTGCGGGGGGAAGATTCTCTATAAAGATCGCCGCACTCCCAATAAAATCAAAGCGAGGTAGGCTCATTTCTTGACTACTATGAGTTCCGTCAACAAGCTTCAATTACTGCAGCAAAATGTACAGCAGCTGACTATGCAGAAACAACAGTTTCAGGAGCAGCTTACCGAGCTGGATTCGGCGCTCTTAGAGTTGGGAAATACTGATAAAGCCTACCGCATTATTGGCAAGATTATGATTTCCACCCCCTCTAAAACACTTGCCCAGGATTTGCAGGAAAAGCGGGAAATGGTGGAAGTGCGCATCAAAAATATTGAGAAGCAGGAAGAAAAGCTGAAACAGAACATGGAGGAGGCTCAGCAGGAAGTGCTTAAAGAGCTGAAATCCAAGAAAAACTAACCATGGACAATACCCATCTCAAAGAAGTCATTGAATTCCTTGGCCAGCTGAAAGAGGATCCGGACATGAGCAAGCGGTTCAAAGAAAAGGCGGATCAAATTATTGTGATGCTCTCAGAAGGTTCTATTCTGGCGGTGGAAAAAGCCTTACTGGTGTTGGAGGAATTAAATGCCTCCGACTTGTCATCCTACCATCGCACCCAGGTGTGGGATGTTATCAGTATGCTGGAAAGCAGCAAGACTACTTAAATTAAGTCTTTCTTAATCTTAAATTTGCTTTTTAAGAATAACGAGTTTGGAACATATAACAGGTCATCCTTATCAGTCCGTATTTCCGTCTCTAAGTAGCCGACGTGCTCTACCTCTCCGGCTATTTCTTTGATGGCAATATGCTTTCCTGCTGTTATCATCCCCTTTCTCTGGAGGTAAATCCACCCGATAAAATTAGGGATAACATCTTTAAGCCCAACTATCAGGGTCAGTGTTAAGAGCATTAAAATAGCTCCTAAAATGATGTAAATCACTATTGACCTGATTTTCAATTGATCTAAAAATAACACTAAGCCGATAAAGTAAAAAAGGTAAGAAACAACGGAACTAATCCACTTTTCTAAGTCAGTGGTAACCCCAACTTTCCCGAAAATGGTATTCAGCCCAATTTCTTTTAATAAGCGCGAAAGTAATTTTTTTGCTAAGATGCCAATTCCAAAGAAAATAAGCAGGATAACTACCCCGATAATAATAGTCAAAATATAAGATCCCGTCGTTTCCACCACATCGATAGCCATACCAGAACAAGCATTCTATCTCTTTATAAAAATTGCGGAAAGCGTGGCTATTTTTGGAGAGAAACCATTAAAAACAATCTTGCTTCCATTTGCTATCATGGTTGATTATCATTCTAAAATTAAGGAACTGGAAGATGAGCTGAAGAAGACCAAGTACAATAAGGCTACTCAGGGACATATTGGTTTAGTCAAGGCCAAGATGTANNAAAATCTGGCGATGCCACGGTCTTATTATTAGGATTTCCTTCCACCGGTAAATCCACTATTTTAAACAAAATCACCGGCAGCAATTCGGAAGTTGCGGCCTACGCTTTTACCACCTTAGGTGTTATTCCGGGCATTTTGGAATACAAACAGGCAAAAATTCAAATTTTAGATGTTCCGGGAATTGTTTCCGGCGCTGCCTCAGGCAAAGGGCGGGGAAAAGAAGTACTCGCTGTCATTCGCAATGCTGACTTAGTACTGGTGGTGGTGGATGTTGTTTTTCCGGAACATTATCCCGCAATTTTGCGTGAAATGCGTGAATCGGATATCCGCATCAATAAGACCAAGCCGGAAGTGTATATCAAGAAGACTTCCCGGGGTGGGATCCTTATCGGAAAAACGGTCTCTTTGGAAGTGAGCGATGAAACCTTGCGAAACATTCTGCGGGAATTCCATATCAATAATGCTGAAGTCTTGATTCGCAGCAAAATTGACATTGATGAGTTTATTGACTGCATTGAGGGCAATAAAAAATATCTTCCCGCTATCATTTGTGTCAGTAAGTCTGATTTAGCTAATCCTGAGCGATTACAAAAAGTGATGCGGGAAGTTCATGCGGATATCGCTATTTCTGCTGAAACTGGTCTTAATATTGATAGATTGAAAGACCTTATCTTTGAGCGATTGAATTTCATCCGCATTTATATGAAAGAGCCAGGCAAGCCGGCGGACATGAATGAACCCATGATTATTAATACCCATTCTACCATTGAGGATGTCTGCAATAAACTGCACCGGGATTTCTTAGGAAGGTTTAGGTTTGCCAGGGTGTGGGGCAAATCCACCAAATTTCCAGGGCAGAAACTGATGCCCAACCATAAACTAGTCGATGGAGATGTAGTAGAATTGCATTTGAAGTGAATTTTGATGCTATAATTTAAATACAGAAGCAACTTCTAACTTACTTATGGAAATTGAATATCTTAATTATGATGAACAAACAGATCACCTCACTATTTACAAATCTGAGGAAAAGATTGTGTCAAATATTGATACTGGTTTAGCTATTCTAAGTTTAAATAAAAGGAAAGAAATTGTGGGTATTGAGTTTATGGGAGCCACCCAAAATTTTAAAGTGCCCCTAGATATTCTTAAGAACCTGCAAGGATGTAGGGTAGAAATGAGGTATAATCCTTCCACCAAAATATTAATTATCAATGCCATACTGGAGTATCAACATAAAGAAAGTCCAATTGTCTGTTCTTACGAAAATTTTGATATGGGAAATACTGCCTTTACCCAAAAATTTGCCTGTTCAATCTCTTAAATAAAAATCCCTATCGCAGCAGAGCTGTGGGGGTATTTTTAATCTTAACTGGGAAAATAATTATATCATTGTAGAGAAAGGGGTATCATACCCAGTTAAGAAATCAAAAAGGCAGTAATAATCCCCATTTTTCTTTGGATAATCTTCCCATTTATAACCGGGTCAAAAATAAAAATAACTTTGATTTTCCTATTTTTTGCGATATTTATTTCCGCATCGATTCGATCGTTAAAAGCTAGATTAGGATAAATTCGAATAATTCTCTTCATATCAAATAGTAAATCAATCTCCGAATCTTGGAGGTTATGTTTATCAAAAATTTCGTAAACATAATTTTTCTTCAAATAGATCTTGTCCACAGGCGTATATGTTTTTAGCCTGATTCTGACCACTCTTTCAAATTCATCGATGTTGAACACCTCTTAGTTGCCTAAAGACAGGTTTAGAGATATAAATTCTTTGGTTAAGAATTAATTTTAACTCCTAGGGGGGTGGTGGTGGTGCTAAAATTATTTAAATTCATTTTTCTTATAAAATAGTACTAGGATGTTTGTAGAATGAAGAAATTACTTTTATTGGGATTATTATTTTTAGCGGTGCTGGTGGTGAGCTGTGCTCCTGCTAGTTTGCCTGAAGGAGTGTCACCAGAAGATCTCCAGGAAGCAACCACAACCAAAGAAGTTGTGGAAGGGGAATCGGTTGTTCCGGCATTAGGATGTCTTGAGGGACAGCAGGGTCAGAATGGACGATGTTTAGTTGCTCTTGGTTCTCAATGTGGAATTGATTCAGAATGTGCTTCGGGGGCATGTGGCTATAATGAACAAGGTCTGACTGTATGTAAGGAACCAAATCAACCACTGGGTTCTAAATGTGGAATTAATTCAGAATGTTCTTCTGCTCTATGTGGGATAAATGAACAAGGTCAACGTGTTTGCGAAGAACCAAGTCAACCATTAGGTTCTCAATGTCATATCTATAATCCTCAAGAATGTGCTTCAGGTGTATGTGGCTATAATGAACAAGATCTGAGTGTATGTAAGGAACCAAATCAACCACTGGGTTCTCAATGCTATCTCTATAATCATCAAGAATGCGCTTCAGGACTATGTGGGCTAAATGAACAAAGTGAATGGGTTTGCGAAGAACCAAACCAACCACTCGGTTCTCAATGTGGATCTGATAAAGAATGTGCCTCCATTTTATGTACCCCAAATGAACAAAATGAGAGGGTTTGCGAAGAACCAAATCAACCTCTTGGTGTTTACTGTTGGTCTAATACCGAATGTGCCTCGGGACTGTGTCAAGCGGATAGATGCACTTAATTTTTTTCTTTTTTCTTTCTAAACCACAGAAGGGAAAACGAGCCCTTCTTGTGCCGGAATTTTCCTTCACAACTGAGGGTAGTATGTCATAATTCTTTGCCTGGACGAAAAACTCCGTGCATTTTATAAAATAGCCTCTAAAATATACATTCTATGTGTGGTATCGTGGGTATATTTGGACCTGAAAATGCAGTAGCACAACTTAAAGTAGCCTTAGCGGTAATGCATAACCGCGGAAAAGATGCCGTAGGTATAACCAATAGGGATAGCATCCATCACCAAGATACGCTCTCTCAACTTCCTGCTCTTGCCGGAAATAAAGTATTGGGGCACTTGCTTCACGCAGTCGTAGAACGGGTTCCTCAGCCTCTCAAACGAAAGGGTATTTTAGTTGCCAATTGTGAAATCTATAACTGGCAAGAATTGAATGAGAAATATCAGTGTAACGCCAAGAATGATGCTGATCTTTTACTTTGTTTTCTGGACAAATTTGGTATGACAAAACTTGATGAGCTTGATGGAGTGTATGCCTTTGCCTATTGGAATAAAGACACTGTATACCTAGCGCGAGATATCCTCGGTGAAAAACCGTTGTGGTTTACCTATACCACTGATTCGTTTGCTTTTGCCTCAGAGAAAAAAGCCTTGGAAAAAATAGGGGGCATTGATGTACAGGAATTAAATCCTCGCCAGATACTAGAATATAGTTGTACTACCAAGGCACTCACCACTCATTCCAGACCATTTTTTACCTACTTACCAGAAAATACCGAGTCATATGCGGCACTCAAGCAAAAAACCACTGAGTTACTCAATCATTCCATTGTTAAACGTATCCCTGCCCAAAAGTTTGGCTTACTCTTTTCCGGAGGAATTGATTCCACCTATTTGGCACACTATTTCAAGCAGCATGGTCATCAATTTACCTGTTACACCGCTGTTCTGGATACTGACACAACTCCTGCTGCTGATTTACTCGCTGCCCAGAAAGTGACCACAGAATTAGGGCTTACGTTGAAAGTACGTAAAATTAAACTTGCCGAAATTCCTGTTTATTTGAGAAAGATCGTACCCCTTATTGAAGATTCGAATGTAGTGAAAGTTGGGGTAGCACTTACATTTTATCTTGCTTGTGAATTGGCGAGGCAAGATGGCTGCAAGGTTATTTTCTCTGGTTTGGGAAGCGAGGAAATCTTTGCCGGGTATGAGCGGCATAAACATTCGAGCAACATCAATCAGGAATGTGTTTCTGGATTGCTTAAAATGTATGAGCGGGATTTATATCGTGATGATGTGCTGACAATGGATAACCAATTGGAATTACGTCTGCCCTTTTTGGATACCCTGCTGGTAGACTATGCCCTAAAAATTCCTGAAAAATATAAAATTAAAGAGGAAGTCAATAAGTATATCCTGCGTGATATCGCACTTAATCAGGGCATTCCCAAAGATATTGCCCAGCGTAAGAAAACCGCAGCGCAGTATGGCTCGCGGTTGGATTCAGCGTTAGGAAAATTAGCGAAACAACAGCAATTTACCTCTAAATCTGCCTATTTGCGTACTTTTTATCCTGCTCACAATCTACGATTAGGAGTTCTTTTCTCAGGTGGCAAAGATTCCACCTATGCCGCGTATATCATGCAGAAGCAGAATTATCAACTCACTTGTTTAATTACCCTCAAATCCGAAAATCTAGATTCGTATATGTTTCATACCCCTGCAATTGAGATGACCGAGCTACAGGCAGAAGCAATGAATATTCCTCTCTTAGTTCAGAAAACAAAAGGTGAGAAAGAAGCAGAGTTAGCTGATTTAGAACAAGCCATACGAACTGCCAAAGAGAAATATCATATTGAAGGGATTGTGACTGGTGCAGTGTTCTCGACGTATCAGCGTGATAGGATTGAAAAGATCTGCGATAAACTTGGATTAAAAATATTTTCTCCACTGTGGCATAAGCCCCAGGGTCAGGAACTGAGGGAGTTGTTGGCTGCTGGGTTTAGGTTTGTGTTTACTGCAGTTGCAGCTGAAGGGCTGGACAAGTCATGGCTCAATAAAGTAATTACGGAAAAAGAAATAGAGAAACTACAAAAATTACATGAAAAGTATGGCCTCAATCAAGCGGGGGAAGGAGGAGAGTTTGAAAGTTTAGTATTAGATTGTCCTTTATTTACACAAAAAGTGGTGTTAGATCAAGTAGATATTATAGAAGAAAATAAAAATACGGCTCGGTTACTCATTCAAAAAGCCCATCTGGTGAAAAAATGAAAAAAGTCATGTGCTTTGGCACTTTTGATTTACTGCACCTTGGACACTTGAACTATTTCCAGCAAGCTAAAAAGTACGGCAACTATCTTATTGTGGTCATTGCCCGTGACCAGACTAAAAAGGATCAGCATAAGGAAACCATTTTTACGGAACAAGAACGATTAGAATTGGTGCGTAATCTAAAAATGGTGGATGAAGCAGTGCTAGGCTATCATGAAAATCATTTTCGCATCATCCAAGAGAAAAAACCTGATGTAATTTGCTTAGGTTATGACCAGAAAATGGATGAAGCACAACTTGAAAAAAAACTGGCTTTCTTAGGGCTGTGTCCGTCAATCAAACGCTTGAAGCCTTATAATACCAACAAAAATAAAAGCGCTTATCTCAAATCTTTGGTTTTGGAAAGAGATTAATAAAGTTTATATACCTCCCAACTTTTTTTCTCTTCGGAATTTACTGGTAATATTCCTATCAATGCTGATGGTGTTATCTAAAGAGGGGCAGTTACATTTGTTGATAATTTAGTGAAATTAGAATAATAAATGCAAAAAGGTGGAATTCATGAAAAGGACAATAAAGTTATGGTGTATGGTCAGCCTATTAATGCTGGCTATCTTAGTTGGGTGCTCTCCCAAGGAGGCAGCAGTTTCTCCCCCAGATGAAATTATGCCTCCAGCGCCTGCAGAACCAATAGTAGTTCCTGATGAATCACAGACCCCTCCAGAGTTGACGGAAACAACTGCTCCAACTCAGCCAGAAAATATCGTGGTAGAAATAACTGCTTCAGGATTTACTCCCCGCAGTGTAACTGTTCCTGCTGGCTCTTCGGTTACCTTTGTGAATACTGACCGGGCCCCTCATTGGCCAGCTTCTGGCCCTCATCCTATCCACACCGGCTACCCTGGTTCGACGATTCGGAAATGCAATACCGGGGAGGAATCTGCCATTTTTGATGCCTGCGAAAGTCTGCTGAAAGATGATAGATATACTTTTACTTTCACTGAAAAGGGCAGCTGGAAGTACCATGACCATTTGGACCCTAGTCTGACTGGAACAGTGGTAGTGGAATAAATGAAAAACTATCCCCGGCTGGCGTCTTTTGTACTGAGGGTGGGAATCAGTGTGGTTTTTGTCTACGCTGCCGTTTCTTCCTTCTTGGAGCCGCTGAGCTGGGTAGGGTATTTTCCCCAATGGTTGCACAGCTTGATTCCGGGAACAGTTTTATTGCCGCTATTTTCAATCTATCAATTAGCGTTAGGCGCTTGGCTTATCTCTGGAAAGAAAATATTTTACTCGGCACTGCTGGCAGCTTTTACCCTGTTTGGCATTATCATCGCTAATTTTTATTCTTTGGAAATTCTGTTTCGGGATATTGCCATTATGTTTGCTGCTCTGGCGCTGGCAGTCCTTAGCAAAGGTGAGATCCATCGTTAATTTATCTTTTCTAGCTTTTTTTATGGTACTGACTATCGGCGGGATGGTGGACAGCAGTTACTTGATTTGGAAGCATCGCCAAAAAAAGCCTTTAGTCTGTCCGTTGGAGCATAAATGCGATGTGGTGACGGAAAGTAAGTGGTCTCATCTGTTTTATTTCCGCAATGAGACTTTGGGATTTTTGTTTTACTTATCTTTGTTCTTGGGCGCGCTGCTGTTTCTCTTTATTCCAGCATGGCAGGCAAACTTTCTTCTCCTCTTCCTCTTGGCAACTTCCGGCGGCGTCTTGTTTTCCCTGTTTTTGATCTACCTGCAGATTTATGTCATTAAGGACTACTGCTTTTACTGCCTGATTTCGGCTGGGATTACCTTCTTGTTGTTGGTGATGAGCGGGTTGTTATATTTAGGATAAAGGAAAACTATTTAAATTGCCCTAATATCCTTTCTTTATTATGAGGTGATATCATGGCGCGTTCAAAACCATCCAAAAATAATCCTAATTATCTTCTGTACCTAGCTTTGTTAGTAGGAGTGATTTCTTTACTGGGTGTGGTGTTTCTTACACTCAAAGTAGCCTCTTTTGAGACAGAAGCAACTCTGGCGGGACAAGCAGCCGGCGGTGGCGTTCAATTACCTGCCAATCAGCAATGTGTCTGGAAAAGTGTTGAAGCAGGAGCCCAAACCACCGGAAGCAAAGTGTGTGCTAAGGATAATACCTTCAAAAATTGTTACTTTGCCCAATCCCAGCGCATCCATACTTATTTTACTTCCAACGATGGATCTTGTAGTGGTCAACCTCAACTTCCCTATGATGAGGAAGGACTTGATGAGAATGTATGGTTTTATTCCTGCCGTGATCGAATTGAAAGACCAAATGAAGAACCTTGTCATATATGGAACGATCCTCGAGCGCCTGGTGTTGCTGAGCCAGTAGCTGGTGATTATATGTATGGTGAAGGAATTACTCAAGTTCTTTGTTGCAAATAAGTTTTTATTTCTTATTTTTTCTTTCCCATTGTCATCACCGCAAACAGGAAGCTTCTCTCTTGCCTTATCTCTCGCAACCCAGCTTGCTCAAATAAGATCTTCATCTCTTTTTTATTATTCACTTTGACACAGCCAGGCTCAAAACGTTCAAAGAGCCAGTGAATGGGCCAAAGAAAGAAATTAATATCCACAATTATAACTTTTCCATCTTTCTTAGTTACCCGTACCATCTCTTGGAGTGCTTGGAGTTGGTTGCCATAATGATGAAACGCTTCGGTGCTGATAGCGTAGTCAAAGGTGTTATTTTTAAATGGAAGTTGGTGAACATCCCCTTCCAATAAGTTTACTTTAGAAGAAAGTTTATTTTTTGCTTTTTTCAGCATTTTAGGGGAGAGATCAAGACCATATACTTGAAGATTGCGATGGACATCATTGTGTTCCAGTTGTTTTAGAAATTCTCCGGTTCCGCAGCTGATATCAAGTAACTTTCCTTTCTGGGATACATCTATTTCTATTAAGGCTGGTAATTGAAAGTGCCGCATCCAAAACTGAAAGGGCGCCCAGTCGTAGGTTTTGGACCACTTTTCAAAGAAATGCTTATTTTGGTCTTTTTTGTTCATCTGTTTTTACCAGCGTTCAAGATTGTGCCGCAGTATTGATAATATCCAAGATTTCTTCTTCCACTCCTTGTGCTTCCTCAACTTTTATTTCCGGGAACAACTGCGCTATCATCGTGGGCTTCATCCCTACAATCACTACCTTACCTCCCTCTTCCATTACGTTTATCTTGCAGGGAAGGCATAGAGATACCATACGGTTCTTGTTCAGAAACTGATGAGCATATTTTCCTGAACAGATTTCGATGATTTTCAATGGGCGTTGCACGAATCCTTTCGCTGCCAATCTCTCTTTGATATCATAAATCTGAAACACTGTCCAGCCTTTCTTCTCCACGGCTCTTAGTACGGAAACCACCGCTTCATCGAATGATTTACTAGTCTCAATTATATAGCTAAAATCAATCATTCTCGTCCCTCCTTTTTTCTAAACATGCTATAGAGGAAGTTTTGGCTGCTTCCCCAGGGAGTAAGGTGCTCTTCTTCAAAACTTTGTATATGCTCAAAGTCGCTAAACAGCTCTTTTAGGGAATCTTCAGAGTATTGCCTGATCTCTAATCCACTGCACTTTGTCGGTCCCTTCGGTGAAAATGCGGCCACAATAAGGAATCCTCCTGGTTTGAGGAAACGCCGCACCCTCTCAGCATATTTATATCTATCTTCCTCCTTAGTCAGGAAATGAAGAACTGCTCGATCGTGCCAAAGCTGATATCGCTCGTTTGTTTCCAGTTCTCTCACATCCGCTACTACCCATTTAACTGCATCTGTTTCGCTTCCCATCCTGTTTTTCGCCCGCTGCAATGCCATAGAGGAAACATCTAAAGCAGTTATGTTGGTAAAGCCGAGAGCAAACAGATTGTCTACTAGCGTTGAATCTCCCGCGCCCACATCGATAATCCCCGCATTCATGTCCAGAGTAGCCACAGCTATCAGGCGCAGTGACGTTTCTGGTTTTTCCTGATACCAGCTTAGTGCCTGAGATTCCTTTTCTTGATAGATGCGTTCCCAGTGTTCTTTCATGCCTATCGCTTCTTCTGCAGTCCATTCCACAGTTTGACAATGAGCAATACAATCAATACCAGGATGCCAACCACTATCAGCAGGTACAACAGCTGCCATAACGGCCACCATCCCGCACCCATCATTCCAGTTCCATAGCCCATCATCGTTCCTCCCATCATACCGTTTCCCATCATTCCACCTCCCATCATAGAATATCCCACATAGCTGTTCTCTTTGCAATACAATCTCTTCGCTATGTTGATATGAACTTGCTTAAGTGATGCTGACCCTTCTCCGCCGTGCATCGCATCCATCAACTCATGCGCGTCGCCTGGATGCATCTGCTCCATATAGTAA
>DUFZ01000030.1 GCA_013331635.1 Candidatus Woesearchaeota archaeon | reverse complement strand
TAACTTAATGACATTGGGGAGCAACCCCTGCCTCGCCGTGCACCTGCAGCAGAGTTATCACTATCGCAAATCTCAATTTTTCACAAAAACGAAGCTAATCTGGAGGTTTATCAGCTGGAATTATACTTTTAATCACCTGAACAATGCGAACTACAAAATTCTTGAGCGATATTTTTTGCTCAAGAACGCAAAATATTTTCCACAGATTGTACACCAAACAGCAAAACAGATTGATAAAATATCGAATCACTTCATTCTTAGTTGTCGTCTTTATTTGGATATTGTCAAGAACTCTAAAGACAGTTTCAATGCCCCATCGCTTTCGATATTTATCAACGTAGAAATGCTGGCTTTTCTGCCTGGTGTTGGTGGCAAACACCCAATCATACGCTTTGCCATTGGCAAAACGGCGATACTTCTTGATAAACACATAACGAACTTTTACAGTGTATTTTGACTTATCTTTAGAATATTTTCTCACCTTGGTCACTTCTTTGACCTCTCCTCGCTTCATCTTTTTGAGAATCTTGGTTGCCCATGCCTGTTTTCGCCAGAGAATTTGATACCGCACATGAGCTTCTTGCAAACACGCAAGAAGCTCTAAATTATCAAATCCTCGATCAAAAAGAAGAATTTCTGGATGAACAAAGGTTTGAGCTTGTTGAAGTAATTCCCTAATTAATTCCACAATGTCTGCCCCTCTCGAAACCGGCAGACTGCCTAAAATAAGCTTATTATCTCGATTAACAACGCTGATTGTTAGGAATTTGAAGCATCCCGTGCAGCCTCTGACGGGCTGCTCAGCGTGAATCCAAAATCCCCCTATTTTACCATAAAATGGTTCATCAGTGATATCAAAAGCCAAGGCAACCTTTCGGTTGCGTAACAATCGTTTGAACAAGTTGTAAATTGGTTTTAAGACCTCAAAAAATGCAATCTTTATTTTCTCAAAGTCGGCTTTTTGAAGACGCGAAAAGACCGTTTCACCCGTTGGTCCACCAATACGAACACAGGTGTTATTGGTGAAATCGGTGTGTTCTACAGCGTCCATGAGAACATGGACGAAGTCGTTAAGCTGGTAGGGGGAATTTCGTCCCACACCGTAAAATATATCTTTAAGATACTTTTTTATCCATTTGTCGATAGGTTGGCAAGACATATCGACCTTGTAGAGGGCTACACCAGCCCCCTACAAGTATCTTTTTTTTTGTATTTATCTAACTTCCGTTACTTTCGAATCTACTGTTGATTTGGGTTAGGTCTGTTTTTGTAAATGTTATATTCCTGAGTAGCTAAATCAATTTAAACCATTCTCTTCTGGCATTTTCATGGATTTTGAACCCATTAGGTTGGATGGTTTTGAGGGCAGAGAAGAAGCGTTAGCTGGAATCAAAAGGTATATTCATGATATCACTCCCATCATGTTCTATAGAACCAATGATTTAATTCATTCACGGCGGGTTTTGTGGCATCTGGAAGAAGCGATTCCCGATATTGTGAACGTGTATGGGGGTGATTTTGATATTGGATTTGCCAGAACGTTGGCTTTGGTTCATGATGATGTTGAAATTCTTACAGGAGATGTTCAATTGTATGATAAGGAACATATGGCAAGAGAGGAACTGGAGGCATTAGCTCGTGAAGAGAATAATGCAATTCCTAAAATGGTTGCCCGGTACAATGCGATTGCCAATGGGTATGCATATGATGAATTGCTTACTGCTGCCAAAGCGAAAAATCGCCTGGAAGCGCAATTGGTGTCCTTCTTTGATAAATTTGATGGGGGCGGAGAGGCTTGGCATGAAATTTGGGCGGGAAATCATAATTTTTTACGGCCAGCTGGCGGGGACTCTGGGCATAATGGTGGATATGTAAGACAATTGAATGAATTTCCAAGTAAATATCCTGCTTTGGGCACGTTCTTTGCGGAATTTCCAGATTATCTTCCGGCGCCATTTGATTTTAAATCGGCGGCTGAGCAAGGATTGCTACATACTGAGTTTTCATTTGGGCGAGATAGCGGTTATGCTCCCTATGAAAGATGGAAAAAGACGGTGATGAAGCGGGAGGGGGTTGATTTATTGGTGAGGCAAGTGGAGTTTTAGGTGAGGTAGTTTCACGGGCAACATTTATGTCATTTATCGTACTATCTTTTTTAATTTTGGATAAATATTATAGGTGAACTCTATTACTTTCTCTGCGTATTCAGAGTCAAGGGGAATTCCATAATAAAGTATTCCATTTCTAAAATATCGTAGTTGATCCATAAAGTAGAATTCTTTCTCACTGAAACCTAAAATTCTAAGATATGAGACTTCTGCTTCGTGTGCTCCCATACCTGATGAAGAATAACCCTCCTGATACAATTTTGCCCGTAAAAGATACATTAAGATATCATAACAGTCTTCCACGTAATCGTTGGCATTTTCTTTTTTAATACCAATTTTTTCTAAACTTTCTTTGAGTGAGCCGAGTTTTCTTGCTGATTCTGAGGATAAACTACGAGCTCTTTCATTATTTATGGTAACTTGTTTCATAACCCCTGTTTGTATATATTCTTCAAAGCTCTTTACACTTCTCATAATTCAACACTTCCTTGTAATAAAATCCCATTGAGGATGTTATTTTTAAGATGTTTGGGTATGGCTTTCCACGATGTATAAAAATTGACGTTTATTTTTCGGTTTAACTTCTTTTCATACTTTTGAAGATCAAGCAATTTATCTTTTCTTTCGATAACTGCAAGATCAATGTCGGAGGTGTTGGTATCCTCGCCTTTTGCATAACTGCCAAATAATAAAATGGTTCCTCCAGGCAGTTCTTGCCGAAGATAATCTACTAATTGGGAGAGATAGATGTTTTTAAGATTTTCTACTCTTTTGAGCTCAATTGCTTTCTGTTCATCTCGGTTAAAAGTGATTAAGTTGATATTCCTTACTTTCTCCAGTTTGAGAAGCTGAAACTCAAGTAACTTTGGAACGGAATTAGTGATGGCAGTTGGCGATACCTCTAAGGTTTTTGCTACTTCTCTCTGGCTTAGCTTTTCACCGGCCTTAAGACAGAGGAGTGAAAATATTTCCAGCTGAAGCTTTGTAAAGTTAAGTTTATATATTTCCATTTTTATGTACCTATGTAAACATTTCTTTATATATCTTTTGGTGAGGCAAGTGGAGTTTCCGACTTAGAAAAGGCTTTTAACGTCATCATTTTTTAATAGCAAAATATTTATAAATAGTCTCCATTTTTACCATATAAACTAGGAGGTAATTCAACAATGACTTTACAATTATCCGGACAACGCGAACGAATGGTCGACCCACATCGAGAATTTTATGGCCAAGTAGTCAAACAAATGCCGCTTTTAGTGAGCGGAAGAGATGAAAAAAGTAATATTGTTGACGTTCCTCGAATTCCTGCTTCTTTTGGCTATGTTTTAGAGAGGCGCGAAACTGCTCCTAAAGATGTACGAGGGGAGTGGCAGACTAATTATATTTTTACCGGGGATGCTGTTGCAACTAGCACACTGGGTGACGTCGTGAGTACCTGGGACAGTTCCCTTCTGCGAAGTTTAACACCACAAAGTAAGTTGGCGAATGGTGCTCTGGTTCTTTCAACTCTTCAAATGGACGAACTAAAAGCCCAAAAAGAAGGCATGTTATATCTTTCAGCTGATGAAGTAGGAGAAGGTCATGAAAAAGGATATAGATGTATAGATAGAGTATGGACACCTGAAAATAAGACCGTTGGTAAGGTATGGGATCACTTGTCCCGAGGACGAAATCTTCACACCTATGCTCAGCTGGTGAATGATACCACTCACAGTGATGTAGTCATGAGAGTATACTTTGATAGATTAAAGAAAGAATCGCCTAGTTTGCGGTCGTGGGTTGCTGNNCGGTCGCTTAGTCGGGGTAGCGCCGGAGGCGCACGTCGCGCGCCAAAAATTGCTGGAAGCTCGAGTTTAATCTGCAATAAAATTTCACATTCCCTAAATCTTATCCGGGTAATTCGAGATAATCCCATCAACTTTTAGTTCTTTCATCTTGGCAATGTTCTTAGGGCGATTGACGGTCCAAGCGATAACTTTTATATTCTGCTGGTGTGCTTTCAAAATGAGCTTGGCATTTATTTTTCGATGAGGAAGATGGAGGGAATAGGCATGGATGGCTTGTACTTTTTTGAGCCAGAGCAATGGCACCCGATTCCACAGGATACCTACCTTGAGATGGGTATTGAGTTTACGGACGTGCTGGAGTGCAGGGTAGAGGAAAGATGAAATGAGGAAGTCTTCATACTCCCAGCCTTTTCCGAGAACATACTCATCAATGATCTTGAGCACCGGGATGACGGCTTTTTTGTTTTTAATCTCGATGTTCACTTTTGCTCTGCGGTTAATGCAATCGAGTGTTTCAGGAAGAGTGGGGATGGGTTCATTTCTAAGGCTATGGAGGGATTTTATTTCAGCGAGAGTTTTCTTTTTGATGAATCCTTTTCCGTTGGTTGTTCTTCGTAGAGTGGGATCATGGATGACGATGACTTCTCCGGTCTTGCAGAGATGGACGTCGAGTTCAATCATATCGGCGTTTAATTCTATCGCTTTTTGGAAAGCACGTAGCGTATTTTCTGGTTCATAGGCAGATGCGCCGCGATGGGCGATTTTAAGGAGCATGATGGGTGGGAATGTTTAAATGGGTTAAATACTTTTTCTTTTTCTAAAACTTTTCCATACTCAATTGTCCTTTTCTGGTTCCTTTGGGAACTTCGATGATTTCTTCTCCTAGTTGTTTTTTGATATCTTCGGCAACTGCTTTCCCTAGTATCTGGCTCAGAGAGGTGAGGTCAGCTTTTTTGATATCACCTAGATCTTTGAGTCCATGAGCAAATAATCGTCGTCCTCGAACTCGGCCAATGCCTTTGAGTTTCAATAGAGGGAGTAGTTCTTCTTTGGCGCCGTGTTTTATTCTGATGCGAAGTTTGGCAATTTCTTTGGTGTGCTCATGCCAAGCATGGATTTTAGCGAGTTCTTCTGCGGCATATAATAACCAATCAGCACGATCGAGCTTTACTTTTATTTCACCGGGGCGGATGTCAAAAGTTTCGAGTAGGTAATCTTCGTCTTTTTCATCAATCCAGCCTTCAAAAAAGAGAGCAGTTTTGATAGAGTTGATGAAGTCGTCATACTCTGGATCAAAGGCACTGGGTTCTTCTTGTAGGAGGAGATCGTAGCGTTTCACCAATTCTTCCTGAATTTTGTCTTGTTCTTTGACTTTGACGGTGAGTAAGGGTCTCATCTCTAAAGTATGGGATACCATTTGCAGGAGGGAAAATGAGGTTTTGGTGTGGTTTAAGTTCTGGAGACGATCAAGGAGTGCTCTGGCGGTGAGGGGATCGAGATAGAGTTCAGAGACGCGTTTTCCCAGTTGGGTTGCCTGTATTTTCTCTTCGTTTGGTTTTCCAAGATTGGAGGCACTGATGAAGAGATTGTTGTGGGTGGAGTTCTTTTCTATGAACTTCCAGCTTTCGAGCAGGGTGAGCATTTTAGCGAGGATACTTTCGAGTTTAGGCAGGTCTTTAAATTGATGGGCCCAAAAGGTTTTGGTAAAAAAGTCAGTCATGCCTTTTTGGTTGCGGATAATGCCGGAGGCGATAAGGGACAGCAAGTAGGTCCGCAGAACTGGCTCGACGGCTAATTTGGAATAGATATCTTCAGGCACACCGCAGACGTAGCGTTCATAAATTTCTTCTTGTTCCGGCTTATCTTTGGCGATCGTTATGGCTTCGCCGAAAGCTTCATACTCAGGCCTTCCGGCTCGTCCGGCCATCTGCATATATTCGAGCACGGGAATCCAGTCCATGCCCCAGCTTCCGGAGAAGCGTTTGAGGCTTTTGATAATGACGCGAAAGGCGGGCATGCTTAAGCCTGCGGAAAGAGTGGGGGTACAGCAAATTATTTTAATGGTGCCTTTCCTAAATTCTTGCTCGATGAGTTGTTTTTGCGCTTCGAGTAATCCGGCATGATGGAAAGCGATGCCTTTGGTAAGGCAATGAGAGAGCCTGCGGCATTGTCTGGTTGGGGTGGTGGCAGCTTTGAGGATTTCTTGCTCGAGTTCGGGCAGGGAGAATTTGGTTAATTTGGCGATATCTTCAGCGGTTTTTTCAGCACTGGCTCGGCTGGGGGTGAAGATTAAAGCCTGCTTGTTCATCTCGATGGTTTCCAGGGCCAGGCGCTGAGTATCATCGATCATATGGGTTCAATACAAGGATGTTTTAAAAAAGTATGGGAGAAAAGGTGGGGTAAGTTAAATATTACTTAATCTCTTTGAGAATCTTATTAACTTCTTCATCAGAAACATAAGTCTTGGTTATAGTTTCCCTTTCTTGGTCAGAAAATTCTTTAACTAGAATAAATGTTCCTTCAGTTCTATTTTTTCCAACAATAAATTCAGTAATAATTATTCTTCCTAAAAACTTCCAATCATTGGTTCTTAAATCCATAGGAACATCTATTTGATATATTCTGTGTCCCTCTTTGGAAAAATGATATTCCCTTCCTACAACAAGAGGATGGGGAATTTCTCTTTCTTTTAATCTTAAACAGGCTTGCAGTAAAAATGGATTACCCATACATCAATAAAAATTTCTTCGCCTTTATATAATTTTTGAGGTTGCCAGTACATAACTTTAATCTTTGCTCGTTCAGGTTGACCTTAGCCTAAAGCTGGGATAATATAATCTTAATCATTTCACTTCTTAATAATATATACTTTAAACACCGGTGCTGGGAGTGGCTGTTGTAATGGCGCTGAGGTAATTATCTGTTCTACCGGCTGTTCAACTGTCGGCTCTTCTTCCACTTCAATAGTCCATTCTTTTTCTATAGAATCCCAGCCGTCGCTGATTTGCACTCGTACTTTTTTGGTACCAGGGCTGAGGAAGGTGCGTTCGATGGTATTGGTGTCGGGAACTTTTTCTTCTTTCCTTCCTAAAGCTCTTCCATTGGGCTCAAAGTCCCAAGTGTAATGAAGTTGGTCGTAGTCGGTGTCTACGGCCAGAACTTTGAAGATGACGGGCTGGTTGGTTTTGATCCTGATATTGTCTTTGGGTGTAAAGGCTTGTACTTCTGGTTTTTGGTTGATGTTTTTGATGGTGACTTTGACCGGATGGACTGTTTCAAGCGTTCCATCAGAAGCAGTGAACCGCAGCCAGACGATGGACTGGTCAGTGCTGAGCCTTTTGTTCAAATAAGGTGAGTTATGGATGATTTTATTTATCCCGCGGTCAGTTTTATTGGCCACGTTGTTGTACGGCGCCGTCCAGAGAAAAGCACCATCTTTAAAGCTTGATCCTGCAGGCGGGGATTCCAGCTTGATCGTGGTATTATCATTATCGGGATCGGATGAAGCCAGGGTGAACAGGAACTGTTGTCCTTCATTGACGGTAAGCGTGTCATCGCGAATTTTCAGGCTGGGGGGATGGTTGAATTTGGCAACGTGGACAGCAATCGGTTTGGTGTCGCTGCTCCTTCCGTCAGTGGCAGTAGCATACATGGTGTAGGTGCCTTCATCCCCATCTTTGGTCTTCCATTGCCCGTCTCTTTTCCCCAAGGGGGCAGTGAAGTAGTGCCGGACAATATCTCCATCAGGGTCTTGGCTGGATACATCAAGGTAAATTGGTTCCCCTTCGGTCACGGAAATTTCTCGGGGAGCGGTGAGCACTGGCGGCTGGTTGATGTTATGGACCATCAAATTTAGGGAAGCGGAAGCGCATAGTTCTTTTCCGCAGCTCTTGACCGCAACAGGAATGGCTTTTGCGGCGAGGAAGAAGCGTTCGATCCGCAGGGCATTGAGGATATTGCTCCATAAGCCGCCTCGGCGGGTCACAGTGTTATAAGAAGGGGTCCAGGTAACAGTTTTATTTTTAGCGTTGAGCTGGGCATTTTCGGGAAGATTGTCAATAGTAAGGGTAATTTTATCCCCATCAGGATCTTCAGTTCCTATTTTCCAGAGTAATTTCTGGCCTTCGTAGGCATCCAAAGAGGGAGGAAGCTGGAGTACGGGAGCCCTATCTACATTTACAATGGTTACATCAATCTCTTCTTCGGTGTTGAGTTTTCCGTCGGTGGCAATAATAGTGATATGATATTTTCCCTGATCTTCAAAATCGGTCTGCCATGCTCCTGATCCATCAAAGGGCGCTTCAAAAGAATAGGTCAGCTGGTCGTCGTCATCGTCCTTGGCCGGGACGGTGATTATTGCTTTTTCCCCTTCGTTCACGGTTACAGGCAGCAGATTGAGTTTAGGCTGGCGATTGGTTTTTTCGACGAGAATATCCCAGAACTTGGTAGTTTTTTGCTCTCCGTCGTTGACGATTGCTATAAGGGTATGCTCTCCGTCGCTGTCGTAATCAAAGTGGTATTTTCCGCTTGATTCCTCGCTAATCTTCTGCCCGTCTAATTCCCAGTAATAAGTAATTGTATCTTTATCGCGCACGTTCACATAGAATTCTAAATCTTGATTCTCTTGAAAGGTAATTTTGGTTAGATCGGAAAAAGAATGTTCTATCTGCGGCGCTTCGTTGCTGGGAAGCACTTGAATCTCTATCCTGACCGGAACCTCAAACTCGCCGTCACTTACGGTAAACACAGCCAAGTAATTGCCTGCATCGCTGTAATTGGTCTTCCAGGTGCCGCTGCGGTCAAAGGGTTCATTGAAGATGTAGAACAAGGGATCATTGTCGGGGTCGATAATGGTCTTTTTAAGGTCAACGGTCTCCGTCTCTTTGACGGTAATTCTTTTCTGGGCGGCAAAAGGGGCCTGATTTCTGTTCTCGATGATCAGCAGAAGCTTTTGAATGGTCTTTTCCGTCCCATCAGTGGCGGTGATTTCTATCTGGTATTGTCCGGCGTCATCGAAAGTGGTTTGCCATTCTCCTTTCTCATCCAAAGGAGCTGAATACGTGAACTTGATCTTGTCATTATCAGGATCAATGACTTCCGGGACTATTTTAATATAGTCTCCTTCCTGGGCGTGAAGAATCCGGGTAGTTGCTGAGGTAGCAGGAAGGAGCCCCAGCAGCACTATCAGCAGGAGGATGATTATAGTGTTGCGGCTGCCCATTTTATTTCTGACTCTCTTAATTCTAGTGTTTCTCTCGTACCATAGACATAATAAACATAAAAAAAGAAAAAAAAATTATTTCTTCTGCAAGGAGACATCCACAATCTCTGGAGGCATATTGACATCTTCCACGATAAGGTTGATGTTCTTGATGACAGTATCCTTGCCATCGCTGACGGTTACTTTGACCAGATAGACGGCATGGTCCGTAAAGGCTGTTTCCCAGACACCATCATTGCCCACGGGATCGCTGATAGTGGTCACGATAGTGTCCTCGTCTACATCATTGATGATGGGCTTGATGGTTACGGTCTCTCCTTCCTTGACGGTAATATCTTTCAGATTGGTCACCTCTGGCGGGACGTTGACATCATCAACCGTCAGCAGGAAGCTCTTTTCTGATTCTAACTCTCCGTCACTGGCAGTAACCTTAATGCGGTATTCCCCGGCGCTGGTGTGGTCAGTTACGAATTTTCCACTGGCTAACGGTGCGGTTATGGAAACCGTCACTTTATCTTGGTTGGGATCCTGTACATTAGGCGTAAAAGTAACAGTTGCGCCTTCCTTGACCCGGAGGTCTTTTACCGCTTCTATCACCGGGGGAACATTGACGCGATTAACTATGATCTTAACTGCTTTCTCCGTGGTTAATTTTCCGTCGCTGGCTTTGATGCTTACGACGTATTCACCGGCATCGCCATAGTTGGTTTTCCATTCGCCATTCTTGTCGAGCGGAGCGCTAAAAGTATAGGTTACATTGTCTTTATCGGGATCGGTTACTTTGATGCTGAGTTTTATCAGCTCGTTTTCATCTACAGTAATAGTCTGAGAAGTTTCTGTGCTGGGCATTTTATCAGGAGCAACTGTTTCTTCTTTTAAATCAGGCAGAATGACTTCGCCGCTCACTTCTTCGGGAGCAGGAGCGCTTTCTTCTGCCGGGGGGATGTTTTCTTCTGATGGGGCGGGATTAGCGGGCTCAGTGCCAGGCTGTTCCGCCTGAAGCTCTTTTTCAATCTGAGCAATTTCATCCACTAAGCTGGCATCATCAGGAGCAGGAGCGCTGCTGTCTTCTTTGGGAAGGTCATAAGCTTTATAATTAAGGCATCCGGCTATCAGCAGAAATACTACCACTATCATCGCACTCATCATCACTTTTTTCATACGAAACACCCCCTAGGTTATATCTATTGTAAACTATTGAGTATTTTCGAATGATGACTGATATTTAAAGATTTATACACAAGAACATATAGGAAAAGAAATGGATATTCATTTGAGTGAGAGGAAAGAGCCGGGTTTAGCTGGCAGAATGACCCGTAACTTTTAAATAATCCCAACTCTCTTTTGGACCATGGCAAAACTGGTTTCTCTGGATGATTACCGTTCCACGAAAACGAAAGGTACTCCGAGTCAAGAAGAGTCCCTCCAGAAAACAGCTACGGATTATCTTACCCCTATTCTGGTGCCTATCGAGATAACTCCAACTCATCTTGGTGTTCTCTTAGGAGAGCATTACCATTCCTCTAGGACAGGAAAGGTGTGGATACAAGAGGTAGAATATATTCGGCGGGGTAAAAGCATTGACCAGCATTTTTTTGAGAGAGTGGAGATCGGCACTCGCCGGGACTTGTTCATAGCGAGTACATCAGAAGGAGAAGTTCTCCCTTTCCCCTCTCAAAAGCCATACCTCATCTGTTCAATTTCTGCTCAGGAATATATAAAAATAAAAGAGAAAATAGTCTCTTCCAGGCAGCCTAAGGTGATGGATGGTGTGGAAATGATAGTAGAAATTCTGGCGCTGTGGACTTCTCTGACAACTCAGAGAAAAGGGTGGCTATGGAACAGGAGGCATCAACTCCTTCCTCTAGAGGGATATGCTGACAGCATTGCAGAATGGTACGGCTATGAGGACAGGTTTAAGGTATTGTCTTCATAAAGAAATAAAAAATGGCCCCGCCGTGACTTTCAAGCACATACACTGTTTCGTCTTGGTGCAGCTTTCGTAAAGGTGCATTTGAACACGGGACCTTTCGATGTCAGCCACTGGCGTTCCGAGCATTCTCATTGCGCCAAGGTATCAGTCGAACGCTCAACCAGGCTGAGCTACAGGGCCAATGGAATAGCAAAATGGTGGAGTATTTTTAAAGGTTGTGGGAAAACTATTGGGTTGGACTATCAGTGCTTTCTCTCTTCCCATTCCAGCAAGCCATGCAGTATTTCCTGGAACAGGAATCCCCAATGGGTGGTGTTCTTGGCATCCCATTCTTGCAGATCTAATTCCATTTTTGGCCCTTGATGCGAGCCGTATTTATCCATATCCTCAAATAGACCTTTATAGAAAACTTCCATCGCTTCTAACTCCGCTCGTGACCAGGCTTTGATTTCTGCCGGTCTTCCCCGTTTAAGGATCATCTTCCGGCATTCCCTAGGGCTGCGAAGCAGTTTGATCATCACATCTGATTTTGGTGCAGGGGCATAGGCTGTTTTGGCAGATTGAATCAATTCATCCATCTGCTCCTTGCTGAGGTATCCCTGTTCCTGTAATCGTCTCCAAAAGATGCTTTGATCTTCGACGGGCGAGCGGTCTTCGACAAAACTTCTGCCTGATTGGTATTTGTCATTTCTTTGTCCAATTCGTTTTGGAATAAGGCTTTTTTGGAAATCGTAGGCATAGGTTTTTTTATCCCACAGGAATTTTTCTAAAAGATCGTCGGCGATGGCGTTGTGTTTGCCACTGAGCTCTCTCATGATATCAATATCTAATTCTGCGCTGAGCAGTTCAGCGGTTCCGGTCTTGGAACTGCCTACTAATCCAGCTATAGTTATAACTGTCTGATGGTCGGTCAGATATTTTCGCACTTGTCTTCGCGCTTCTCGCATGGCATTTTGGGCCCGATTATGATCGACAGCTTCCCACTCATCTAGGGTGAGGCGGTGAGGTTTTTTATAGGCGTAGATTTTATTGGCAATATCTTGGTATATCCCTGGTAAATGTTCTTGGCTGGTTTCTCCTCCAAAGAGGGGGTGAGTGGCATCGATGGTTATGACGGGCTGGCGCACGATCTCGGTAAAGAAGCGTTCATTCCGGCGTATATTTTCGTGAAGGTAGGAGGAATCGGTTAAAAACTTTTTTTCTCCTTCCCGGCCATTGGTCTTAATTCTCTCTAATAATAGGTCTATTTTTTCTTCGGGAACACGCAGGTAAATCCATACATCCGGTGAACT
>DUFZ01000068.1 GCA_013331635.1 Candidatus Woesearchaeota archaeon | reverse complement strand
GCCGTTCTTTTATTTCCATCCTCAAAAATATGATCAAGTAAAATTGCTCGAGTGAGCAAACACATCGTTTTATACCAATGAGGTGAACGAGCTGTTTGAGTCAGCACGAAGTCCAAGCTGCTTTCGTTATGCACTTGTCCATTGCTAAACTGAAGATTAAGATTCTTCAAATCCTTTCGAGTCAACATAGTATACGTATTTATACGTATGAATTTAAAAACTTTTCGCCTATTTTAAAATAGGAACCACTCCAAAATCTCCCTTTTCATATCTTTCGTAATCTCACGTAAAGCACCGAAATCTTTATAAATAAGACCAAAACCCACACAGCTATACCATTTATGGATAAATAGGGAGGATAAAATGGCAAAAGCAAAAGAACACATTAACTTAGTATNNTCGAATTTGCTTTCGTTATGGATACCTTAAAGGAAGAGCAAGAGCGGGGAGTTACCATCGACCTTTCCCACAAACGCTTCGACACTGATAAGTATTACTTTACTATCATCGATGCACCTGGGCACAAGGATTTCATCAAAAACATGATTACCGGGGCATCCCAAGCCGATTGTGGAGTTTTAGTGGTGGCTGGAAACGATGGAGTGAATGCCCAAACTATCGAGCACTTAAAACTATCCAAGATCTTTGGAGTTGGCCAGCTGTTAATCGCGGTCAATAAAATGGACATCTCCGGGGTTGACTTCTCTGAAAAACGCTTTAAAGAAGTCGTGGAAGATGTTAAGCGCCATGCCGCGCAGGCGGGATGGAAAATTGACACCTTGCGTTTCATACCCATCGCTTCTCTTCCTGGTGAAAATATCACTAAGAAGTCAGAGAAAATGCCTTGGTGGACGGGAGATAATCTCTTAGCTGCCATCAATAAGTTTGAAATACCACAGAAACCGGTCAATTTACCGCTTCGCCTGCCCATCCAAGATGTGTACAACATCACTGGTATTGGAGTCGTTCCCGTGGGCCGAATCGAAACCGGGGTCATGAAAGTTGGGGATAAAATCATGATTGTTCCCGGCCGAGAAGGTAAAGGTGTGCCAGGAGAAGTCAAGAGTATTGAAATGCACCACGAATCAGTAACTCAGGCAGAACCTGGTGATAATATCGGATTTAACATCCGTGGTCTAGGAAAGAAGGATATTACCCGGGGAGATGTGCTTGGTTCGGCTGATAATGTGCCTACGGTAGCCACTGAATTTACTGCGCAAGTCGTGGTCATGAACCACCCCAGTGTTATTACAGTTGGGTACACGCCGGTATTCCACATCCACACTGCTCAAGTAGCCTGCCAGTTCGTTGAAATCATCAAGAAGATCAACCCAGCTACCGGTCAGGAAGTGACGGAAAACAAGGAGATCCTCAAAAGCGGGGATGCCGCCATTGTTAAGATAAGGCCAGTTCAACCGCTGGTTATTGAAAAAAATACTGCCATACCACAGCTGTCCCGATTTGCTATCCGGGACTCCGGCTCAACTGTTGGAGCAGGGATGTGTATGGATCTAGTGAAGAAACAACTTTAGGAATTTTTTTCCTTCGTCTTTAAGTGGGGAGAGATGCCAAAGAACTCCCTTCCGCCCCATGCGGAATCAGAACATGGTGAATAAAGTTTATCATGTAGGAAAAATACAATGCCACCACGAGCTCGGATTAAATTAGCCAGTACGGAAATTGAAAAGATTAACCAGATATGTGGTGACATTAAAGCCATCGCTGACAAAACCGGCGTGGAACTACGGGGTCCGATACCCTTGCCTACCAAGAAGCTTAAAGTTGCAACCCGGAAATCTCCCTGTGGAAACGGAACCGCTTCTTGGGAACGATATGAAATGCGAGTGCATAAGAGGCTGATTGATATGGGGGCAGATGAACGAACCTTGCGCCTGGTCATGCGGGTGCCTATACCTGAGGGTCTTAATATTGAGATTGAGATGGTTGATAATTAATTCTTGAATAAGTCTAAAGGTTCAAAAATCAGCAGATTTTTGAAAAACTGAAAGGTTGAATATAGAGATGGTTGATGGCTGACCGCTTACTCTTCTCTTCTTTTCAGTATGTCTTTCACAAAGCGCAACTGTTCCTGCAGCATCCGCTCTTGCATATTGTAGCTGTCTACCGTGAGGCTGTCGGGGATGCGACAGACCAATGGTTCCATCCTTTCTCCATATTTGATGACATACAACCCCAGCCCTGTTCTTTCTTTATCTGTGGTGTAACAGGCGCAGAGGTCAGCAGTGTATCTGTTCTCAGGTTTCGTCCTTTTAATCTGGAGGAGGCGGTAAATCTCGTGGGTTTCCTGCATGGCAGACAGATCTACGACTTCTTCTTGCAGTTCAGGGTGGGAGGATTTCACCATCTTTCTAAGACTCTCCACATCATCCTCAGCGCGGAGAATTCTGACAGCACGATGGTTTTCATCAAATAATCCTTTATAAAAGCGTATTCTTTCCCGTTGTTCCTGTCTTTTCTCACGTAGCAAGGCTTCCAAGCTTTCCGGCGGGGTATCCAGCCAGAGATAGTGCACTTTTCCTTTGCTCTCAGGATTCTCTTGCACGTATATGAGGAAGAGGGCGACAGCGAGCAATGGCTCATAGGGAGCGAGGCGATCACTTAAGTCAAAAATGCGTTGTTCGATCTGCCGCTCCTGCTCCGGAGGGCAGTGGGGGTAAGTATACATATCTATCCATTTCTTCGTTTTTTCCAAGTCCTCAATCAGCGTCTGTAAGGTGCTTCCATATGCTGTACCTAGCCTATCTTCTACGCGATAGGGTACTTCGATACGTTCGTCACAGAGTTCTTTGAGCATGGGCCGGATATCGTAGCTGAGCTGAACCCGGGCCATTCTATCGGTAACTTTGGTCAGCAGGTGGAGGATTTTCCTTCCCGGCTTGCTGCCAATCCAGCCCTTATCTTTCTGTTTCATGTTACTCTTAAATGGTAGGCATATTTATTAACGTTTTGCTTTTTGGGAGCAGGAGAAGAAAAAACCGCCACCGCCCGGACTTTCAGGCGCAGCTCCAAAAGGCAGCAACGCTGTTTGAACCGGGAATCCCAGAGGGATCAGTTTTCTGTTAAATCTCCTCATACGGAGTTTTTGTTCAAACTTTTTTTCAAAAAGTTTGTTCGAGACTGACGCACTACCGAGTTATGCGACGCTGGCTTCAGGCTGCGACGCGACCAGAAATAGAGTATACCAAAGGCAATTAATTTCCGAACATATCAAATTGCCTTTGTATATACAAAAGCANNCGAAATCCGCAGATTTCAAGGATGTGACGGTGGCAGGAACTTTCCTCAATGAGGCGAATCACTTTCTTTATAAAAATAGTGGTGGAAAATCGTTTTCCTCCAGTTAGCTGACGCTAATTCTTGCGTTGGGCAACTGAGAGTCGTGATATCCTTCCCATCACCCAGACTACTGCTGCCAGCCACACCAGTCCAATCAGCAATCCCCCAACCACATCTGAAATATAATGGACTCCGAGCATGATTCTGGCCAGTCCAACTAGGACAATAAGCAGCATATTCGCAGCAATAAAACCATATTTCGATTTTCTATCTTTTATTTTACCTGCAAATAAGAGTATCAGCAAGGAATAAAAGATGGCTGCATTCATGGCATGCCCGCTGGGAAATCCATATCCGCCTATCGGCGAGTCCGGAGGGCGGGGCAGCTTAAAGAGCTGCTTTAGGATATTATTCAGCAGGGTTCCACCATAAAAACCAATGAATACCAACCATGCAGATGTACGTTGACGTTGTCGGCACAGCCAAAAAATAATACCGAGAGAAAGCGGGATTAGTAATTTAGAATTCCCCAGGAAGGACATTCCATGCCAAATTAGTGAATAAGACATATACCAGTCATCTCTTGTAGCTCTTGAATCATAACTACTTTTCTATCCATTCATGATTAAACTCTTCCCGCTCATCTCTTTTGGCTTGGTAATTCCCATCACTTTTAAAATAGTTGGCGCCACATCCACCAATCCTCCTTGGTGCAGTTTTCCTTTCCCATTCATCATGATCAAAGGCACTTCATTGGTGGTATGGCAGGGGCTGCATACAGCAGTCATATCCTCGC
>DUFZ01000031.1 GCA_013331635.1 Candidatus Woesearchaeota archaeon | reverse complement strand
AAAAAGTGAGTGATGGCAGGTCGTTCACCTCGTGCTTTCCTTGTGATAGGTGTCATCCAAAGAAGGTTAGTTTTGTGAGAAGGAAAGCACCAATAAATTCTCATTAACAACAGTAGTTCTTGGTTCACCTCTTGACCAAGCCATCACTCACATAACATATTGTGCCTCAAAAAAGAAGAATTTATTAATAAGTGCTGCTATGAAGTTGCTCTATGGTCTTGGAACTGGATGCAGCAAAATTTGAGTCGGAAGTTCTTCAGTCTAAAACTCCGGTTATTGTTGATTTTTGGGCGGAGTGGTGCGGGCCGTGCAAGATGATGGCGCCGGTGTTTGAAGAATTGAGCAAAGAATATACCGGGAAACTAAAGTTTGCCAAGATTTCAGTGGAAGATTATCCAGATATTGGTGGTCAGAATCAGATTACCGGGATTCCCTGTTTGATTGTCTTTCATAAAGGGGAAGAAGTTGATAGGATTGTGGGATTTTTACAGAAAGCAGAATTGAAAAGGCAAATTGATGGGATTTTGAAACAAATATAGTTATTTCATTTAGAGTGCTCAATCATCTAAATTTTTATATAACTCTGCTTTCTCTGATTTTTACATGGCTGGGAAACTGAAGGTGGCTTGTATTTATGATTTTGATTTAACTCTGAGCGAAGAATATCAGCAGTTTCCTATTTTCCGGGAATTCGCGGATGGTATCCGGAAAAAGTACGGGATTACTTCCATTGATGATTACTTTCCTACTCTCTGCAGCGGCCAGGGTATCGATGTCGGTGTAGGAGCGATGCAGCAGGTTCTGCGTGATGCACAGGATATTTTTCCTAATTTGACCAATGAGCGCCTCCGCCGGGTGTATGGTCCTCAAATTCAGCTTGCACCGGGCTTGCCGGAGTGGTTTCCACGAATGACTGACTATGCACGGGAATTGTCTTTAGATTTATCGCATCATGTTATTAGTGCGGGATTTAGTCCGTTAATTGAAGGAACTTCTCTTACACCTTATCTGGCATCGATTCGTTCCGGCACCTTCCTGGAAGGCTCTCAAGGGATTGAACGAATTAAAACGATTGTTGATCCTAATAGTAAAAGGGAGGAAATCATTAAAATATGCAAAGGAACAGACGTGCATGAAGATGTATCCATTGATGATTATCACATTACTTACGAAAACGTCATTGTCATTGGTGATGGCTCATCGGATAGGCGAAAGTTTAACTTTATTCTAGAGCGGGGAGGGATTGCGATTGGAGTATACCCGTGCGGGGATAATGAGCATAAAGAACGGGCTCAACGTGATCTTACGGGAAGAGTTCATTATCTGGTTCCACGGGATTATACATCTCATTCTTCCCTGGAACTGATGGTACGGCACAGTTTGGAAAAAATGGCGACGAGAACCTGTCAGTTTGATTTCCACTTAGTGCATGGGCTTAAACTCAATCATATGCGGAGTCCGGAATTGAAGGAAATAACTCAGAAGCATTTAGAAGGGTGTGATGATTGTCAGGAACGAAATAAGGATACCATACTTCTTGAAGAGCAAGCTTTTTAAATCACAGGTGAATACCTATGACTATGAACCAAATAGCCCAAGGAGCAGAAGCAATCTTGTTTCGAGATAGGGGAACGATTATCAAAGAGCGGCTGAGCAAAGCGTATCGCTTGCCGCAATTAGATGAATCACTGCGAAAGTTTCGAACCAGGCGGGAAGCGAAGGTGTTGGAGCGTTTAGAAGAAATGCAGTTTCCAGCTCCGCGTCTGCAGGATTTTTCTGACCAGCGCATGTCGATTGTGATGGATTTTGTTCCTGGCGAAAAATTGCGGGATGTATTGGAAAGAGGAGATGAGTTTCAGAACTTAGCTTTTGAAATGGGAGAAAAAATTGGGAAGCTGCATGCTCATCATTTGGTTCATGGGGATTTGACTACGTCTAATATGATGGTGGAGACCAATACGGGTTTTTTGAAATTTATTGATTTTGGGTTGTCTTCTTTTTCTGAGAAAATTGAAGATAAGGCGGTTGATTTATTTTTACTTGACAGGGCGCTTGAGAGCAAGCATTATCAGTTATATCCGAAGATCTTTGAGAAAGTGCTGGAAGGGTACGAGAAAGCGTATCCGGATGCTGTCAAAGTTCTAGGGCGTTTTGAGCAGGTGAGGGGAAGGGGAAGGAATAAGAAGAAATAGTACTTTTAAGTAATAAATTTATTAAATAGATTCTCTTTTTTTGGATATATGGATGCTTCCAACAAGGTGCTTTCGTTTGATATTGGTCAAACTTCAATGAAAATTGCTCTGCTTAATGAGAAATACCAACTCTTGTCTCATGCTCAAAGAAAAATTACGTTAGAGAAAGTACAAAAGAGTATTATTTCTACAGCTCAGAAAATTGATGTCCACTTCGTCGCAATCGTTCCCGGCCCTCGCCGTCCCCAGATAGGCCCGTCGTCGTACATCAGACCTGCTGCTGCCATATTATCCCGGGCCATACGGGCGCAGGAGTAGGTTGCCAGGATGCCGGTTGATTTCATGACCCGCCACATTTCCTGAAATAAATGAACTTGCCACATCTCTGGCGCGGTCTTGGGGGAGAAGGGGTCAAAAAAAATAGCGTCAAAATGATTTTCAGTTAGTTGCTTAGCTGTTTCATTGGCATCGCCTAAGAGGACTTTTACTTTTACTTTGCCGTGCTGGAATTCAAGATTGGTGGGGGTTAGTTTCTTATAGTGGGAGAAAAAAGTGATGGGTGGACTTACTTCCTGAATTTTGTTGATGATTTCTGGATCGTATTCCAATCCGATGACTTCAATTTCACACTGATGGTTTTCTTCTAGGGCTATAGAAATTGCCATGGCGGAATTATAGCCCAGGCCAAAGCAGACATCAAGGATTCTGATTTTGCCAGTTTTGGCTAACTCTTTTATCTTACATGGAATGACATACTTTTGTGTTGCTTCCTCTGCTGCTCCTTTGAGTGAATGATAACATTCTCCAACTTCTTCATTGAGGTAGGTTTCGGAGCGGTCAGCTGTGAGGATTTTTTGCATGGTGTTTCAAATTTACTGTTTTTTTATATATTTAACTGATCTTCTTAGGATGGGAAAATTAAGGAGTAAGAGAGAAATTATAGCGAATATAATAATTTCCATCACGAGGTGCAGAACGTGGATTGATTTCTACTAATGACTTTTTATCAGCTTCTTGTAAAACGTAGATCGCTGCAAGTACATATACACCTGCGTGGATATTCATTCTGCGTTGCTCAATTTCAATTTTTTCTTTGTCAGGGGAAGTGGTGATGGTACTGAGCAGATCAGCTGTTTCATAGACAAAAGAATCAGTTTTAACTATTTCTTTCCTATCATGGCTAAATACTCTCACTACCTTGAGAATATGCTCTAAATTTAGATTTGAAAAATAGGGGGCTACCGTTTGCCAACCTGTTTCAGTTAATCTGCGATCTACACTTGCTTGAATATAGTTTTTCGCTACCAGACTCATCAGAGTTGATAAATATTCAACTGGAATTTCTTCAAGATTAAATGTGGTCATGGTAAATTCTCCTGTAGTTGTTATGGATATATAAATTAGACTTTCACCGCCCGTCCTTTGCGGACAATTAAATCAGCGACTTCCGGAAAGATGTTGGTTTCTTGATTGGCGTTAAATGGCCCGTAGACTTTCATGTCTTTCCAGATGAAGCTGGGCATGGGGTGGAGGAAGCGGATTTTAGTTAATGCTGGGGCGCTGGCTTTTTCTGTAGTTGAAGATGCCGGGGTGTCATCGTCGTTTTCTGCTTCTACCGCATTTTGGAAACGGGCAAAAGTGTTGGGGATGGAAGATGCTATTTCCCTCGGTTTACTTTCCGTGTGAATTTCCGGTAGCTGGGCTTGGAAGAGGCGGTGGATGATGCCCTTTCGATAGCTGTTGAGAATGTCGAGGAGTTGATGATAAAATTCTTTCTCTTCCAGCAGCATGGCGCTAATATCAATGATGTCTGATCCGGTGCGGCTTTTGTTGAGGGCGATGTCCATGATTTTCTTTTCTCTTTTTTCGTATATTTCTTTGAGAATTCGCTTGATGCTGCGCAGTTCATATTCCAATTTATCCCGCTCGCCAGAAGCGAAGATATTCTTTTCTTGGGCTTTGCTTTCCAGCAGGGCATTTTTTTCCCGCAGGTAGCTCACTACATCAATGAAAAAAGTGGCTTCCAGCTTCTGAAGGTCCTCTTTCTTCTTTTCGTTGCGCAGAATATCGTACAGCGTTTCGAGTGTTATTCGTATTTCGTCCATAGCCACCCCAAAATCCAGAAGTTTCCTTACTTTTAAAGTTTGTTGTTGAGGAAAATGAGCATCTCAATTTGTTTTTATTATTTAGTGATAAATTATAGCAAAATTTATAAAGAAAAAGGGTCTTTTTGAGGTGAAAATGGCCCTTTCCATGAGATTACAACAGATGGTACCGCATTCACCGCTGAGTACACCGTATTTGACAGAGTTAGTGGAATTCTGGCCCAGAGTTTTTCAGGAAAATAAGATTGTCACTGGTCTCGATTATAACCATTTTCAACAATTTGTGAAAGAATGGCTGCGATAAGCATAAAAATAGAATTGATACACCTCTCCCATGTCTACCCTTACTTTCGAAACACTTACCTTTCAGGAACATCCTGAATTTCTCCAAGTTGATTTATTACATCTCTTTACTACCAAAATTCCCCTTTCTGAACTGGAGCATATTGCTCCATTTTCAATGGTGGATGGGCATGCCATTGCTTTTGAGAAGCTGGAGGAGGAAAAAGCCCGGGTGAAATTTTCGTTTTTGCTCAATACCTATTTTGAAACGCTGAAAACCAAGCTGACGGGAAATAAGGCGACGTACATCCATCGCAATTCCGGCATCCCGCTTATCGGCAACGTTGCTTTTGGGATAGTCTATCGCAATTCGTCTATTATCGAAATTAAAACCAACAATGCCTGTAACTTGGATTGTGTGTATTGTTCTATCTCGGAAGGGTTGTCGTCAACTAAGAATGATTTTGTGATTGAGAAAGAGTATTTGGTAGAAGAATTGCAGAAATTGCTGGAATTCGTTGCTGAGCCGGTGGAAATTCATATAGGGGTGCAAGGGGAGCCCTTTTTGTATGCAGACATGGAGAATTTGATTTGCGATTTACAGCAACTGGCTCAGGTACATACCATTTCCATTGATACCAATGGGACTTTGCTCAATAAAGAGAAAATTGATAAACTGGCTGGCTGTACAAAATTGCAGTTGAATCTATCGCTGGATGCGATCGATGAAGATGTGGCGAAGAAAGTTGCGGGAGTGAAATCGTATAAGGTTGAGCATATCAAAGAAGTTATTGCCTATGCTTCTTTGAAATTAAAAGTGATTGTAGCGCCGGTTTTAACTTTAGGGTATAATGAGCAGGAGATAGAGAAGATTATTATATGGATGAAAACACTTCCGGTGCAGCCAATACTGGGAATTCAGAATTTTCTGCGGTATAAGACGGGGCGAAATCCTGGGGCAGAGATTCCTTGGGTGGATTTTTATGCTTTGCTTGAAAAATTGGAAAAGAAGTATGATATTAAATTAAAATTAAGTAAAGATGATTTTAAGGTGAGAAAGACTCGGGAGCTGCCAAAACCATTTGTGGAGGGGGAGGTTATTACTGCAACCATGAAATGTATCGATCGTTTTCCGAACTCGGTGATTGCTGTTGCTGGGGGAAGGAATATTTCGGTTCCGGGAGCGAAGTTGGTGAAAGAGAAGAAAATAAAAGTAAAAATTCTGCGGGATAAGCATAATATTTTTGTGGGGAAAGAGGTCTGAAAAGATACGGTGTTTATTTCTTTCCTCGCAGGATATTTTTTCTCACTTTCCTTCTGAGAAGCAATCTCTTTTGTTTTTGGTTCATTCTTATTCTTTTTTCATAATTCTCGCTATACACCTGCTTCATAGTTGCATTCAATTTCTTAATTAATTTATTATCACCAAACCAATCACGCATGCCGTCACGCCAGTCTTCCCAATTATCGTAAATTGGATTTAAGAATAAATCATACAGAATTAATTCTTTTTTTGATATAGTTAAACTAGGGGTAACGTAACCACTCTTACCTTTCCATCTCTTTTGTGCCATGGTGAATACCACCGCACCCCGTCGCTGTAGTCACCTGTCAAGCAACTACAATGAGTACTCCAACAAGGAGTTAGGATGCTCTATGGTACACTGTGCAGATTATTCTGTTTCATTTTATGCTGGAATTAAGGTTTCCTGCTCTAAGGAGCTGAGTTTTTCTATCAGTAAACTATCATATAGGTTAATTAATTGTTTGACCGCTATGTTCTGTTGATTAATTTTGTAGAGTGTAGCTCGGCCAATTTTTCTGGTTTTGACGATAATTCCTAATTCTAACAGCTTAGGGACTAAGGTATTTAACGTTCCCCAACTTATACCAGCATTCAATAAGTCAGTGAGGGTGTAGTCAAAATCACGGCCTTCGATGAAGTATTGTACTATCCTCATCCGCGGATTGTCACCTACATAGTCCAGAAAAAGTGATTCTTCTTTCATGTTCGTTGTAAAATTAAGCTACTATTTAAATCTTTTGTTATTGTATATCGATATATAAAAAGTGAAGGAAACAGTTATTAATATGTTTCATATCAATAAACTATGGATGAGATAGATACTTTGAAAAAACTGATTCTTCAGAAGTTGATTCGGGGCAATGTTTGGGGTGGGAAACACACTCCTTTCGATTTTGTTATGAAAGGTATTCCAGAACATTATCGAAATACACATCAAGGAAAGAAAGCAATTGAGAAAGCATTGAAAGAATTAGTGAATGATGAATGGATTATAGTTTTAGCGAAGAGAACTGGGGGAGGATCTGATGACCATCTTTCTTTGAATCCGCATAAAGTGAGTGAGATACAACAGTTTCTGGTCAGCGTTATTTAGTACCGAGAAATTTATAAAAGTTTTATTCCAATAATTGTGCTTCTAGATCAGCTGGGGAATATCTATCACGCTGGTTTGGTTGGATGTTAAAAATTTCATATAAGTTATCAGCCCAGGCGCGATAATCACGAGCTAAGAAGCTCTTTCTCTGATTCCTAAGTTGTTCTTCTGAGGATAATTCTGGGGGTAGCTTAAAGTCCAGTGCTTTTTGGTATAATCTTCGTGCAACCGCATGAATTTGTTTATCTTCACACATTTCTAAAGGACGACCACATAATTTTGTATATCCCATAACCATCAGAAGACCTATCTGACTGCCTCGAGTGGTAGGAACTCTTTCATAGTTTCGGATTAATCTGGCTTGTTCTGAATTCATTATCTCTGAAAAAAGGGAGTTTATTTATAAATCTTTCCATTGTAACTACCTATTAAAGATAACAAAAAAGAGTTAAATAAGGTTGATTTTTTGGTTCTGATGGTTACTCGTACCGAGAAAAAAAGAGCAGTTCAATACCTTTGCGACCGTCTGGAAGATTCGGGGTTATATGCGGTTCAGCGTCAAGGGGAGGCAAATGTTCTGGTTCGTGAGAACTCTACTCCGACTCTTAGCACTATTGATGTAGTTGTAGCTAACTTTTTTCAACCCATCGATGCTTTCAAGCAACAGATGTTCCAAAGTGCTGCCCGCGGGACCTATACGGCAGCGGTGCTGTACAAGGATGGAAAAACATCGTTCGTGCGCATGGTTGACCGTAACCTTTCCTGGAGGGCAGACAAAAGCCTCAAACGGTACACACCCCTACAGATCAACCAAATGCTTCATCTTCGTGGTATAGAGAAAGCAGTCGTTGATGAATTTGGAAAGAATCTGCGCTACTATCAGCCAGAAACTGACCGCCTAGCAGAAGGACTGCGTAAATTCCGTCTTTTGGCGGTGGAATTGGATTACAGCCACATTAGACCGGGGGATCCTTCCTACGGATTTGTGGAAAATCGGGAATCTATCGATTATAAAATTTCGGATGAACTATCTTGGGACAAACCGGCGGCAGGTATCGTTTTTCCTCAAAATCCTCAAAGTAAAGTTTCTTGGTTGGAACCGGCGGAAAAAGCGGCAAAAGTGCAAAGAGAATTACAACTAAGATAAGGGAATATCACTACTAAACAGGCTAGTAATTTTCTAACGAAAATTATATATACTATTAAACATAAGCCTTCTCTATGACACAAAAGTTTACTGTATTGGTAGAACAGGGGGAAGATGGTTACTTAATTTCAGAAGTAGTGGAGCTTCCGGGATGCCATACCCAGGCAAAAACGTACGATGAACTTATGGAACGGACAAAAGAGGCCATTTCATTGTATCTGGAAGTTAAAGGAATACCCGAAGAAAGAATTAAATTTTTGAGTTTACAGCACATTGAAGTCGAGGCATAGGGATGTCTGACAAGTTGCCTTTGATGAAAGCAAAGGAAATTACCAAAATTCTGGAAAAAATGGGGTTTGAGTTGCTGTGTTGCATAATTGAAGCA
>DUFZ01000019.1 GCA_013331635.1 Candidatus Woesearchaeota archaeon | reverse complement strand
AAACTATTTCCCTACGACAAGTTTATTGGGGTTATGAAATTAACCCACCCAAAGCTTTATAAATAGAAAGTGAAATATGAGGATTATAGTAACAATATAGGAGTTTTCTATATAAGTTATAAACAGGAGGAAATATACAGATGAGAGAATTTGGAAATAGGGGAGGCGGAAGTGGAGGACGATCGTTCAGCGACGGACCTCGAGAGATGCATAAAGCTACCTGCTCAGAATGTGGCTCGGAATGCGAAGTGCCCTTCAAGCCTACCGAAGGAAAACCGGTCTATTGCCGGGAATGTTACCGAAAAAGAAAACCATATTAGTTCTTCAGAATTAGTATCGGATACGGTTATTTTTTTGTTTTTTTTCTTTGCTTTTTTCATCAATATTACTTTTTCTATGCTTGCTCAAATAAATACGTCGGCAAATAGGACTTCTTATAATACCGGTAGAACTCCATGATGTTAAACGTTTCAATAAGATCCTTGAAGTTCTCCCTGATTTCAGAAACAACCAAGCGCATTCGAACCTTGTCCGGAGTTTCTAAGTCCACTTCCATATTCCAGTCCCCAACAGTTTTGTTGACTTGAACAATCTCCTTGGTCTTAAGTAGATAGCTCATCAGCTGGTTCTCGCCTTCTTCAGTGTAGTTATGCAGTTTAAGGAAGAGCCGGAATTTATTGATTCCCAGCTGGTTGTGGTCGATAATAAAACGGAAGCCCCGGATGGTTTTTCGATGCTGAAGTTCATGAAGCGTGCTCATAACCGTTTTGATATTAAGATTGGCCTGCTCAGAAAGAGTAGTCAGCCTCTGGGTAGGTTTATCAAGAAGATGTTTCAGCACCGCCATTTCCTTGGGGCTAAAATTCTCTATCTCCCTATCCCCACCGATGATAATGCTTGGCTCTTGGTTCTTGCCCAGAAGATTTTTGGAGAGATAACTCCGAGGATAGATGTGAGTAACCACATTAAGCAGGATTTTGTACGTATTTAAGGAAGGTATTTGGCTGGTCATTTTCCGAAGCTCTTTATTGAAACGAGAAGGATTGGGCACCGCAATTTCCAGGACCAGGTCAAATTCTCCGCTCAATTCATACATGGAAAGCAAGTAAGGATTATTATTGAGAGTATTACGGATAGCCTTGGTATCATTATCTCCAATATAGCCCCCTTTAAAATACACCCGGAAAAGGATCAGCCCCAGATGGGAGTAATCAAATATGCAGTAAGGGTTATAGACCACTTTTTCTTTTTCCAGAACTGCGAGAGAATATTTTACCCGTTGAGAGCTTTTTTTAAGCCGCATAGCAATTTCTTTTATTTTGCCCCGGGCGTTTTCCGAGTACAAAAAGACTGCATCCTTATCAATTTTCATATTTATACTAATAATTTTTTATTTATTAATAAATATATCTGTTAAAAAGGATGAAAATAAAAATATTGCTAGGGATAGATATAAATATAGGTATGTGTATACAGGGGTACATGAGTGAGTTGTTTGAGTGGTTAGTGCAGTATCATCTAGATACTAATTTATCCCCGGTTCTTCCCCACATCAAGCACGGACGAGCCTATTCAGCGCAAGGTGAGCCAGCCATTGAAGGAGAAGAAAATGACTGGGCCAAGGGCTGTTTGATTATTGCCAATGGGCAAACTTTAGCCCAAAGATTAAGGGAAGATAAGATTATTCTGGATCATGTTGCGCCGCGCTTTTCTCCTGCTCCATCCTATGGGCAATTTTCTGATTATCTCGCTGGCAGTGCCAAAAAAGATGGCGCGTTTGTGTATGATGGTTCACATCGATCCATCGCCAGGGTAGCCCGCTTTACCAATGCTTCTGACTCCTTAGATTTGGCCAGGCAGTTACAACTCTATCTCCTTCCGGCTAATTTTGTATTTGAAAAAAATGAGACTCCTTTAACCGGAGCAGATATTGATGAACATATTGGCACGAAAACAGATTTAGCGATATGTGCGCCTATCGCCTATACTATTCCCGGCTCAGATGTCCATGCCTACCAAGTCAAAAGGACCGGCTATGGTGATTTAGGATTAGGAAAAGTGACTCATTTTGCTAAGCAGGGATTGGTGGAAGAACTGTTTTTCCGATACGCTCCAGACAGTGATGGTCCTTTTATCGATGAAGAGCATGCCATTGTTGGCGTGCATCGAAAGTACGAAAAGCTGGATGGAAGAGTCCAATTAAAATCAGAGCAGTTATGGAATACTGGATATAGAGAAGAATTACGGGAAGTTGTTTGAAATTATTGAGTTTCTTTTAAATCCCAATACAATTCATTCGCCTGTGCGCATTCCTTTGCCGTTCCATAAAATCGTCCATCGACTCCCGCATAGGTTAAGGCCCAGGAAGGAATACTGCCTAGATAGAGAGTATCTCCTTCCCTTCGTCCGGGGAGAAAATTGAATGGTTCTTGCCGTTCTGGAATGCTAAAAGTTTCAGGGGTCATTTTTTATTATCTCTCCATAGCAGGCCCAACAAACGGACGCAGTATTCTCTTTAATAATCCCAGATGTTGTACTGGTGCTGGTCGCTGTTTTTGTGCATCATACTGCGCCAGAACAAGCTTGAATTGATCTAAATCCGTTCGAACGCTAGGTCCTTGTGCTTTCCAATCTTTCACATCTTCTTGATGAAAGAGACCGAATGAAAAAGGAACATATAATCCTCTCAAGCCAGCATTATATAGCCGGCTGAGCCATATTCCACCTAGCAATTTTTCCATGGCAACCTGTTCATCATTGATAGTAACAAATTCAGGAAGCGTTCCTTGTGTTGTTCTCCCTTGCAATAATGCCTCTAGATCAGTTTGCCGTCCTGCATAAGGCTTAATCCCACCAACACCATCCTCAACTTCAGGTGCAGGAAGTTCGGCATCTATACGATTAGCAAGAAACAAGAATGGTTTTCCAATATAATTTGGATTATCTAACGCAAGTATTCCGGGATTAACGACATATAAGGCAGTTACTCCTCCATTTGAAGCTACTTTAAAATCGGGTTGTGGTGTATTAGTCATTTTTAGGTACCTCACATTATGTTTCTCTAGAACTCTCAAATCAGCCCAACTTTATAAATCTTTCTATACTTTTATTACTTTTTAGTAGTATTTTAAAATTCTGGATGGAAGAAAGAATGCTCACCAATAATCAGAAGGTATCCAGAAGTCCTATTCGGCGGGAATAGAAGTTGCGTCCATCAGGTACTTGAAGCTTTTCTATCAGCCTATTTACTGCTGGAATTCCTTCTCCAAGTTCATATTTGCCAGTGATAGTGTCAATCCAGATGGTTTCTCCTTGATGTTCCAATTTAAGTGCTTGGTTTTGCTCAAGTATGGTGGTATACAACATTCTGCCTAATTTAGCAATATTTTCATTAGCAATATTTTCACTATCATCCATATTTATTATTCACCTCTCTTAAGAATGTCCTTTCTTCTTTTTCTTAATGAGTTTATATGCGCCATATCCCACCCCGCCGCCAACAATAATTACCAGCGCGGCAAGAAAGCTGATATATTTTCCATTCGACGCAATTTTCGTTTCACAGTCCTGTGGGCACATTTTACTCTCCAGTTCTTCACACACCGCATTCCCGCACACCGATGGGATTTTGATAACAACGCTTGGTTCCGGTGCTGGTGGAAGTGGAATACTCTCCCGTTGTTCTGGCTTGATTTGTGGAAGTGGTCCGGCTTTTGATGAAACGTTCTGATGCGCTTCCGGCTCCGGTCGATTTGCTGGAAGTGCTACTACCGGTTCTTCTTCCACTAGAGGAGCAGCTTCACATTGTCCCTCCGCACTACAAACCCCTTCAAAACAAGCCCCCTCAAAGCAAGGATTACCGACAAAACCAGGATTAAAATTTATTTCCGCTTCCATACAGATCTCTTGCTGATTGCATACCCCTTCAAAACAGGAACCTTCAAAACAGGGTTCTCCAATATGCCCCGGATTGACCTGAACTTCAGCAGCTTGACAAAAATAATATTGTTTCAGCCCGCAGAACAATACTTTATCATTCTCACTGAGCTCCAGACAGCTTCCCTGCCTGCAGTTAATGACGGTAAAAGCCAAGAAAAGGCAAGCCAAGTCATTAGGTTCCTGAGTGCACATCCGTACAATATTGTTATTGCCGGCACAGAGAGGATCCTCTAAATTCTCCGGGCAAAAAGAAGTTGCCAGATTAAGCGCTTCCTGATTCAGGCAGAGATGGTTTTCAGGATGCTGCTGGCAGAGGCTGCTCAAATCAGTAAGCCCCAGCTTAAGGCATTGAAGATTGTCAGGATTCTCGCTACAAAAAGCAGCCAAAAGTTCAGCAACATCAGCCTGGCTTTCCGTTTTATCATTCCGTGCCGAACACCCCGGATCTTGCAAGTCAATTAAATTATCATCATCATTATCCTTGCCATCATTGCAGGGGAATTGTCCCACAGTTACAGTTTTAGAACCAACAGCAAAATTTCGTTCGAGGGTTGCAGGATCAAGGGCATTGATTTGACATTGAACTTTATCCAAGGGAACAGTTATTTGAGTAAATAGAGTAGATGGCTTATCGATTACTTTTCGTTCAATAAGGCGGTTGTTATGGTACCAGAAGAATTCGAGTACATTTCCAGGTTGGAAATCCAGATACCGACATTGAAGATGCTCATTGGGAAAAGGATAGCTGGGCGTCAGATTCATACGCGGCTCTGCTGCTGATGCTAATGAAGCAAGAAGGCCAAAGAGTACACCTATCAACAACACTCTTTTCATAAGAAAGAGTAATATAAAGGATTATTTAAATGTTGTTGAAATATGGCACAATCCGAACGGTGAGTGATGGCAGGCCGTTCGCCTCGTGCTTTTTCACTCAAAGTCTCGTCCAAAGAAAGTGAGTCTGGTGAGAGAGAAAGCACCAATATACTGAAGGACACAATTAATTGAACAAAATTGTTGTGTCCTTCATATATAGTGCTATAGTGCGGGGTAAATTTTTTTCAATTATTTTTGTCCCGCACTATAAATTCTGATTAACGATAGTAGTTCTCGGCTCACCTCTTGGCCAAGCCATCACTCACAAAATATATTGTGCCTGAAATATACTAAAATGAATTAGGTTTTAAACCTATTAAAAATTACTCTTTCGCACATTCCGAAACCATCACTCGATTACCATCAAAATACTGCTGGCATTCTGGGCTCAAAGGTCTCCCCGTCGTAAACTCACCGCAGCGTGCCTGAGACGGTCCAACTGCAGCCGGGCTGGAGCTAAACGCTTCCTGGCATTCCTGACAGCAGGCAGCAGAAGTAGTTTGTTGAGTGGAATATTCAAAAATGAGAAACAAGACCACTATACTGCAGATGAAAAGACCAATGCTTAAAACAAGATATTTCCGTTTCATCTTCTCGCCGCTTCAAATCTTCCAGCAACTGCATCCCAATCGATAGCCTTAAAGAAAGCAGCGATGTAATCAACCCGTTTTAACCCGTAATCAAGCATGAAAGCATGTTCAAATACATCCATGATTAATAATGGAACACAGCCGCTCAGATGCCCCACGTCATGTTCGTTCACCCAAGTGTTAAATAATCGTTTGCCAGTATGGTCATAGTAGAGGACAACCCAGCCAATTCCCCGCAGTGCTCCCGTCGCCTTAAAGTCTGCCTCCCACTGGTTAAATGAGCCGAACTGATTGGTAATAAAAGAATACAACAACGCTTGCTGGATAATTCCCTTTCCACCATTAGCCATATTGCCAAAATATAATTCATGCAGGCGCATGCCATTAAATTCCCACCCGAAGCGGCGTTTTAATTCCGCATATTCTGGTGTAGCGCTTTTTCCATCCCGGTTCATTGCCAAGAGCAAGTCCCCTAACTTATTTGTATTAGCCACATACCCCTGATACAGAGTAAAATGATTTTTAAGTAATTGTTCGCTGAATCCCGGCGTTCCAATCAACCGCTCAAAATTTTGTGCTTCATATGCCATTTTTTCCCCCTCCTATGCTTTAAACGTCCCTTCATGAATGAAAGATTCTATTGGTTTACGATCGGAAGGCTGTTCACGTTCTTGTAATGCCGCCGGCAAATCTTCTTTCTTGCCTAGCTTCCCCATAGCTGCCATCGCTTCCACTTGATAACCATCTGGAATATGCAATTCTTTTTTTGCTCTATCGTAATCAAATCCTTCCATACCATGAGCAGCTAGACCCATGAGGGAAGCTTGCAAGGCCAGGTTTTCCCAGGCAGCTCCCGTATCAAATGAGTGCGTTTTAGAAGGACTGCCATTATGATCAAACGTTTTTTTAGAAACAATAACCAGCAGTACTGCCGCATTCCTTACCCAGCTTTGATTAAATTCTCCCAGGAGACTAAACAACTTTTCCCAGGAGGGGGTATCTCGTTTGGCGTAAATAAATCTCCATGGCTGGTTGTTGTATGACGACGGCGCCCAGCGTGCTGCTTCAAACAACGTAAAAAGCTCTTCATCAGTGATGGGCTCTCCGGACAATGCCCGTGGCGACCAGCGATTAGGAAAGAGCTTATCTACAGGATAATCTACCTTCCGTTGGTTAATGTTCATATCTTCCCCACCAGATCCAATCCTGGCCGTAGAGTTTGTTTTCCTGGCTCCCAGTTTGCCGGACAGACTTCGCCGCCATGCTCACGGACAAATTGCGCTGCCTTGACTTTACGCAACAACTCCGTACTGCTGCGCCCGATACTATTATCATGAATCTCAAAGGCTTTAAGTATTCCCTCCGGATCAATCAGAAAAGTTCCTCGTAAGCTCAGGCCTTCTTCAGCAATATAGGTCCCATAAGCTTTACATATCTTTCCGGTTGGATCAGCAACCATCGGAAACTTAATTTTAGCGATGGTCTTGGAATTATCATGCCAGGCTTTATGCACAAACACCGTGTCAGTGCTTATACTCAGCACTTCTGCTCCCAAGTGCTGAAATTCCAGATAATGATCCGCTAAATCTCCCAATTCAGTTGGACAGATGAAAGTGAAATCGGCAGGATAAAAAACCAGGACCACCCATTTCCCTTGGTAATCCATCAGGCTGATTTTACGAGTTTCATTGTTCTGAAATGCCTGCGCGGTAAATACCGGCGCTGGCGCATTTATTTTAAGTATTGTTTCTTCCATAGTTAAACCTCCTAATAGCGAATGGTAACTGTTCCCTCATCGATAACAACTTGGCAGGCCTGCCAATCCTGGCCTTGGCATCCTAAGTCCATCTCTTCCAGTGTTTTTGGTGCCAGATTTTCCATCCCCTCT